>JBKJTB010000118.1:0-12853 GCA_046594305.1 Devosia sp. | reverse complement strand
CTCGGTCGAATTCCAGCCCACGCTCAAACGCATGGCGCATTCGCTCAGCTCGGCCGGCACGCCCATCGCCTTGAGCACATGGCTCGGCCCGACCTTGCCCGATGAGCATGCCGAACCCGAGGAGACCGAAATCCCGTTAAGGTCGAGCCCCATCATCGCCACCGAATTCTTCAGTCCCGGCACCGCGAAGTTGAGCGTGTTGCCAATCCTGTCGGCGCTTTCGCCGAAGATCACCGCGTTTGGTGCCAAACTGCGCAAACCTTCTACCGCCCTTTGCAACATATGAACTGGCTCGGCCGCGTAGTAGCGCGCCGGAAAGACGTCCGCTGCCGCTCCGAAAGCGGCGATCAGTGCCGCCGCTTCCGTGCCGCCGCGCCGCCCGGTCTCCTGCCCGCCACCGGGGATCAGGCGCACCTGGTCGGCATGTCCCTTCATCAGCAGCGCACCGACGCCCTGCGGGCCGCCGATCTTGTGCGCGCTCACCGCCATCATGTCGGGTGCGCGACCCGCAAAGTCCAGATCGACCTTGCCAAGTGCTTGAACTGCATCGACAAACAGGAAGTGCGGCGACGCCCCGACCAGCACCTCGATGCGGTCGGCGGGCTGGATCACGCCCGTCTCGTTGTTCACTAGATGCACCGCGACGAGGAGCTTCGCGCCCACCGAATCCGCCCGCGCCATCGCTTCCGCGATCTGCTCAACCCGGATCACGCCGGTCTCGTCGAGCCCGATTTGCGTCACCGGCAGTCCGGTCGCCTCGGCTGCCTTGATCGCGGCCGTGTGGCAGCCCGCGGAGACCACAACCCCCTCCACGCCCAGCGCCTTCGCGCCGCCGACGATGGCCTGGGTGATCGCTTCGGTGGCCGAACCGGTGAAAACCACCTGCTCGCGCGTCGCGCCGGCCAGTTTCGCCACTTTCGCCCGCGACTTATCGACCAGCGCCCGCAGCGCCCTTCCGTGGCCATGCACCGACGACGGATTCCCCGTCAGTTCCAGGGCTTTAAGCACGGCATCGCGGGCCTCTGGCAGCAGTGGCGCCGAGGCGTTGTGGTCGAGATATGTCGTGGCCGCGCTCATCCGAACAGTTTCAGGCGCGTTCTCCGCGCCGTCCCGCCTCAAACTTCTTGAATTTCCGACGGCGCTTTCTGTAGAAGGAGCGCTCGCCAAACCCGGCCAACGGGCATATTCACGCCCGTCTGCCACCGAAAGTCAGTTTCGAACCATTCTAATCTGACAATTCGGGCCTTGTTTTAGGGAGCGGCAGCCCCTTCGTCAAGCCGGACACCCGGCTCCGGGCGGCGCACATGCGCCCTTGCCTGGCCAACGGAAACGATCGATGCCAGAAGTCATATTCAACGGGCCTGAGGGCCGCCTCGAAGGCCGTTATCAGCCCGGCAACAACCCGAACGCGCCCATTGCGATCGTGCTGCATCCGCACCCCGAATTCGGGGGCACGATGAACAACCAGATCGTCTACAACCTGTTCTATATGTTCGCGAAACGCGGCTTCTCCGTTCTCCGCTTCAATTCGCGCGGCGTCGGCCGCTCGCAGGGCCTGTTCGACCACGGCATCGGCGAATTGTCGGATGCGGCCTCCGCGCTCGACTGGCTGCAGTCGCTCAACCGCGAGTCGCGCGGCTGCTGGATCGCCGGCTTCTCGTTCGGCGCCTGGATCGGCATGCAGCTGCTGATGCGCCGCCCCGAGGTCGAAGGCTTCATCTCGGTGAGCCCGCCCGAAAATCTCTACGATTTCTCCTTCCTCGCCCCCTGCCCGTCCTCGGGCCTCATCATCCATGGCGAGAAGGACCGCGTGGCTCCGCCCGCCTCGGTGCAGAAGCTGGTGGATAAGCTCAAAACCCAGAAGGGCATCACCATCGAGCAGCAGATCGTCGACGGCGCCAACCACTTCTACGAGGGCAAGATCGACGAGCTCACCGAGCGCTGCGCCGAATATCTCGACCGCCGCCGCGGCGAAATCGCCGCCGGAAAAGGCCGCTAACTCAAACGATTCAGAGCCAAATGGCCAAATACAAGTCCGACTTCCTCAACGTCCTCGATCAGCGCGGCTTCATCCACCAGATCTCCGATCCCGAGGGATTGGACGCTCTGGCGATGAAGGGCCCGATCACGGGCTATGTCGGCTATGACGCCACGGCCACCAGCATCCACATCGGCAATCTAATCACCGTGACGATGCTGTACTGGCTGCAGGAGACCGGTCATAAAGCGATCAGCCTGATGGGCGGCGGCACCTCGATGGTGGGCGATCCGAGCTTTCGCGACGATCAGCGAAAACTCCTCACCGTCGAACAGATCGCCGCCAACATCGAGAGCATCAAGCAGGTCTACGGCCGCATCCTCAACTATGATGGCTCCAATCCAGCCATCATGGTCAACAATGCGGATTGGCTGCTGAAGCTCAACTACGTCGAGTTCCTGCGCGACGTCGGCCGGTTCTTCTCGGTCAACCGCATGCTCAGCTTCGACAGCGTGAAGCTGCGCCTTGACCGCGAACAGTCGCTGAGCTTCCTCGAATTCAACTACATGATCATGCAGGGCTACGACTTCGTCGAGCTCAACCGCCGCTACGGCACGGTCCTCCAGATGGGCGGCTCCGACCAGTGGGGCAACATCATCAACGGCGTCGACCTCAGCCACCGCATGGACGGCCCGCAACTCTACGCGCTGACGACGCCGCTCCTCACCAAATCCTCCGGTGAGAAGATGGGCAAGTCAGCCTCTGGCGCCGTCTGGCTCAACGGCGACCTCTTCAGCCCGTATGAGTTCTGGCAGTATTTTCGGAACACAGAAGACGCCGACGTCGGAAAATTCCTCAAGATTTTCACCCGGATGCCGCTGGCTGAGATCGCCAAGCTCGAAGCGCTGGGCGGCGTCGAACTCAACGAAGCCAAGAAAATCCTCGCGACGGAAGTGACCGCGATCGTCCACGGCCGCGAAGCTGCCGAGCAGTCCGGCCGGGATGCGGAAGCGACGTTCGGAAGTGGTCAGGGCGAGGTCGCCAACTGGCCAGTGAGGTATTTGAAGAAGGATCCTCGTTTTCAAAATGCTCGAACAGTCGCGGCGATCCTTGCTGCCACGGGATTCGTCTCCTCCATGACAGACGCACGAAAGCAAATGTCTGGCGGCGCACAAGTGAGGATCAACGATCGTCTAGAGAGCGACCCCGAGAAGCTGATCGGGCTCGACGAGATCGACCAGAGGCTCGGTGGCTTCAAGGTTCAGTTCGGGAAGAAGAAGTTCGCTCTAGTGAAGCTCGAACCGTAGGAGCGCGCGCTGCTGAAGTCGCTTCAGTCGCCGCGACCGTATTGGTGCCTCAAGGCGCTTTCCCAGTCCTGGCCGCGATAGAAGACGCGAACGAGGGTGATCGACTCGTCGGTCACGATCACTGCTAGGTTCGCCTTTTTCTCGAACGGTATGACGCGCAATCCAGGGTAGATATCCGAGCGGTCGAGGCCGCGCTGGGCCGCGAGATCGAGGCGCCAGACGAAGTCGAATATGCGGTCAAGGAATTGATCACCGCTCAGCGGTGAAACGAAATGCGCGAGATAGTCGGCGATGTACCGTATCTCAGTATTTGCCCCAGGACCGATGCGGACCAGGCGAGTCTTCATGCTCCCTTCCGCGATGGCATGTGTTTCTTGCGGAACTCGCGCTTCAGTTCGGCGAACACCTCATCAGCGGGGCGTGCCCTTTCGGGATGCTCTTCCAGTTCCTTGATGGAAGGTAGAACCTCGCGACGCAACCAGTCGTCAAGAATCGTCTGATCTTCCTGCATCTCACGCAGGCCCTCACGAACGACCTCGCTTCCCGAAGCGTATTCCCCACGGTCAACCGCCGCATCGATAAACTTCGCCTGCTCTTCCGTCAGGCTGAACGTGCGTTTTACGACCTTGGCCATGGCGGTCTCCTTTGCCTCACCATAACACGCGGTATGACCAAGTCATACCGTCAGTCGACCCGCGGGGCTTCCTTCGCCTTGTATTCGAACAGCCCGCGGAAGGCGCCGGGGGCAAAAAGCGACAGCGGATTGACCTTGAAGTCCGGCTTGTCGAGCGGACCCCGCACGGCGAACGTGATGCCCCACATGCCGTTGTCGCCACCGCCGAACAGCTTGCCGAACGCATTGTTGATCCCGAACATCGGCACGAATGTACCGACGAGGTCGTACTGCTTGCTGTCGGTGTAGATGAACCCCTCGCCCGTGCCGCCGATGTTGTCGCCGGCCACGGCCGCGTCGACGATCTGGATGCGGTCCTTGCGCCGGACGAAATTGACCTTGGCGCTGTCGAACGCCATCGTGCTCCCGCCGCGCAGTGCCTTACGCGTGTCCGGGTGCCCGTCGACCAGCGCCGCAAGGTTCTTCTCGTCGACAATGGCGAAGTTCTTGAGATTGACCGTGCCGGTATCGACCTTGGTTTCGGTGTTCTGGGACAGCACGAAGCTGCCGGCGCCGCCCTGCAACTGCGGGTAAACCCCGACGAAACGCAGCACCGAGCCCAGATCGTTGAACACCACAGTCATGGCGCGGCCATTCTCGATCGTGTTGGTCGCCACCGAAACCTGCCCGGCATTGCCGATCTGCGTCTGCAGATTGACGTTGCGCAGGTCGCTGCCCTTGAGTGCGAGCTCGAGGTTCACGTTGAAGGCGTTGGTCTTGTACATGCCCAGCGCGCGCTTGAGCTCGACATCGAGCGCAATGGTCTGGGTGAAACTCGTCGCCTGCACCCCGCCAGCACCGGAGGTGAGGTCGAACGAGCGCGTCAGTATGGGCTTGAGATCGAGCTGATCGCCGCGGATGCGGACGGCAAAACCGTCCTTGATCGGCGTCAGCGACAGCTGCGCCGCGTCGCCTTCGCTCAGCGCGAAATTGCTGAACTCGGCCGACTGCAGGCCCTTCTTGGCATCGATCTGCATGCTACCTTTGAGCTTCACCGAGCTGAAGGCGAGATCGAGGTTGGTGATGTCGGTGGTGTCGCCCTGCTGGTGTATCGTGGCTTTGACGAGCCCCGCCTCGCCGACCTTCTTGGTGATCCCGAGATCCTTGATGGTCAGCGACGCAGACTTAAGGTCGGCGGTGATGTCGATGGCGCCATCGGCGCGCGGCTTGGCGGTGACTGAAATCTTGCCCTTGCCGAACTCGCTGACATCGAAGCCGAGCTTGGACAGATCGTCGAGGCTCGCCACGGCACTAATGGTCATGGGCGGGATCGCTTCGCCGGTCGACAGATCGCCCTCGATCACGACGTCGGTGCCCATGCCGTCGAGTTCTGCGGAGCCGCCGACGCGGAAACCGTCCTGCGTTGCCATGAACGACAATTGGCCGTTGCCGAGCTTGTGTCCCTGTATGGGGGCGGACGTTCCGAAATCCTGCAAATTGCCGTTGATCGAGAAATTCTGCTTGCTCGTCGCGCCCTTGCTGTCGAGGATCGTCGTCGCGAGCAGCCGCACGCTCAGATCGCCGGTCAACGTATTGAGGTCGACCGGCATGCTCTCCTGCCCCATCATTTCGGGCTGGAACTGCTTGGCGATGGCGGCGATGGCCGGGATGCCGCCGACCATATCGCCCGAAATTTCGACGATGCTTTCGCCCGGAGTCTCGGACGTCATGACGAGCGCCGCATTGGCGACCGAGATGTCGCCATTGGAGGTCTGAATCAGGCCGCCATCGGCTGCCATCGTCACTTGCGAGTCGAGCACCTGGAACCGCGTCTTGCCCTGAATGGCAATCGGCGGCATGCCGTCGAGCGCGTTGACCTGAACGCCGTCGACCGTCATTTCCATGAACACTGCATTCTGCGGCATGGACATGAAGTCGCCGTTCAGCGGCAGCGTGCCGACGGGGAACGCGACTTTTGCAGTCAGGGTGTCGATCTTTCCCGCGAGGACGTTCTTGAAGAACCAGTCCCGTGCCTCGCCGCCCTCCGGCATTGGCGGCCAGATGCGCTTGATGTCATCGACCGTGAAGCCGGTCCCCGCGACGCTCATGTCGACGCCGATGCCCTTGCGCACCATGTCGATGCGGCCGCGGCTCTCAAACCGGGCGCCATCCGCCCGCGCAAGCACCAACTGGTCGATCCCGACAGCGCCGTAGAGGGGCGCCGACCAGCCATTGAAACTCAGCGTATCGAAGATCGTCGCCTTCTGACCGGTAATGGCGTCCGGCACCTCGACATCGCGGCCGGTCATCGAGATGGCGACGGTCGGACCATAAAGTTCGTCGTAGCCGAGGACGAACACGCCACCCACTTTGAACGTTGTTCCCCCGACATTCACCGTCGCTTCCTTCATCGTGAAGGTGCCGGTGTCCGGTTTCCAGTCGATCTCCATGATGCTGCTGGCGATCGGGTAGAGACCAGAATCCATACGCAAATCCGTGCCGGTCATGTCGGCGTTGAACGCGCCGCCCTTGATCTTGCCGGTCACAGCGTCGAAGGCGACATTGAGCGATACGGCCGCCGGCCCCACCACGCCGCCCGCTGACCCGCTCTCATTGATGATCGAGGCGAATGCCGACAGGTCGAAATTGTTGAGCGAGACTTTGAGCCGGGCGTCGCCGGCATCGTCGATCACCCGCTCGAAGATGCCTTGCATGACAGTACCGCCGTAGTCAGCGGAGAAATTGCCCTCGACGGCCTTGCCGTCCGGAGTTGGCGCGATGTCGAGATTGATGCCGGTGAAGGTCCTGAGCGTCGCGTAGATCGCGTCATTCATGTCGACGACACCGTCGCGGATCACGAGGCGCGAGAAGCGGCCCATCTCGGCCTGCTGGATCACACTGGCGATACCGACCTGCGCCGCCTCGAGGTTGAGCACGATCCAGTCATTGTCGGAGCGCACATGGGTCAGCTCGGTCGTTTCGCCGGTGACCTCGATGCCATCCTTGCTGAAGCCGGCGTTCGGAAAGGCCTTCGACCCTTCGATCACCCGTACGGTATCGGGAGCGCCGTTCTCACCCGGCTCGATCACGAACTCGGCCATCCGCGGACCGAACAGATCCTGATTGATCTGGATGTGCGGCCCGACGATCGTCACCGTCGCGCCAGGCTGGCCGATCAGCGCGCGAACCGGCGAGAAGCCGACCTCGAGCGCGTCCATCTGCACCTTCCCACCATTTGCGGTGTCCCTGTAGGTCACCGGGCTGAACTGGATCACCGGCCAGGCATAACCCTCGAGCGCCAGCGCCATGTCGCCGAGTTCGAGCTCGGTGTCGGGCGGCATCGACGAGACCAGCAGATTGCGGACCTGCGTCGAGATGAAGGGCAACGGGATGGGGTGGATCAGCAGGACGACGTAGAGCACGGCCATCAAGGCCAACGGAACTCCGAAGAGCCAGGCGGCGGCAAGTGAGAGGGTCCGGGCGACCGAGCGCCTACGTACCCTCTGTCCTGGTGGCGGCGTTGGCTTCAATTCTGTTCCGCAAGGAGTCTCGGCGATGATCCCAAAGTGCCCCCGGGAATCAAATCGCCAGTGACATTGTCTTGCCCGATGATACCGGCTTCAATAAGGCACTAACACCCTGAAATGCCGCACTTCGCGGCCTTGGACGACGCTTTGCCATGCTCGAGATCGGCCAGACGGCTCCCGACTTCACCCTCCCAGACGATCGTGGCGGCAGCTTCAAGTTAAGCGCTCGCCGAGGCAAGCCCGTGGTGGTCGAGTTCTACTGCGAAGACGGCACGGACGGCTGCGAAATCGAGAACCGCGAATTCTCGGCGCTCGCCCCCGACTTCAAAAAGCTCGGTGTGGAGGTTGTCGGTGTCTCGCCGCAGGACATCGAGAGCCATAAGAAATTCGCTGCCAAGAACAAATTCGTGCAGCCGCTCCTCGCCGACACCGACCTCAAGGCCAACCAGGCCTATGATGTGTGGCAGCAGAAGAAGCTCTGGGGCCGCGAGTATATGGGCACTATCCGCGTGACCTACCTGGTGGATGCCAAAGGCAAGATCGCCAGCGTGTTCAAGGCGAGCCGCATCAAGGGGCACGCGCAGACCGTTCTCGATGCCACAAAGGCGCACCTCGGGGCCGCGCGTTAAGCCCTCGTTAGGCCTTCTTTGGCGCTCCATTAACCTTAACCGACCATGATTTCCGGCAGAAGTTGTAGAGTCGGGAGTTGCTGGCGTTGCGTAAAAGCGTTCCGTCCAAGCCGTTTGCAAAACCAGCCAAAGCAGCGCCGAAGGCCCGGGCGGCCGGGCTCACCATCCGGCCCATCTTCCTCTACGGCGGCTTTGCTGCGCTGCTCGCCACCAACGCGCTGACACTGGTCGGCATGCTGATGGCGCCCGATATCTCAAAACTCTTTGCCGGTCCGAGCGACACGATCCTTGTGGCCTATGAGGACCGCATCTCGCAGCTGCGCCTGGAGGTCGACCGCCTGCAGTCGCGCCACTACGTCCAGGCCGGCGACGTCAATCTCCAGCTCCAGGATCTCGCGCAGACGCAGGAACTGCTGATGGAGCAGCACCAATATGTGAAGCAGTTGGCGGACAAGGCCGCAGAACTCGGCATCACGACAGAAGTCGCCGCGACCGGCGCCACCGACGATCCGACGCTGGTCAGTTCGCTCTTGCCCTCGGCTGACCCTGGCGCCGAGATCGCCGCCGCCTCAGCCAGCGTCAACCGCATGATGGACGAATCCCGCGTCGCCCTCGCCAGCCTCACCGAGGAAGCGACAGCCCGCACCGACGAGATCATGGACACACTGGCCGGTATCGGCATCCGCCCGAAACTGCCCACCCTCGACGACGTGGGCGGTCCCCTCCTCCCCGCCATCGATGGCGCAGAGTCTTCCACACTGATCGACGACGCCAACGGCGTCGCAGCGGCGCTAGAGCGCTTCAAGGCGGCCCGCGGCGCAGCAGATCTCGCGCCCGTCCACCGGCCGCTGGTCAGCGCCACGCGCACCAGTTCAACCTTCGGCAATCGCAAGGACCCGTTCACCGGTCGCCTCGCCTTCCACTCCGGCATCGACTACGCCGCTCCGCAAGGCTCAAAGGTGCTTAGCGCCGGCGCCGGCATCGTGAGCTTCGTCGGCCAGATCTCCGGCTATGGCAACGTCGTCGAGATCACCCACGGCAACGGTCTCGTCACCCGCTACGGTCATCTGAGCGCCTTCCTCGCCAAGGAAGGCCAGAAGGTCACGACCGGCACGCCGATTGCTCGGGTCGGCTCGACCGGCCGGTCCACCGGACCGCATCTCCACTTCGAGGTCCGCCGCAGCGACACCGCCGTCGATCCAGCGCGATATCTGAACGCGGGTCGCGATCTGGCGAAGATCCTCGCGGGCTGATGTCAGACACCTCGGTTAAATGAGGTTCCCGAATAGTTCATATCGATCATGCCCTTGCAAAGGGCAGTCGTCATATTACCGGTGTTAGTCAGGTTCGTTTTACACCGCGCGAGCGGTGAACCTACTGTAGCGCGATATTCGGGGCTCCGAATTTGGGCTGAGGCCGGCAGTGAAAGCTGCCGGCCTTTTTTGTCAGTCGCCGGCCTTGTCGGCATAGCCCTGCACGCGCGAGGCCAGCGATGCTTCCATGAAGCCATCGAGATCGCCATCAAGCACGGCGCCGGTGTTCGACGTCTCGAAGTTGGTCCTGAGGTCTTTCACCATCTGGTAGGGCTGCAGCACGTAGCTGCGGATCTGATGGCCCCAGCTATTGTCGGTCTTGGACGACGCCTCGGCATTCGCCAGCGCCTCGCGCTTTTCGAGCTCCTGCTCATAAAGCCGCGCCTTCAGCATCTGCATCGCCGTCGCGCGGTTCTTGTGCTGGCTGCGCTCCTGCTGGCAGGCGACGACAATGCCCGACGGCACGTGCGTGATGCGAATCGCCGAGTCGGTGGTGTTGACGTGCTGGCCGCCCGCACCGGACGATCGGTAAGTATCGACCTTCAGATCGGACTCGTTGATCTCGATGTTGATGGTTTCGTCGACCACCGGATAGACCCAGGCCGACGAGAAGCTCGTGTGCCGGCGCGCCGCGCTGTCATAGGGCGAGATGCGCACCAGCCGATGCACGCCGGCCTCGGTCTTGAGCCAGCCATAGGCATTATGGCCCTTGATCTGGATGGTGGCGGACTTGATCCCGGCCTCTTCGCCCGGATGCAGTTCCATCGTCTCCACCTTGAACTTCCGCCGCTCGGCCCAGCGCGTGTACATGCGCAAGAGCATCGACGCCCAGTCCTGGCTCTCGGTGCCGCCCGCGCCGGCGTGAATCTCAAGATAGCAGTCGTTGTGATCCGCCTCGCCGTTGAGCAGGGTCTCGATCTGCACCCGTCGCGCCGTCTCGACCAACTCGTCGATCGCCGCTTCGGCTTCCTTGACGATCCCGGCGTCGCCCTCGGCTTCGCCCAGTTCGATCAGTTCGAGGTTGTCTTTGACCTGCTGGCTGAAGTCGCGGACGGCTTTGACCTGGACGTCGAGTTCGTCGCGGGTGCGCATGATCTCGCGCGCCTTATCGGGGTCGCCCCAGAAGTCGGGAGATTCAGTGCGGTTATTCAGATCTGCGAGGCGGGCTTCTGCTGTATCCCAGTCAAAGATGCCTCCTCAGCAGGTTCAGCACCTGCTCGATTTCAGCCACGTTCTTTTCGATCTCTGCGCGCATCGGATGTCCGCTCTTTCGCTTTGCCGCCCATGTAGTTGACCGGACCGCCGGACGCAACCACGGCCATTGATGCAGCAGGGCTTCGTGGGCTTAATGATCCCATGGACTTCGAATGGGATGAGCACAAGCGTCAGGCGGTGTTACTGGAACGCGGCGTCGATTTCGCCCGCGCCGCGCTCATATTTGACGACCCTGGCGTCAAGAAAATCCTGGACCTTCGTTGCGACTACGGCGAGCCCAGATGGCGAGCGATCGGCCAAGTCGGTGACGAAACGCTAATCGTGATATACACATCGAGAGGCGATGTGATCCGCCTCATCACGGCCTGGAGCCTGGGACGAAATGCCAAAGCCAGATATTAGGCGGTACACCCTCGAGCAGATACGCGAAATGAATCGCAACGGCGAGGCTCAGCCCACTCCGCCGGACGCGCCGCTCTATGCGCTCAGTGAGCGCGAGCAAGAAGCGTTTCGCGAAGGCAAGCCGCTCACTTTGAAGGATCCTCGCAGCATAATTGTCGAGTTGGAGCTCAAGCCGGAGACATTGAGGGCCTTCGAGCGAGCCAAGAATCCCTCTGCTGCAATGGCGAAAGTCCTGGATGAGGCCGCGAGGAAGGCCTCCTAGCGCTTCTTCGCCTTCTTCAGCACCATCTCCCGTTTGAGCCGCGACAGCTTGTTGAGGAAGAACTCGCCGTTCATTTGCTCGATCTCGTGCAGCGCCACCCGCGCCGCGAACCCTTCGAACCGGACGGTCTGCGCCGCGCCGGCAGCGTCCATGTAGCCGATTTCGGCCCACACCGGCCGGTCGAGCTGAATGCGAACGCCTGGCGCCGAGACCGAACCCTCTTCCCCGGCCTCGGTTTCCGTCGCGACCGCGGTAACAACCGGGTTGAACAGCAGCATGTATTCGCGGCCTTCCGGATCGCCGCTGACGATCACCACCGGCGCGATTTCGCCGATATGCGCGGCGGCCAGTCCATACGCCCGCGCCTCAGTCGCCGCAGCCAGCAGACGTTCGCCGATGGCACGAAGTGCGTCGTCGACGGCTTCGCGAGGCTCTGCGGCCTTCGCCAGGCGGGGGTCCGGATATTGGATGAAACTCAGAACAGCCCACCGCGGCCGAAGAAGCCGGTGTTGTCATCTTGCGCCGGCTGCTCAACGCCGACGCCATCGCCAAGGCCACGGCCCGTCGTGCTGTTGTTTTGGTCCTCGAGCCGACGGAAGGCATTGGAGTCGACGCCGATCACCGAGGTGATGAGGTTGGGGCCGGTACCCGGCTTGAACGCCTCAGCGATCGCGGCCTCGCCGGCATTGGCCTTCACACCCGTCGCCGGGTCGATCCAGATCTGCGTCATGCCGGCCGGCATGTTGAACGGGGTCGGCGGCTTGCCCTTGAGCGCGTTCGCCATGAACGACGTGAAGATCGGCACGGCCAGACCGCCGCCCGTTGCGGCATTGCCCATGCTCTTGGGCTGGTCGAACCCGATATAGACGCCAACCGCCAGTTCCGGCGTGAAGCCGATGAACCAGGCGTCCTTGTAGTCGTTGGACGTCCCGGTCTTGCCCGCCACCGGACGATTGAGCGAGCGCGCGCCCGTGCCGGTGCCGCGCTGCACGACGCCTTCCATCATCGAGGTGATCTGATAGGCCGTCATCGGGTCGAGCACCTGCTCGCGATTGTCGATGATCAGCGGCTCCTGCTGATTCTCCCAGTCGGTGGCCGTGCAGCCGTCGCAGATCCGATCGTCATGGCGGTAGATGGTCTTGCCGTAGCGGTCCTGGATGCGGTCGATCAGCGTCGGAGTGATGCGGCGGCCGCCATTGGCGATGGTGGCATAGGCCGCGGTCATCCGCATGTCGGTGGTTTCGCCGGCGCCCAGCGCCATGGCCAGCAGCGGCTGCAGATTGTCGTAGATGCCGAACATTTTTGCGTATTCGGTCACCAGCGGCATGCCGATATCCTTGGCCAGCCGCACCGTCATGACGTTGCGGGAATGCTCAATGCCGAATCGCAGGGTCTGCGGGCCGTAATATTTTCCGGCGGAATAATTTTCCGGACGCCATGCCGCCTGCCCCGGTCCCTGATCGATCTCGATCGGAGAATCCATCACGACGGTCGATGGCGTGTAGCCATTGTCGAGTGCCGCCGCATAGACGAACGGCTTGAACGACGAACCCGGCTGGCGCAGCGCCTGCGTGGCGCGGTTGAACTGGCTCTGGTCGAACGAAAAT
>JBKJTB010000079.1:0-55979 GCA_046594305.1 Devosia sp. | reverse complement strand
CTGGCGAGCCACCGCATAGCCAGGGACGCCGGGCTCTGCAGATCGGGCCGGTTGTGGCGCGGACTTCAGCGGACGGCAGGGGGTTCCTGCAGCAGATGCTTGGTGGCGTGAGCGGAGACATCGTTGCAGATGTCCCTCGATCCTCAGAGGCTGCCGTGCGGCAGTTCTCGGAGCGCGGATTCAAGGTGCAACGGCAATTCCACCGAATGGCCCTCGGACGATCGGTTGGCTTCGGTGACAGCACGCTGGTCCACGTCATCGCCGGGCCGGAACTGGGTTAGGTCAGCGCTTTACAGGTGGCTCCGCTCAAGCTAGTCATATGACCTCTTATGACTTTGACAATGCAACCACTTGCCGAATTGCCCCATCGCGTGGCACGCCGCGCGGTAGCTGTGCTGACCGACATCGACGATACGCTGACGGCGGATGGACGGCTTCCGGCATTGGCCTATGCGGCGCTCGAACGGCTGCGCGATGCGGGGCTGCTCGTCGTGCCGGTGACGGGGCGGCCGGCGGGATGGTGCGACCTCATTGCGCGGCAATGGCCGGTGGACGCCGTAGTGGGGGAGAACGGTGCGTTCTGGTTTCGCTACGACGATCGGTCGAAGCGAATGATCCGGCGCTTCATGCGGCCCGACAGCGAGTGGCAGGCGGACCGCAAGCGGCTCGAGGCTATTGCCGCGCGCGTGCTGCACGATGTTGCCGGCACGGCGCTGTCTGCGGACCAGGGGTATCGCGCAGTCGATCTCGCCATCGATTTCAGCGAGGATGTGACGCCGCTCGGTCGCGAGGCGGTCGAGCGGATCGTTGCGGCATTCGAACAGGCGGGCGCGACGGCGAAAGTGTCGTCGATCCACGTCAACGCCTGGTACGGCGCGCATGACAAGCTCAGCACCAGCCTCAGCCTGCTTACCGAGGCGTTCGGCATCGACGGGACGGCGGAGCGCGAGCGCATCCTCTATGTCGGCGACAGCCCCAACGATGCGCCTATGTTCGGCTTCTTTCCCAACGCGGTGGGGGTTGCCAATGTGCGCGACTTCGCCGGGCGCATGCCGGCTTTGCCGGCGTTCGTTGCGGCAGGACGATCGGCGGAAGGCTTTGCCGAACTTGCGGATTTGCTGATCGCCGCACGCACTGAACCGGCGCTTCAAACAGTTGCAGGCGGACGCGAACTCGGCTAGTAAAATCATATTACGACTTACCACTTGGCGCACTGTGCAATTTGACATTCTGATCATCGGTGGCGGCATCAACGGGGCGGGGATCGCACGCGATGCTGCGGGCCGTGGCGCGTCCGTGCTGCTGCTCGAGCAGGGTGATCTGGCGGGCGCGACATCGTCGGCATCGTCGAAGCTGATCCATGGCGGGCTGCGCTATCTCGAGCACTACAAGTTCCGCCTGGTGCGCGAGGCGCTGGCCGAACGCGAAGTGCTGTGGCGTATCGCGCCGCATCTGGTGCGCCCACTGCGCTTCGTGCTGCCGCACCGGCGCGGCATGAGACCGCAATGGATGCTGCGCGCCGGACTGTTCCTCTACGACACTCTGGCTCCGCGGAACCTGCTCGAAGGCGCGCGCCGGCTCGACCTGCGGACGGCTCCGGAAGGCGCCGATCTCATGGAGCAGTATGCGACCGGTTTTGCCTATTCAGACTGTGCGGTCGATGACAGCCGGCTGACGGTGCTCAATGCGCGCGACGCGGCCGATCGTGGCGCCGATATCCGGACGCGTTCGCGCGTCATCGCAGCCACCCGGCACGCGGCGCACTGGACGGTGCGCTATCGCGAGTCCGATGGGCAGGAATTTGAGGTCGAGACGCGAGTGCTGGTCAATGCCGCCGGCCCGTGGGCGGCCAAGATCGCGTCGCTGGCCCTTGGCGCCGTACAGCCGGCGATCCGCCTGGTGCGCGGCTCGCATCTGATCGTGCGGCGACGCTTCGCGCATGGCGCCGCCTACACGCTGCAGAATGCGGATGGGCGCATCATGTTCGCCATTCCTTATGGCGACGCATTCACGCTGCTCGGCACGACCGATATGGATCACACCGGCGATCCGACCAATCCGGCTGTGACGGAAGCCGAGCGCGACTACATCCTCGCCTCGGCCAATGCTTATTTGCGCGAGGGCCTGACGGCCGACGACATCGTTTACGCCTATGCCGGGGTGCGGGCGCTCTACAATGATGGAGCGAGCGCGGCCAAGGATGCGACGCGCGAGTATGTGCTGACGCTCGATGAGGCCGCCGCGCCGATCCTGTCGGTCTATGGCGGCAAGATCACGACCTATCGGAAGCTCGCAGAGGCGGCGATGACGAAGCTGGCACCGCACCTGCCGGTGCTGGGCACGGCCGACTGGACGGCGGACGCTGCCCTGCCCGGCGGCGGCTTTGCGATGAATGGGCGAGACGATCTCGCGCGCCAGCTTGCGGCGCGATATCCCAATCTCGAGGCAGGGATGCTGGCGCGGATGGTTGCCGCTTATGGAACTCGAACGACTGAGATTCTCGGGTCGGCGCGGACCGCGGACGAGCTTGGTCGGCATTTCGGTGGCGGGCTCTACGAGACGGAGTTGCGTTATCTGATGGAACATGAGTGGGCGGTGACCGCCGATGACGTCCTCTGGCGCCGGAGCAAGCTTGGCCTCGCTCTCGATGCGGCGGCGGCCGCAGCGATCGACGCGTATATGAGCGGGCGGTCGTCCGAACAGCGATTGGCCGCGGAGTAGATGAGCATGGCTCTCATTCAAGCAAACCCAGCC
The DNA here is from genome assembly GCA_046594305.1 of Devosia sp. GTDB lineage: Bacteria > Pseudomonadota > Alphaproteobacteria > Rhizobiales > Devosiaceae > Devosia_A. The sequence continues at coordinate 53,225 of JBKJTB010000079.1, read as the reverse complement.
GAGGCGAACGACCCGATCCAGGCGCTGCTCGATGGCACCTATGTCGATGCTGAAACCGGCAACGCGGTGAGCGTCGAGACCCGATCGCTTGTCGTCGCTGACTCGCTGACGGGGCTGGAAGCGGAGCTCGTCAGCGGACTCGGCTTCGGCAGGAAGCTTGCCATGATCAGCGATCCGACGACGCAGCGCGTGCTCGGAGAACGGGTCGAGGCGGCACTGCACGGCCGCTTCGATATTCAGAGCATCGTTCTATCTGCTGATCCATACCCCGATGACGACACGGTCGGTGCCATTCGCACCGCTACGGCCTCGGTCGACGGCTTCATCGCCATCGGCTCGGGGACGATCAACGATCTGACGAAGTATTCGAGCGCGCTCGAGGGCAAGCCCTATGCCGTGTTCGCCACGGCGCCGTCGATGAACGGCTACACATCGCTGACCGCGTCGATCAGTCAGCATGGCCACAAGCTGACCTTGCCGGCGCAGGCGCCTGCGGGCGCGTTCTTCGACCTAACGGTACTGGCTGCGGCGCCGAAGCGGATGATCCGCGCCGGTCTGGGCGACAGCGTCTGCCGGGCCACCGCGCAAACCGACTGGCTGATGAGCCATCTGCTACGCGACACACCCTACCGCCAGTTGCCGTTCGATCTGCTTGCCGCGGAAGAGCCGCGGCTGCTGGCGATGGCGGGCGACCTCGTCGCGGGGAGCATCGAGGCGATGCGCGTGCTGGTCCGCACGCTGATCCTGTCGGGCCTTGGCACCGCCATTGTCGGGTCCAGTGCGCCGGCCAGCCAGGCGGAGCATCTGGTCAGCCACTACATCGACATGCTTGCGCCATCGAGCCGGCCGAATGTCTTTCACGGCGAGCAGGTGGGCGTCACCACTCTCTCGATCGCGCGGCTGCAGGAACGCTTTCTCGCGTCGCAGCCCGTCGTCGGCGCGGACACACTGACCGAGCGGGAGGTCATCGCCCATTTCGGGCGGGAGCTTGGACGCTCGGTGTGGCCCGAGCTCGAAGCCAAGCTGCTTGACCAGACCAGGGCCGATGAGCTGAACCAGCGGATTGCCGCGAACTGGACGGCGATTTCAGCGAGGCTCGCCGACAGCCTCCTGTCGCCCTCCCGCATCGAGGCGGTGCTAACGGCCGCGGGCGCTCCGACGACACCGGACGCCATTTACCTCGACCGCCCCTTCTACGAATCCGCCCTGCTGCACGGCCGCGAAATCCGTAACCGGTTCACGGTCCTCGACATGATGGCCGCGAGTGGGCGGCTGTCGCAGGCATTGCCAACAATCTGACACCGGAGGTGCCGATGGACTTCATTTTCATGCTGACCCGTGGCGACAAGACGGTGGAAGATGCCCTCGATGTGCTCGAGCAGATTGCGCCGCTGGGTCTCGGCCACATCGGCTTCAAAGACGTAGGCGTCGAGCCCAAAACCTTGCAGATGCTGACCGACCGCATTCGCGCACTCGGCGCGATTTCGTATATGGAAGTGGTGTCCGAGACGCCCGAGGCATGCCTCAACTCTGCGCGGGTGGCGCGCGACCTCGGGATCGACCGGCTGCTCGGAGGAACCGACGTGGTGCGCATCAACGAGATTCTTGCCGACTCGCCGACGAGTTACTTTCCGTTCCCCGGCTTTCCGGCGGGACACCCGACAAAACTTGGTGGCAAGCCGGCGGATGTCACGGCGCATTGCGAGGGGTTCCTAGCTGCCGGTTGCGCCGGTGCTGACCTGCTGGCGTTCCGCGCCACCGAGGCCGATCCGTTGGACCTGGTTCGCGCCGCACGCAAGGGGATCGGCGACGGCTATCTGATCGTTGCGGGTTCGATCACCTCGCGCGAGCGCATCAAGGCGGTGGCCGATGCGGGCGCCGATGCCTTCACCATCGGCACGGCGGTGTTCGACGGCTCGTACAATCCGCGCAAGGGATCGTTGCTGTCGCAACTGGGCGACGTGCTGGCCGACTGCGAAGCGGCCTGAGCGGGTGGCGAGCCTTGGCATCGACATCGGAACGCAGAGCCTCAAGGCGGCGGTTCTCGACGATGACCTGAAACTGCTCGCTGCAGCCGACCGCGCCTATCAGCCGAGCTGTCCGCAGCCCGGCTGGGCCGAGCAATCGTCTGAGCTGTGGCTCGATGCGCTGCAGCCGGTGATCGGGAAGGCGCTGGAGCTCGCGGGGCTCGGTCTGTCGGACATCAAGGCTGTTGCGATCTGCGGGCAGCTCGATGGCTGCGTGCCGGTGGACAAGCGCGGCGCGGCGCTGGGGCCGGCGATCATCTGGATGGATCGCCGTGCGGCCGATGAGATCGCAGGCATCGATGCGCGGCTCATTCAGGATCGCTGTGGGCTCGTGCTCGATGCGACGCACATGGCGGCCAAGATCAGATGGCTGGCCCGGCACCATCCGGACCGCGCGCGCGTCGCGATGTGGCAGCAGCCGGTGAGTTTTCTCGTCGCGACGCTGACGGGCGAGAGCGTGATGTCGCATTCGCTCGCGTCGACGACGATGCTCTATGGCATCGGCAGAAGGGGCTGGGACGCGGACCTGCTGGCCGCGTTCGACATAGCGCAGAGCGCCCTGCCACGGATCGATGACGAGACGGCCATCGCCGGGTCGCTCACCGCTCGTGGCGCCGAGTTGACCGGGCTGCTCCCGGGTACGCCGGTCGCGGTGGGCACCGGCGACGATTTCTCCAACCCGCTGGGCTGCGGCGTCTGCAGCCCCGGCGTGGTCGCCGTTTCCCTCGGAACGGCCGAGACCGTTGGCGCGATTTCCGAGCGGGCGATTTTCGATACGGACCTGCTCGTTGAGACACACGCCTATCCCGGCGGGCGCTATCATCTGGGCAATCCGGGATGGCTGTCGGGTGGGTCGGTGCGCTGGGCCGCTTCAGTGCTGGCCGTCCCGTCCGATGCAGCATTCTCGGCGCTCGCCGCGACTGCACCGGCAGGCTGCGAGGGGCTGACCTTCATCCCGGCGCTTACCGGGGCGATGGCGCCCAAGTGGATCGCGGCGGCGCGCGGCAGCTTCATTGGCCTTTCGACCTCGCATGGGCCGCAGCATCTGGCTCGGGCGGTGCTCGAGGGGACGGCGTTTGCGATGCGCGATGTGGTCGACCGGCTGGACGCACTCGGCGTGCCGACCGGCCGGCTTCGGCTGATGGGGGGTGGCGCGCGAAGCGATATCTGGTGCCAGATTCGCGCCGATGTCGCGGGGCGTCCGGCCGATGTGCTGGGCGAGTGCGACGCCTCGGCGATCGGGGCCGGGCTGCTGGCTGCCGTCGCGAGCGGCGTTGCGGGGGACATCGCCACAGCATCGGCCAGTTTGCAGCATCCACTGCGCGAGGTTGCGCCCAATGGCGGATCGGAGCAGACCTACACTGCTGCATACCGATCGTATCGCGACCGGTTTGCGGCGCTGGAACCCACCTGGTCCGCATCGTCTTAGAGGGCTGAGCATTGGCCTATTTGTTCTTGCTGCATGTCGGGGGCGCGCTGGCGCTCCTGCTTTGGGCCATCCACATGGTGCAGACCGGCATCGACCGCGGCTGGCGTCCCGAGATCGCGGCGGCGCTGCGCTGGGCCAAGGGATCCGTTCGGCCGGCGAGCATCGGAGTGGTGTTCGCGATTGCCCTCCAGAGTGCGACGGCGACGGGCATGCTCGCTGCCAGCTTTGCGGCAAAGGGGGCGCTGACCGCGGCGGCCGGACTCGCGATCATGCTGGGCGCCGATCTCGGCTCGGGGCTGGTGGTCTATTTCCTCAGCCTCAATTTCCAGATTCTGGCGCCGGTGCTGCTGATCGTGGGAACCGGGCTGTTCTTCAAGGCCGAGACGCGGAAGCTGCGCCAAAGCGGACGGGCGCTGGCCGGGATCGGCCTGATCTTCGTCGCCTTCGCATTGCTCGGCGAAGCGACGGCGCCGCTGCGCGAAAGCACGTTCCTGCCGGCGGTCGTCGCCTATCTCGGCAACGACATGGTGACGGCGATGATCGCGGGGGCGGCGATCGCCTGGCTGCTGCATTCGTCGGTCGCTGCGATCGTGCTGCTGCTAACCCTGACGACGCATGGGCTGGTGCCGATCGAGGCGGCGGCCTCGCTGCTGATTGGCGCCAATGTCGGCGGGGCGCTGATTCCGTTCGTGCTGACGCGCGGCAGCGCGGTGGTCAGCCGCCAGATCATGGCGGGCAATCTGATGCTGCGCACCGGCGCGGCAATCATCGCGATTATCGTGCTCGCGGCCGGAGCGCGACACTATCTGCCGGGCGCGACCGATGCCGGCCGGCTCGTCAATCTGCACCTGATCTTCAACGCCCTGCTGCTGCTCGCGGGTTTGCCACTGGTCCGGCCGGTTACGGCGCTGATGGCGCGGCTGATCCGCAAGCCATCGGCGGCGGAGGCGGGTGAGTTGGCGCTTGGCCTGCCGCCGAGTTGCCTCGACCCCGGCTCGATCGGCGAGCCCGCGATGGCGCTGGCCAACACGACGCGCGAACTGATCCGCATGGCCGAGATCGTGGCGCGCATGTTCGAGCCGATCATGGAGATTTACCGCACCGGAGATCCCGAGAAGATCCGGCAGGCCAAGGCGATGGAAGCCGCGGTCAACCGGGCGCAAAGCGAGATCAAGCTCTACCTCGCCAGCATCAGCTTCACGGCGGCCGAGCAGGAGAAGCAGGGGCACGACCTCGCGGCCATTGCGGTCAACCTCGAATATGTGGGTGACGCGATCAGCAAGACGCTACTGCAGCTGGCCGAAACGCGGAGCGAACAGCGTCTCGTTTTTTCACCGACCGGCTGGCGAGAACTGTCGGAGCTGCATCGGAGCGTGGTTGCCAGCATGCGGCTGGCGCAGAACGTTCTGGTCACGCGCGATGTGGCGCAGGCCCGTCAGCTGGTGCATCGGAAGAGCGAGATCCGCGCGCTGGTCGATGACAGCATGCGGCAGCATATGCAGCGGCTCAAGGAAGGCACTCCGGCGAGTGTTGCGACCAGCAATCTCCACCTCGAGACGATCCGCGCGATGAAGACCATCAACTCGCTGCTCGCGACCATCGGATACCATGTACTGGCGGATACGGGAGACGTTCTCGACAGCCGGTTGAAGCCGGCGGGCTAGGCGATGTCGATGGTGCGGCGCTCGATGGACGAACGGTAGATCGCATTGACGGCGCCGATCGCTGCGGCCGCGTCGTCGGGGCCGGCGGGCACTGGTCCATCATTCACGATGGCATCGACGAAGCTTTCGAGCATCAGCAAATGGCTGTCGGGACGCTCGACTGCGATATCGTTCCAGACCTTGCTCTCGGTGCGATAGAGTCGCAGCGGCGCGATGCCGAAGGGATCAGGGAGATCGAGGCGGCCGAGCGTGCCGTCGATCTCGATGGTCTCGTCGTGATTGGCGCCGGGGCCGTGCGCGCTGGCAACGATGCTGAGGATGGCGCCGTTCACGAGGCGCAGCGTCGCGGCACCGGCGTCCTCGACATCGGCGGCGGCGCGGAAGGTGGCGATTTCGCCCTGCGCCGAGACATAGTCGAGGCCCGTGATGTAGCGGAGCGTATCGAGCTGGTGGATGGTGTTCATCAGCAGCACGCCGCCGCCGGCCTGCTCGCGACTGGCCCGCCAGTTCGGCGCACCGGGCGGACCCCAATAGTCGGCGCGCTTGTCGATGAGAGTGCGAAGGCGGATGAGCCGTGGCTCGCCGATCTCGCCGTCACCGACGATGCGCTTGGCAACGCTGGCGGTGCCGGAGCGGCGGAGCTCGAAGAACACGGCGAGCTTGAGGCCTTTCGAGGCGGCGAGACGGCCGAGTCGGCGCGCATCATCGGCATCAAGCGAGAGCGGCTTTTCGGCGAGGACGTGCTTGCCGGCGGGGAGCGCGCGCTCGACGGTGGACGAGAGCAGATAGTGCGGCAGGCCAACATAGACGGTGCTCACATCGGGATCGGCGAGTAGGGTGTCGATGTCCGGTGCCAGGCGGGCGTGGGTCTTTTCAACGTAGGCTTTCGCGCGATCCGGGTCGGCGTCGCAGGCCGCGACGATGCGTAGCGCGGGAAGCCGCGTGGTGACGCGGGCGATCTCGCCGGCGGCCCAGCCGCAACCGACGACGCCGAGGCCGATGGGAAACTCGATCATGGCTTGAACCCGGCAGGCAGAGCTGCCCCAACGAGATGAGACAGCGAGCCATAGTAGCTGTCGTCGGCGTAGTGTTCGAGGGCCAGCGCGACGACGCCAAGATCGGCGGTCGGCGGCGACACCGCCCAGGGGCGCGTCAGGCGCGTTGGGCGGGGTGCGACCAGGGCCGTGCCGGTCCACTTGCCGTCGTCGCCGCGCTGCCACAGCTCGAAGTGCCAGAGGCCGTTCGCCTCGCGCGTGAGATAGACTTGGCCGGACGCCGCGTGATCGGGGAAGGCGACGCCGCCGACATAGAGTCCAGCATGGATGTAGCCGAATTTCTTGCCCGCAGGCGCAATGTCCTCGCAGTGCCAAGTACCATCGCGGAGTGAGGCGACATGGTAGCGCGCATCTTCGGTCGAGTGGTCGTCCTTGATTTTTGAGACATAGCCGATCTCGAACACCGGGCCGTTGCTGACGTCGAACAGATTGACCGTGCGGTCGGCAGGGGTGTGCTGCACAAGTTCGAGGGCGGGATAATTGAGCGGCATGCCCACACCGGTCTTGAGGTTGCCGATCTCCTTGCCGCTCGACGGCAACGTCACGGCGCCGGTTTCGAGATCGACTAGGCAGGCCCACACATCGTGCAGCGGCTTCTTCTCGTATTCCTTGGGGTGGCCGGAGACGCCGACGCGCATGGTTTTGCCGTCCGGCATCAGGGCCGTCGCCATATAGACCTGCTGGTCGGTATCGAAGGCGAAGAAGTCGCGGGGCCTGGACCAAGTCTGCGCCCAGTCGGTCGACATACGCCAGCCCCAGCGGGTTTCGTTGACGCGCGTGAACAGGTGCAGCGTGCCGTTGATTTCGTGCACTTGGGCATAGGTGGTCGGGCCGTCGAAGGTCAGCACCTTCTCGGGATGCCAGGCGTCGAGCGCAAGCGGGCCCGTCGAGATGCGGTAGCGCAGCCCCTCCTCTGCATCGTGGCGCGAATAGAAGCAGACCAGCGGCTTGCCGGCCACCGCGAGCAGGGCGGGATTGTTGTGGTCGTCGTCCTCGAACTGCGCGAGTTTTGCGCGCTGCACGGCGCCGGTACCGAGATCGTAGCGGGCGGCGACCATGCCGCCGTCGTGGTCCATCGCCGCGAAGTAGATGTCGCTGCCGATGCGGGTGGCGCGAGGGCGGGTCCACCAGCACCAGGCCATGTCATCTACGAGCCGCCGCGGCGGGGCCAACTTCGTCGAACTCACATCGTGCTCCATAAATCATATGATGACTTATGATAGGAGCAGATCTGTGACATGTCCATGTCGATCAGGCCGGCATCGGCCCCGGGCCGCGCCTATAGACGCGGAGCTCGATCACCGACGGAACATGCCACTCGAGCGAGCGCATCACCGGGCGGCCCGCGGTGTCGAAATCGACCTGCTTCAGATATTGCAGCGGCGTGCCGGCCGGGACGTCGAGGATCTTGCCGATCTCGCTGGTGGCAAGCACCGGCGTGATGATGGTACGGGCGTGATCGACGTCGTGGCCGCGCGAACCCAGTAACTTATAGAGCGAGCCGCTGAACGCCTTGAGGTCGCGCCTGGCGTCGACGATATCGGCGGGCAGGCTGTCGATCGAAAAGATCGCCGGACGTTTTCCCGCAATACGAACGCGGCGGATGACCACGAAGGAATCGTCTTCGCCGAGGTCGAGATCGGCCGTCACTTCATCGTCGCCGCTGACGAGCTGCGCATCGAGGATTTTCTTCGACACCTTGATGCCGGAGCTTTCGAGATATTCGGTGTAGCTGAAATTACTATCGAGCGAATTGCGCAGCGCCGGGCCGGAGGTGACGAAGGTGCCCGCCCCCTGTCGACGGATGACGTAGCCGTCTTCGATCAGCCCCCGCACGGCCTCGCGCAGCGTTATGCGGCTCACCGCGAAGCGGGCGCAGAGCGCTTCCTCGTTGGGCAGTTTCGAGCCGGGCGGAAACTCTCCGCCGACGATGGCGCGCCGCAGTTCGGAGCGAACCACATCGGGAAGGAGGGGGCGGTTTCTGACCAAAGCCATGCAAAACTCGTGAAATCAGCGATTCAACAGAGCATAAACATTAGTCGTATCATGTCCACGCCGCGCCGCCTGGCTTCCCCGGCATTCGTCAGCCCTTGACGCCGCTCGAGACGACGCTGCGGATCACATAGCGCTGCAGGAACAGATAGGCGACGATGACCGGCAGGATGGCCATGACGGCAGTGGCCAACGCCACGCCCGTGTAGATGTCCTGCGACCGGCCGGCCAGCGCGAGGCCCTGGGTGACCGTGTAAAGGTCGCGGCTCGAGGTCACCAGCAGTGGCCACAAAACGTCGTTCCAGCGCCAGATGACGTTGATGATGGCAAGCGTTGCCAGCGTCGGCTTACAGAGCGGCAGCACGATCGACGCGAAGATTCGCAGCTCCGAAGCGCCGTCGATGCGGGCCGCGTCGATCAGATCGTCGGGAATGGTCGCGATCGTCTGCCGCATGAGGAAGGTGCCGAAGCCACCGGCAAGGAACGGCAGGATCAGGGCCCAATAGGTGTTGTTGATGTGCATGTCGCGCACGAACAGATAGAGCGGGATCATGCGGGTTTCGAACGGTATGAACAGCGTCGCGAGGAAGACGATGAAGAGGAACGTCTTACCGGGGAAACGGCCCTTCGCGAAGGCGTAGCCGGCGATCGAGGAGAACAACAGATAGCCGGCGGTCGTCGTGCCCACGACGAACAGGCTGTTGATGTAGAGTTTAATGATCGGCAGATTGGCGCTGGCGATCCAGTAGTTGAAGAAGCTCGGATCGGGCGGCCACAGCGTCGGCACGCGCGGCATGGAGGCGTTGGCCTTGCGCGACAGCGACGTCGCGACCATCCAGAGGAAGGGCGCCAGCATGATGATGGCGCCGAAGGTCAGGACCACCGACATCGCCACCTGGCCGCGCCAGTCGCGGGGAAGCAAGCCACGACGCACCGCGGGTCTTGCCCCTACAACGGGCAGCGCGTCGTCGATGCTGCTCATTTGATGGCCTTGAATTCGTTGCGGAGGAAGCCGCGGAACGCAAAGAGCGTGATCGCCAGCACGATGACGAAGAACACCACGGCCGTTGCCGCCGCCAGCGAGTAGTCATTGCTCTCAAAGCCGGCCTGGAACATGAACATGACAACGCTTTGCAGCGAACGGGCGGGCGAGCCGCCGGGGCCGCCGAGCGTCCACAGATCGCCGAAGCGGGACAGCGCATCGATGCTGCCGGTGATGATGAGGAAGATGAAGGTCGGCCTCAGACTCGGCAGGGTGACGTAGGTCCAGGCCTGTATCGGGCTGGCGCCGTCGATGGCAGCCGCGTCGTAGAGGTCGTTGGGGATCGACTGCAGGCCGGCGAGAATGATGATGATGAAGTAGCCGAGGCCGGCCCAGACCGCGAGCAGCGTCACGGCCGCTCGGGAACCACCGAGGCTCAGGCGTGGGTCGGCGAGCCAGAGCGGCACCTGCTCGAAGCCGAGGGCGCGAAGGCTGCCATTGAGGAGGCCCCAATCGGGCTGGAACACATAGTTGAACATCATCGCGACGGCGACCGACGAGGTGAGCTGCGGCAGGAAGTAGATCACCTTGAGCGGCGTCGAGCCGCGCCGCAGACGGTTCAGCATCGAGGCAAGGATCGTCGCCAAGGGAATGGTGATGCCGAGGAAGGCGACGCCGAGTAGAACCGTGTTTCCGAGCGCGCCCCAGAAGATCGAACTCGAGAACAGCCGACCGAAATGATAGAGGCCCGCGAATTGCGGGCCCTGCGGGGTTTCGGTGAAGACGCTGTCGCGAAAAGCCAGCGCCGTGGGGTAGGCCACGAACACCATGATCAGGAACAGCGGCAGGGCCAGAAAGCCGTACCAGACCAGGGTGCCGCGGAAGGCCCGCGCGAGGCGCGAGCGGATGGAGCCGGGATCGACGCGGGAGGTCATCGATCCCGACTCCATGTGCGTTACGACTTCGCCGCTTGTTCGGCGAGCCAGGCGTCGGTCTCGGCCTGCGCCTGCTTCAGCGCATCGGCCGGCGACAGGGTGCCCGCGAGGGCTGCTTCAAGCGCGGTCTGCATGGCCCAGCGCGGCTGGTCGGCGGCCCACGGATAGGGAGCCTCGGCGAACTGCGGCTGGGTCAGGACGACATCGCCATCGGGGAACGAGGCGATCTGCGGCAGGGCGTCCGCGCCCTTGCTGCTGGTGGGCAGGCGGCCATTGGAGTCGAAGTAATACTTCTGCGACTCGGCACTACCGGCGAGCCATTTGAGCGCGGTCCACGCCGTTTCCTTGTCGGTGCAGCTGTCGGCCATCGCCATCGGCGAGATGGTCGCCACGCCACCGACGCCGTCGGCGCCGCGCAGGTTGAACGAGGAGCGGAAGCGCTTCTGCAACTCGGGATTGGCGATCAGCGGCTGGATGAAATAGCCCTGCTCGCCTTCCGGAATGATTGCCACGACGTTGTCGTCGCTGAGGAAGCCCTGAGGCATGCCGTCGCTGCCCAGTGCGCCCGAAGGAGCATACTTGGCCATGTCGACGAACCACTCGAGCGCCTTCAGATATTCCGGCGTGTCCCAGGTGACGTGCATCTTGCCTTCGGCGTCGACCTCACCCCAGTTCGCACCCAGTGCGTGGGCGATGGTGAGGAACTGCCAGACAGCATATTTGCCCTGGTAGTAATAGCCATAGGTCTGCTCGCCGGTGACCGGATCGGTGCCGGTGAGGGCTTTGGCCTTGGCGGCGATTTCATCGAGGGTCGGGTTCTTCGACAGCGGCTCGACGCCATAGTGTTCGAACAGCGTCGCGTCCCAGTGGATGACGCGTTCGCCGGTGTTGTTGGGGATGTAATAGAGGTGCTTTTCGGTGGGGCCCCAGATTTTGAAAGTCTCAGTCTGCGCTCCCCAGACGTTCTCGAAGTTCGCGTCGGACGCGATCAGCGCATCGAGATTGGCAAGGAAGCCGCGGCGCGCGAAGCCGGCGGCGCCGGGCATCTCGTAGAGGCACGCTTCATTGGCCTGGATCATTGCCTCGGTCTTGGGGGCATAGCCGGTGGCACCTTCGCCCCACGGGATGTTGGTCAGGATCAAATCGATGGTCGGATTGGCAGCTTCGAAGGCGGCCTCGAGATTGTTGATGCCGGGGGTCGTGTTGCCGGTCACCGCATCGGTGGTGTCCTGATCGGGATAGCCGATGGTGAGAGCGGTCACTGGCTTCTTGTCCTGGGCACTGGCGGGGACGATGGCGCCGAGCGCCGATACGGCAAGAGCAGTCGTAGAAAGCAGGAGCAGGTTTCGGACTACAGGTCTCATCGGGGTGTTCCTTCTGTGAGGGCTTGGTGTGGCCGAGGCAGGCTAGACGTTGTCTAAGAACATATGATGACTTATGACTAATGACTAATGACTAATGTGTCAGGCGACCCCGTGAGCGTCAAGAGACTCGATGGAGGAAAGATCACGATGCGGATTGGTCTGGTGGGTGTGGACAGCAGCCACGCCGAGGATTTCCTCAGGCACTTCAACAGCGAAGAGCGCCATCGTGACATGGCTGTGACGGCGTTCTGGGGTGGTGACGAAGCGCGGACGGCCGAACTGCTCGCGCACACGCCCGGCCTCCGCGCCGCCGACTCGCTTGATGCGCTCATCGCCGATGTCGATGCGGTGATCGTCGGCGACCGGCACGGCGATCTGCATCTGCCGCATGCCCTGCCTGCGATCGCGGCGGGCAAACCAGTGTTCATCGACAAGCCGTTGGCGTGCAGCGTGAGCGATGCCATCGCCATCGTCGACGCGGCGGAGCGGGCGGGGACGCCGCTGCTCTCGGCCAGTGCGCTGCGCTGGCAGCGCGAGACGGTTATCCTCAAGGCACGGCTGGCCTATCTCGATGGACCCTTCTCGATCGGCGGCTATGGCACCTGGTATCCGGACAGCGAATATGGTGGGGCGATCTATTACGCCATCCACACGCTGGAGCTGATGCAGGAACTGATCGGCCCGCAATGGAGCGAGTTGCGAGTCGAGCCGGGCGACGAGCCGGTGGTTCGCTATGAGTGCGGACGCGCGAGCGTGGCGCTGTCGTTCCGGCTGCTCGGGGCGAGTGGGTCTTCGGCGTTTGGCGTTTCGGTGAAGTCGCCGCAATTGACCTGCGACAAGCCGATCCCGCTCCCCGACGATTACATGGCACCGGTGACGGACCATATCGCAACGATGCTAACGACCGGCCGCGGCATGGACCGCGAGACGCTGCTCGCGCCGGTGCGGCTGATGGCGGAGATCGACGCGCTGCTGGCGAGGCGCTAGGCGCGGTCGGCTGCGGCGACGAGGTCGGCGACATCCATGGCACAGATCTGCGCAAAACCCTCGCGTGACCAGTCGGTGAAATACAGCCGCTGGCGGTCGGCCGCGAGGAACGGATGGGCGTGGTGCCGCTGGTCGTCATGCGCGGGGCTGGCAAGCCGGCGCAACAGGCTGGTGGTGAGGTGTCCGCCTTCGCCATGATGCACCGCGAGCAGTTCATGCTTCATGCCGGCGCACTCGGCGAACTCGAAGCGGCCCGCTGGATCGAATCCGACATGCACATAGCCATCGGCGGGAAGCAGGGCTTCGGTGAAGCTGTTGGTCGCGGTGTCGTACATGCCGAAATAGGTTTCGCGGCCGGTGGGGAAGTAAGCCACGGACTCGTAGGCGATGCCGCGCGCGGTGATCACCTGGTGATTGACCATGGCGCCATGCGCGCCGGGTGCATCGGCGGGCCGGAGGTGGCGAATGTTGCCGCCATCGATGTCTATCACCCACATGCCCGCGCATTCTTTCGGGTGGTTGAGCAGGATCGTGCGGTTGTCGACAAACAGCACATGGTGGAAATGAAAGTCGGTGGTGATCACGTCCCGCTGCTCGCCGGTCGCTGTGTCGATCAGCACCAGCGTCGATGGTATGGCGTTGCGGAAACTGGTGTGGTGCTCTCGGTCCCACGAGAATGTGCCGGCGAGGGTCCGCGCTTCGCGGTCCTTCAGCAGCGCGGCGTAGGTCGCGGCGTCGGCGTGGATGTAGCCGAACCAGCGGCCATCGGGCGAGAAGGCGGCCTGCCCGATCGGCATGCGACCCGTAGGCAGCTTTGCGATGCGGCGATTGGCGAAGGTCGCGACATCGGTGGCGCGGATTTCGTCGGCCTCGAAATAGTACACCTCGCCGGTGGCGGGGTGGATGGCCGAGAGGTGATTGTAGATGCCGTCGAGGTGCCACTCGCACCAGACGGCCCAGCCGGACTCTTTCGTGTGGCCGTCGGTGAGCTGGCCGATCTCGCCGGTCGCGAGGTCGAGCCGGTAGAGCTGCACCTCGCCACTGCGCTCGCTGTGGAAGACGAGGCAGCGGCCATCCGGTGTGACCGAGGGGACGAAGTAGTAGAGCGCGTAGGAATTGGAGCGGCCATCGGTCAGCCGCGTCACTTTGCGGCCGGTGTCGGGATCGCTCTGTTCGGCCCACTCGGCAGCCGTTATGTCGCCGATCATCGCATCCAGCTGTCGAGATGCTCGGCGATGAAGGCATCGTCGGTGAGATGCGGATAGTCGCACGCCACGCGCGAGATTTCGTCGGCCTGACCGGGCGAGAGATCCTCGTGCGGATCGAGGCACCATCGACCGGCGAGGAGGCCCTGACGGGCCAGCACCTCGTTGATGCCGGCGATGCAGCCGTGGAAATTGTGCGCGACGTCGAACAGCGCGGCATTTGCGTCGGTGAGCTGGCCGTCGAGGACCATGAGGCGGCGCAGCGCGGCGCTGTCGCCGGCATTGGCCTGCTTCGCGGCAGCGACAATTTCAACCGCGACTTTGGTCCACACCGCGAACTGACCGAGCAATCCGCCGACGAAGCGCAGCGTGATCGCGCCGTCATCAGTCGCGAGTTCGTACGGCGTGATGAGATCGCCGATAATGTTGTTGTCGTTGCCCGTGTAGAGCGCGACTTTGTCCGCCCGGCCGGAGCGGGCGACGCCGTGGAGGACATCGAGCGTGCGATAGCGATCGAACGGCGCGACCTTGATGCCGGCGACCCCGTCGAGCGCCGCAAAACGCTGCCAGAACTCGCGCGATAGCACCCGCCCGCCCACTGCCGGCTGCAGGTAGAAGCCGATGACGGGCAGCACCTCGCCGACGGCACGAGCCCGCTCGATCATCTCGTCGTCGCTGCCGGCGCCGGGCCGCAGCAGCGCCATGTGATAGCCGAGTTCGGCCGCCTGTCGCGCCTCGGCGACAGCCTGTCTGATGCCGCCCTGGACGCCTGCGACCATCACCATCGGCCGGCTGGTTTCGCGTGACACCTCAGCGGCGATTTCCAGCACCGGGCGCAGCATGCCATTGTCGTGGATCGGAAATTGCGTCGTGTGCACGCCGACGGCCATGCCGCCCGCGCCCGCCGCCGCATAGTAGCGTCCGACCGCGCGCTGGCGGCGCTCGTCGAGCCTGCGGTCGGCGGTGAGCGCCAATGGGTGGGCAGGAATGGCACAGCCGGCGGCGAACAGCTCGAGCGGGGTCATCAGAATTTTCCGTCGCGTTTCTGGAAGCCGGTGGGCTTGCCGAGCAGTGGCAAGCCATCCTTCACCCAGTGCGCGGTCCACTCGATCAACTGGCCGAGCGGCACGTCGGGGTAGCCGAACAGTTTTACGCATCTACCGGAGTTGGAGAGCAGCGCCGTCGGCGCTTCGCTGCCGGTGAGGATCGGCTCGACGCCGAGGATTTTGCCGAAGTCGGCGGCAAGCTGGCGAACCGACAGGGTCTCGGGTCCGGCGACATTGAGGATGAACGGATCGGGCGTCGCATGGCGCAAGGACCGAAGGACGGCCTCGTTGGCATAACCCTGCCAGACGACATTGACCGCCGACATGGTGACATCGACCGGCGATTGCGAGAACACCGACCGGGCGATGTCGATCAGCACGCCATAGCGCATCTCGACCGCATAGTTGAGGCGGATGATCGCCAGCGGCGTCGCGTTGCGCTGGGCGAACGCTGTCATCACGCGCTCGCGGCCAAGACAGCTCATCGCGTACTCGCCGACCGGACCGGGCGTTGTCTCCTCCGTCGGGCCGCCGCTGCCGACCGGGGTGAACGGATAGACGTTGCCGGTCGAAAGCGCGACGATGCGGCTCGATTTGTACCGCTCGGCGACACGGCCGGGCAGGTAGGCATTGGTGTACCAGGTGTCGGCTTCGCGCCCGGTCGAGCCAAATTTCGAGCCGACGAGGAACACCACATTTTTGGCGTCGGGCAACGCGGCGAGGGCGGCCTCGTCGGTGATGTCGGCGGAGACGATTTTAGCGCCCGCTGCCGCCAACTCATCGGCCGCTGCCTTATCGCCGAAGCGCGAGACGGCGATGATGGCCTTCTTGCCCTCTGCGGCGCGCAGAGCCAGCCGCACGAGGCTCGGCCCGAGTTTGCCGCCGGCACCGAGGACGAGAATATCGCCGTCGAGCGCCGCCAGATCGGCGATCAGCGCCGCCGACGGTTCGGAGAGCCGGTCTTCGAGCTCGGCAACGCTGTGCATGGCGTCCTCGTAATCATATGATGACTTATGACGTAGCGCTGTATGGCAGAGCCTGTCAATTGCCGTTGGCGCGCAAAACTGCCGCGATTGCCGCGACGTCGTCCCCCATCAGCCCAATGGCGCCGGACTCGAAGGCGGCACGCGCCTCGTCCGCGTTGGCCATCGGCCAGGCCCAGACCGCAATGCCGGCAGCCTGAACCTCGGCGACCACGGCGGCGTCGAGATCGGCGAAGTGATGCTGGATGATCCGGGCCCGGGCGCGCGTCGCCTGTTCGATAAGCTCTGCCGCTGTCGAGGGCCCATGCTCGGGCAGACGATCCGGCGCAGTACGCAGACCCGGCACCGCCAGCGCCGCTGCACCGAGCACCTCATGGTCAAAGGACGCCACCACGTCGCTGGCGAGGCGCCCGCGCCGCTCGATCTCGCGGGCGGCGTGGAGTGCCGCCCTGGCGTTCTCCCCCGCCTCGCCCTTGGCCTCGATGCAGAGCGCGACCCCGAGTTCTTCGGCCAGGTCGAACAGATCGTCGAGCCGCGGCACGCGCTCGGCCGAGAAGGCCGGATCGAACCAGCTTCCCGCATCGAGTGCCGCGAGTTCGACCCAGTCCATGTCGGCGACCGGGCCCGTTCCGGAGGTGGTGCGGTCGAGCAGGCGGTCATGAATCATGACCGCCACGCCATCGCGGGTGAAACGAAGGTCAGCTTCGAGCATCGTCGCGCCGAGTTCGACGGCCAGCCTGAACGCGGCCATCGTCTGCTCGGGCGCCCCCACCTTGTGCCCGCGATGGGCGATGATGATTCGAGTCATGAGCGTTCCTCCAGGGCGATGCGGGCAACTCCACTACACCATCCGTTCCGATGTGCGAACGCAGAGCGCGGACAATCGCATTTACAATCGCCGCCTCGCCGGCCATCGTGCCCCTCATGCAAAACATCGACCCTCACCGAGACTTCGCCGACGCATTGGCATCGTACAAAACCGAGCGTGATGTCGGCCTCGCGCTGCATCGGCTCGCCGTGGCGACTGTCGGCGCGAAACTTTTCACGATGACCGCCGACAACCCGGCCGGCGGCTACGTGCGGCGCGTGTACTCCAGCGACGAAACCGCCTACCCCGTGCTCGGCACCAAGCCGATCGTCTTCGACGACACCTACCGCAAGATGACCGAGGAGCGCTTCGTCTACGTCGCCAATTCGATCGAGGCGATGCGGGCGGACTTCCCCGATCTCGACCTCATCGTCTCGCTCGGCTGCGGTTCGGCCATCAATATGCCTGTTGTCGCGGGCGGCGAGATGCTGGGCAGCGTCAACCTGCTGGATGCCGAGGGCTGGTACACGCCGGAGCGCATCGAGGCGGCGAAACTGCTGACGGTCCCGGCGATTGCCTGCTTCCTGATCCTGCGCAGCCGCTTCACCATCTGACCGGGTTGCGCGCGCGGCGCCAAGGTGCTGATATGCTCACGACTATAGTGGGACTAAAGTTGAGAGTTGTGGGCGAAGCGGGGCCGTCCAAGTGACGGCCTATGTGGTGCAGCGTCTGGCGCTGATGCTGGTGACACTGTTCGCCATCGTCACGCTGACGTTTTTCCTGATGCACGCGGTGCCCGGCGGGCCGTTCGTCTCCGAAAAGATGATGGCGCCCGAGATTCAGGCCGCGCTCGACGCGAAATATCACCTCGATGACCCGATCTGGCTGCAGTACCTCAACTATCTGCGCGCCATCGCGACGCTCGATCTGGGACCGTCGTTCAAATATCCGGGGATGAGCGTCAACCAGATCATCGCCGAAGGTCTGCCGACGACCATGCGGGTGGGCCTGCTGGCGCTGATCTGCGTGGTGGCACTCGGCGTGCCGCTCGGCATCGTCGCGGCGCTCAACCGCAATCGCTGGCCCGATACGCTGGTGATGGTGATCGCGACGATCGGCGTCGCAGTGCCGTCCTACGTCATTGCCACGGTGGCGCTCTATGTGTTCGCGCTGCGGCTCGGCTGGGTGCCGACTTTCGGGCTCGACGACTGGCGCGGCTATTTCCTGCCGGTGTTCGCGCTGTCGGGGTTCTGGATTTCCTTCATCGCGCGGCTGGCGCGCTCGAGCCTGCTCGAAACGCTGCAGCAGGACTACATGATCACGGCCAAAGCCAAGGGGCTGAAGCCGGGGCAGATCCTGTTCAAGCACGGCCTCCGCAATTCACTGATCCCTGTCGTGACCGTGCTCGGGCCGGTGGTTGCGAACCTCCTTACCGGTTCGTTCGTCATCGAGCAGATCTTCGCCCTGCCCGGCATCGGCCGGCATTTTGTGCTGTCGATCACCAATCGCGACTACACCGCGATCATGGGCATCACGATCTTCTACGCGGCGATCCTGATGGTGATGATCTTCATCGTCGACATGCTGTACCTGGTCCTCGACCCGCGCATCAAATATCGCGAGGCGAGATGAGCGACCTGCCCGTCGCGCCGCAGATGTGGGCTCCGGCCAATCAGGCCACCGGCGCCGCCGACGAGATCGTCGCGCCCAGCCTCACCTATTGGCAGGATGTGCGCCAGCGTCTCGGGCACAACCGGCCAGCGATGCTGGGGCTCGGCTTCATTATCTTCCTGGTGCTGGCTGCGATCTTTGGACCGATGGTGTCGCCGCACAGCTACTACGATCAGGATCTGAAGCTCTCCAATATCCCGCCGGCGTTCCAGCTTTACACCGTCACCGACGGCAGCGGCGCGACGACGCGGTTCTTCTTCAATTCGGGCAACCTCAACATCTACGAGGTGACCGAGGACAGCCATGTCGCCGGGCTGATCCGCGGCAAGAAAGATTTGCTCAAGAAGGAGACGGTGTTCTCCTTCGGCGATGTCGCGGTGAAACTGCACACCCCGACGCAGACGCTGACGATGGCCGACGGCAAGGTGCTGTCGCCCGGCGGCTGGCAGTGGAACATGAGCAATGTGTTCGGCACCGACCAACTCGGTCGCGACGTGCTGGCACGGCAGCTCTATGGCGCTCGCATCTCGCTGACCGTGGCGTTCGTCGCGACACTGGTGAACTTCTTCATCGGCGTGTTCTATGGCGGGCTGTCCGGCTATCTCGGCGGCAAGGCCGACACCATCATGATGCGCATCGTCGAGGTGATCTCGACCATTCCGCTGACGCTCTACGTCATCCTCATCATGGTGCTGTTCAACTCCGGCTTCTTCTCGGTGATCATCGCCATCGGTTCGGTCTATTGGGTCGATATGGCACGCATCGTGCGCGGCCAAATTTTGACGCTGAAGCAGCAGGATTATGTAGCGGCGGCGCGCACCATGGGCGCCTCGACCGGCCGCATCCTGACGCGGCATCTGCTGCCCAATTCGATCGGGCCGATCCTCGTGACGCTCACCATGCTGATCCCGAGCGCGATTTTCATCGAGAGTTTCATGAGCTTCATCGGGCTGGGCGTAACGCCGCCCGAGGCAAGCTGGGGCACGCTGACCTCGGAGGCGGTCGAGACGCTCCGCGCCTACCCCTACCAGATGTTCTTCCCCGCGGCGGCGATCAGCCTCACGATGTTTGCGTTCAACTTCCTCGGCGATGGCCTCCGCGACGCGCTCGATCCGAGGCTCAGGACATGAGCGCTCCCCTGCTCGCGGTCACGGACCTCCGCACCAGCTTCTTCACCTCGCGCGGCGAAGTGCAGGCGGTTCGCGGCGTGTCGTTCGAGCTTGCGACCGGCGAGATTCTTGGCATCGTCGGGGAGAGCGGCTCGGGCAAGTCGGTGACCTGCATGAGCATGCTGGGACTGCTGAAGAGCGCCGGCCGTGTGATCGGCGGCATGGCGTTGTTCGAGGGACGCGATCTGCTGACGCTCGACGATCGCGATCTGCGCGAGCTGCGCGGCGACGACATTGGAATGATCTTCCAGGACCCGATGACGTCGCTCAACCCGACGCTGACGGTGGGCGAGCAGGTGATCGAGACCATCCTGCGGCATCGCAGCATTACCCGGGCTGCTGCCCGCCAGCGGGCCATCGAGCTGTTCGAGCTGGTCCGCATCCCCTCGGCAGCCAAGCGGCTGCGATCCTACCCGCACGAATTCTCAGGCGGCATGCGGCAGCGCGTCATGATCGCTATTGCGCTGAGCTGCGACCCAAAGCTGCTGATCGCCGACGAGCCGACGACGGCGCTCGATGTCACCATCCAGCGGCAGATCCTGGCGCTGCTCAAAGAACTGCAGTCGCGGCTCGGCATGGCGGTGATCCTCATCACCCACGATCTCGGGGTCATCGCCGAAACCGCCGACCGGGTGCTGGTGATGTATGGCGGCATGGTGATGGAGGAGGCGCCGGTCAGGGCGCTGTTCGCCTGGTCGAGCCATCCCTACACGCGCGGCCTCCTCGCCTCGATCCCGGATCTGCGAGACGACAATCATCGCCGGCTGACGCCGATCCCCGGCTCGCCCCCCGATATGCGCCGGCCGCCCGCGGGCTGTCCGTTCGCGCCGCGCTGTCCGCACGCGATGGCGCAGTGTCTCGCCGCATTGCCGCCGGTCTTTGAGGTGGAACCAGGCCATGGCTCGCGCTGCTGGCTGCATCATGCCGAGGCGCCGCGCGTCGCCGGCGTCAACGATCGGGTAGCGGCATGAGCGAGACGCCGCTGATCGAACTGCGCGATCTGCACAAACACTTCTCGCTGCCGGGGGATATCCTGGGCCGCAATCGCCCGCTGCTGCGTGCCGTCGACGGCGTCGATCTCAGCATCAAGCGCGGCGAGACCCTCGGGCTCGTCGGTGAGAGCGGCTGCGGCAAGTCGACCCTCGCCCGCACCGTCATCCGGCTGTTCCAGCCGACCTCCGGCGAGATGCTGTTTGACGGCACCAACATCGCTGAACTGGGCGAACGCGCGCTGACGCCGTACCGGCGGCGGATGCAGATGATCTTCCAGGACCCCTACGCCTCGCTCAACGGCCGGATGACCGTGCGCGCGCTGATCGCCGAGCCGCTGGAGATCGCCAATATCGGCACCGACGCGTCGCGGCGGGAGCGGGTCGATGAACTGCTCGACCGCGTCGGCCTCAACCCCGATCACGCCACCCGCTTCCCGCACGAATTCTCCGGCGGGCAGCGCCAGCGCATCGGCATTGCGCGCGCCATCGCGCTCAATCCGGAGCTGGTGATCTGCGACGAGCCGATCTCGGCGCTCGATGTGTCGATCCAGGCACAAGTGGTCAACATGCTCGAGGATCTGCAGGCGGAGCTCGGGCTCACCTATCTGTTCATCACGCACGATCTGTCGATGGTGCGGCACATCTCGGACCGCATCGGCGTGATGTATCTGGGCAAGATCGTCGAGCTCGCGCCCAACGCTGCGCTCTACCGGGAGCCGGCGCACCCGTACACGCAGGCGCTGCTGGCTTCGATTCCAGTGGCCGACCCAAACGCGCGGCGTGATGCGCCGCCGATGCGCGGCGAGATTCCGACCGCCATCGATATTCCCTCGGGCTGCCGCTTCCGCACCCGCTGCCCTTTCGCCACCGAACTCTGCGCCACGGCCGAACCGCCGTTGCGCGAGGTTACCGGCGGGCACTTCGCTGCCTGCCACTATGCGGATAAGGTCATGACAAGGGAGATGCGCGCCGCCTGAGATCAACGGGTCACAATTGCCGGACCGGGAATACGGTCCATGTTCAACAGGAGACATCATGCTGAAGAAACTCGCTCTGCCGCTGCTCGCCGCAGCGCTGCTCGCTTCGACGAGCCCGGTCTGGGCCGCGGGCGAACTGACCTATGTGGTCAACAATGAATCCGCCAAATACGACCCCGGCACCACCGCCGAAACTTTTGCGACGCCGATCATCGGCAATGCGTTTGAAGGCCTCGTCAAATACGCGTCGGACGGTGCCATTGTGCCGGCCCTCGCCGAAAGCTGGACCATCAGCGATGACGGCCTGACCTACATTTTCAAGCTCCGCGACAATGCCAAATGGTCGGACGGCAAGCCGGTGACGGCGGGCGATTTCGTCTATGCGTGGAAGCGGGTGCTGACCCCCGCATCGGGCGCCATGAATGCGCCGATGCTCTACTCGATCGCGGGTGCCGAAGAGTATTTCGCCGACCAGAGCAAGGACAATGTCGCCATCAGCGCGACCGACGACAAGACGCTGACCTTCACGCTCAAGCAGCGCGTCCCCTACATGATGCAGCTGCTCGGCTACTCGACCTTCTATCCGGTGCGCGAAGACATCGTCACGGCCGATCCCGAGGGTTGGACGACCAAGCCCGAGACCTATATCGGCACCGGTCCGTTCAAAGTCACGGCGATGAATTTCGGCGAGTCCGTCGTGCTCGAGAAGAACCCCGAATACTACAACGCCGCCAATGTCAGCCTCGACAAGCTGACGTTCCGTCTGGTGCCCGATCCGGCAACTGCGCTCGCCGCTTATGAGGCTGGCGACGTTGACGGGATCGAATCCGTGCCGGCGCCGGAGATTCCGCGCCTGGCGTCCGAAGACGGCAATGGCTTCCTCGTCGTGCCGGCGCTCGGCACCACCTACGCCTTCTTCAATCCGCACCAGAAGCCGCTCGACGACGTCCGCGTCCGCAAGGCGCTGTCGATGGCG
Source organism: Devosia sp. (assembly GCA_046594305.1). Lineage (GTDB taxonomy): Bacteria > Pseudomonadota > Alphaproteobacteria > Rhizobiales > Devosiaceae > Devosia_A. The sequence continues at coordinate 30,963 of JBKJTB010000079.1, read as the reverse complement.
ATCGACCGCGAGGAAATCGTCGAGTTCGTGCTGCAGTCGGCCGACCAGCCGGCACTCGGCCTCGTGCCGCCCGGCATGAACCTCGCCGGCGAAGACTTCACCAAGGATCGCAGCACGTTCGGTCTTGCGCCGACCGCTGAAGTCGATGCCGCCAAGGCCCTGCTCGCCGAGGCCGGCTATCCCGACGGCGCCGGCTTCCCGGACACGGTATTCGTGACCTACTCGTCGCCACCGATCGAGAAGCTGCTCGAAGCCATCCAGCAGATGTGGAAGAAGAACCTCAACATCGACGTCAAGATCCAGGCGTCGGAGTGGCAGGTGTTCTACCCCGAAGTGCAGAAGGTGCAGTACCAGATCGCGCAGATGGGCTGGGGCGCCGACTATCCGCACCCGATGACGTTCCTCGACAATTTCGTCACCGGCAGCCCGAACAATCTGGCCGGCTGGTCGAACGCCGACTACGACGCACTGATCGCCGACGCCAAGGCCACCGGCGACGAGAAGGTGTCGCTCGACGATATGCGCAAGGCCGAGGCCATCATCATGAATGACATGGTGATCCTGCCGCAGTACCACCGCAACCAGTACATGATGATGAAGCCCTACGTGAAAGGCTTCTGGCGCTCGCCGCTCAACGTGCCGTATTTCGACGCGGTTACGATCGAGAAGTAAGTTCTCGCAAATCTGCCGAGGAGGCCCGGGCATGTCCCGGGCCTTTTTGCGACTGAGCGAAACGTCCTTCCAGTGAAGCCTGGATTAAGCCGGCACTGAAGCATCCTGCCGCGCGAGCGCTCCACGCAAGGCTGCCTGTGCGCCTTCGCCGTCGCCATCGCCGATCGACTTGACGATCGCGCCGGCGATCCGCGGCGTGAGCCCGACAGTCGCCTGCTCGAGGAAAATGCGATCGGCCTCGATCAGGCTGCTCATCCCACCCGCGACGATCGACAGGGCAAACCTGTTGCCGACCGCTCTGGCGAGCTCGAGGATGAAGTCTGCCTTGGCTTCAACGTCGGCTTGACCATCACACAGACGGGACGCGCGCAAGGATGGCGTCGCGCCGTGCGCAGCGGCCAGACCGGCCAGCGAAGGCAGCAGCGCGGCGAGGGTCTGCCAGAGCTGTTCGGAGACCGCGCGGCTGTCGTCGCGGCGCAGCCATCCCAGCACTTCGACGTCGAGCATGTTCCAACTGCTGCGATCGAGCACCATGGTACCGCGCCGGCGCCGGGTCTCCAGCATGCCCTTTGAAGCCAGACCCTTGATCGCCTCGCGCAACGCCGTCCGGCTGACGCCGAGCTCTTCGCTCAAAGCCTGCTCGGTGGGGAGGATGCTGCCTTCCGGATAGTGCCCGCCAGTGATCGCGGCAAAGATCTGGCGCGCCACCAGATGGTGCAGATCCTCCTGCTCGGGCCTGACCCGGCGGAGAGCGAAATCACCGGATGGCCGGCCGCGATGCAGCGGGATCGGGTCGGGGCGGCGATAAACGGTCACCTCGGGGTCCTCGGAAGCAGATTGTCTTGGGCAATATGTAGGACCTATACAGGAATGCGGCAGCGATTTGCAACTGCCGGAGAGGGCATCGATGACGACGATCGTCTGTTTTGGGGATTCCAACACTTGGGGGTGCCCACCCTACGCCAATATTGCGCAGACGCCGGACCGCATGCCGTTCGACCGGCGCTGGGCGCAGGTGATGGGCCGCCATCTGGGGCAACCGGCCCATATCATCGAGGAGGGGCTGAGCGGCCGGACGACGGTGTTCGACGACCCCATCGAGGGCATCCACAAGAACGGCTCGCGCACCCTCATTCCGATCATCGAGAGCCATGCGCCGATGGATCTGCTGATCATCATGCTGGGGACCAACGACTTCAAGGATCAGTTCTCGATCAGTGCCTTTAACTCGGCGCGCGGCATGCTGACCCTGATCCAGATGGTCAAAGGCCACTACGCTCTGGTGGAGCGCGGCCCGGAGGTCCTGGTGGTCACGCCGCCAGCGCTCAGCGAGGCGGCGGAGCCCGCCATCTGGGGCACCGGCTTTCGCCGCTGCGCCGACCACGCCTACTATCTCGAACAGGTCGCCACCCGCACCGGGTGCTTCCATTTCGACGCCAACAAGGTGGTGCGGAGCGGCATCGACGGCGTCCATATGGACGAGGCGTCGCATGAAATCCTCGGAAAGGCGGTAGCAAAGGAGGCGTCCGCGATACTGAAAATGCGAAACGGCGGGTAGAAATGCGAAACGGCGGGTAGCCCATTTACATAATACATATGATCTAATAACGATGACGCATCGAGCTCGAGACTCCAAATGGGCCGGGCCGGGGAGTGAGGCGCATCGCCGATGCGTCGATCAGGGAGAACCATCGTGAAGATCACGCATCTGAGCGCGATTGCGCTAGCTGCCGTCATGGCCGTGTCAGCCCCAATGGCGGCTCATGCGCAGGACGACCAAACCATCATCATGCTCGGCGGTCCGAGTTCGGACCCGTTCTGGGGCGCTGTGCAGCAGGGCTTCAACACCGCTGTCGAGGAACTGGGCGTCAAGGGTCAGTGGACCGCGCCCGCCGATTTCAACGACATCGTGCCGGTCTACACCAAGATGTTCGAGGCGGCGATCGCGCGCCACCCGGCCGCCATCGCGGTCGGCAACTTCTTTCCCGAGCCGACCGAGCCGCTGATCCGGCAGGCCGCCGCCGAAGGCATCCCGGTGATCATCATCAATTCGGGTGGCAACAAGTTCCGCGAGCTGGGCGCCATCGGCTTCATCGGCGAGGACAGCTACCAGATGGGCTTCCAGGGCGGTGAAGTCGCCGTCGGCAAGGGCGTCAAGAACGGCCTCTGCATCAACCAGATCGCCGCCAACCCGGTGCTCGAGCAGCGCTGCCAGGGCTACATCGATGCCGTCACCAAAGCCGGCGGCAAGGCCAAGATGGTGATCCTCGCCTCCGAGGACATCGGCAACAGCCAGAAGGTGCAGGCCTCGGTGAGCGCGCTGCTGATGCAGGACCCGACCATCGACGGCGTGATCACGCTGGGTGTCGCCGTCGCGGTCGATGCGCTCGAATCCGTCAAGCAGGTCCGCGCCACCGGCCGCAGCGTCGACCTCGGCACCATGGACCTCGGCAACACAGTGCTCGAAGCCATCGCTGCGGGCGAGATGAGCTTTGCCTCCGACCAGCAGCCCTTCCTCCAGGGCTATTACGGCGTGCTGATCCCCTACCTCTACAACAAGTACGCGATGGCCCCGTCGGGCGTCACCTGGGTCGGCCCCTACATGGTCACGCAGGAGAACGCCGAGGCCGTGCTCAAGGTGAACAAGGACGTGCCGGGCTCGCGCGGCGCCAACTAACCTCCCCGAGGGGCGCCGTTCCAAGCGGATGGCGCCCTTTGCTTTCACGTGAAGCCGCTTGCAGCATCGCCGCGTTTGGCCTCTGCTTGATCATCCGGGTCTACTGAATGGCTACCATGGAAACCACACTCGAGCCGGCCGCGCCCCGCAAGGCCAGCGTCGTCGAACGCATCCTGAGGATCACCTGGCTGGGGCCGGCGATCGCGGTGATCGTCCTCTACATCTTCTTCGGCATCTTCGGCGGCGCAACGGGGTTTCTCACCCCGTCAGGCACCGCCGGCTGGCTGAACACCGCCGCGGAACTCGGCATCATCGCAGTGCCGATCGGCCTCCTGATGATCTCGGGCGAGTTCGATCTGTCGACCGGCTCGGTCGTCGGCGCCTCGGCGATCATCGTGGCGCTCGGTAGCGGCTTTTACGGCATTCCCGTCGGATACACGATCGTCGCCGCGCTGGCGCTCGGCGTCGTGGTGGGCAGCTTCAATGCCTTCCTCGTCAACTTCACCAAGCTGCCGAGTTTCATCGTCACACTCGCCACGAACTTCATTCTAGCCGGCACATCGCTCGGCGTGTCGCGGCTCATCTCGGGCTCGAGCAACGTCTCATTCCGGGACGCCGGCTGGGCCGAGCCGCTGTTCTCGAGCAAGTGGAACTTCTTCAACATCTCGATCTTCTGGTGGCTCCTCGCGACGATGTTGGCCGCGTGGGTGCTGCGCCAGACGCGGCTCGGCAACTGGATCCTCGCGACCGGCGGCAACGCCGATGCGGCGCGCCGTGCCGGCGTGCCGGTCAACCGCGTCAAGCTGATCCTCTTTATCTGGACCGCGCTGAGCGCGTCCTTCGTCGGCATCATGTCGGCGGTGATGTACAATCAGGGTAACGCTGCGCAGGGCCAGGGCTATGTGTTCCAAACCGCCATCGCCGCAGTGATCGGCGGCGTGCTGCTGCAGGGCGGCTTCGGGACCGTCACCGGCATCGTGCTCGGCTGCATCATCTACGGCATGGTCGGGCTCGGCCTGTTCTACACCGGCTGGCCCACCGACTGGCTGCAGACCTTCATTGGCGCGCTGCTGGTGATCGCGGTGCTGACCAACAACGCCGTCCGCAACGTCGCGCTGAACCGCGGGAGGCGTGCGTGACCACCCCGATCATGCAGCTCGACAACGTCTCCCGGACATTCGGCAACAATCTGGCGCTCAACGGCGTCAGTCTCGACGTCTATCCGGGCGAAGTGCATTGCCTGCTCGGCGACAATGGCGCGGGCAAATCGACGCTGATCAAGCTGATGTCGGGCGTGCTGACTCCGACGCTGGGCACGATCCGCTTTGCCGGCCAACCGGTGACGTTCTCGTCGCCGCGCGACGCGCAGCACTATGGCATCGGCACGGTGCATCAGGACGTCGGCACGATTCCGCTGATCTCGGTTGCCCGCAATTTCTTCCTCGGCAACGAGCCGACGACGGGCTGGGGACCACTGCGCCGCCTCGACCACAAGACGGCCAACCGCATCGCACTCGAGCAGATCCACTCAATGGGCATTCGGCGCGTGCACGACCCGGAGCAGCTGGTCGGCACCATGTCGGGGGGCGAACGCCAGGCGCTGGCGATCGCCCGCGCGCTCTATTTCGGTGCAAAGCTCCTGATCCTCGATGAGCCGACAGCGGCGCTCGGCGTCAAGGAAAGCAAGATCGTCATCGATCTCATCGCCAAGGCGCGCGACGACGGCATCGCGCTGGTCTTCATCACGCACAATGCAACGCATGCCCTGCAGGTGGGCGACCGCTTCACCGTGCTGATTCAGGGACGCGCCGCCGCCAGTTTCCTCCGTGGCGAGAAGACCCGAGAGGAAGTCTTGAACTTGATGGCTGGCGGTGAGGAGTTCGAGACGGCCGGCCACGGCGACTGAGGGGAACATGCAGATCAACTGGACATCGAGCCGCGTCGCGGCTCAGGGTTTTGTCGCGCCCGGTTTCGAGCCGGCGGCCATCGAGTTCGAACGCAATTTTACCGAGCGCGCCGACGTCGGTGCCGCCTTCGCCGCCATGCAGAACGGGCGCATGGTGGTCGATCTGTGGGGCGGCGAAGCCGCGCCCGGCAAGCCGTGGCAAGAAGACACGCTGCAGATCATCTACTCCGGCACCAAAGGCCTGATGGCGGCGTGCCTGCTCAAGCTCATCGAGCGCGGGCGAATCGACCTCAACGACACGGTCGCAAAGTACTGGCCGGAGTTCGCGCAGAACGGCAAAGGCACCGTGCGCGTCCGCCATATCGTTTCGCACGGTGCGGGTTTGCCGGGCGTCGTCGCCGAACTCGGCGAGGCCGATTGGGCCGACCACGAGAAGATGGAGCACTTGCTCGCGGCGCAACCGCTCGCCTCCGATCCGGATGCCTTCCACGCCTACCATCCCTTGACCATCGGCTGGATGGTGGGGGCGCTCATCCGCCGGATCGATGGGCGGACACTGGGGCGCTTCTTCGCCGACGAGATCGCTGGGCCGTTACAGCTCGAAACGTGGATCGGCCTGCCCGAACAGTTCGAGCCGCGCGTTGGCAAGATGCGGCTCGGCGAAGGCATGGGGCCACTGACGGCGGAGCAACTTGCCGATCCCGTCCTCAAATCGATCTGGGGCAACCCAGCCCTGTTCCCCAATGACGACATGGCGTGGAACCAGCGCTTCATCCACGCCGCGGAGATCGGCGGCGCCGGCGGCATCTCCAACGCGCGCTCGATGGCGCGCTACTATGGCTGCATGGCGCTCGGCGGGACGCTCGATGGCGTCACCGTGCTGCAGCCCGAGACCATCGCCCTCGCCCGCCGCGAACTTTCGCGCTTCATGGACCCCTATATCGCCGAAGCCATGGCCTTCGGCACCATCTGGGCCCTCCAGACCCCGCAAGGCCGCTTCGGTCCCGCACCGGACGCCTTCGGCCACTCCGGCGCGGGCGGCTCGATCCACGGCGCCTGGCCGACCGAGCGCACCGGCTTTTCCTACACCATGAACGAGATGCGCGCCGACACGACCGATGCTCGATCACGACACATCCTCGCGCGCCTCCACGAGATTGTCGCGGCATAGGCGGGCGCCACCGCGCTCCTTGCAGTCAATTGCCACCGCTCGCTAGTGCTGGTGGAGATAGTTGGCACGCATCTCACGCGGCGTGACCCCATAGGCGTTGCGGAACTGTTCGTAGAACTGGCTGAGCGCCGTAAAGCCGCTTGAGAAGGCCACGTTCTCGATCGACAAACTTCCCTCGAACAGCAGCGAGCGAGCGCGGATCAGCCGCATCCGCACCACGAATTTGTGCGGCGACACATTCATCACCGAGGTGAACAGATTGAGCGCGTAGTTGGGGTGGAGCCCGACGATCGCGGCGATGTCCTCGGAGCGGAGCGGCTCGCTCAAATGCTCGAGAATGTGCTTGATCATGGCGACGACATAGCGAAGCGGCGTGGCCGATTTCGTGGTCGCCGTGACGGCTTCGATCCAGGGGGGCAGCAGCTCGTCCCAGCCGGTCACCGAGGCCCGCCGCAGCATGATGGCGATTTCGGCGCGCAGGATCTCGCCACGCTCGGCATTGCCACTGCGATAGTCATCGTACCAGCGCTGCAGCGTCTCGCTGCCGATGGCGCCGGGCTGCAGCGCAATGACGCTCCCGCCCATCATGGTGTCGGTGAGCCGGCCCAGATTGGGCATGTGCAGGAAACTGTCGAGCGGCAGGTAGACGTTGCACTGCCGGCTGTCGTCGCCGGGGCCGTAGTCGACCCGCAAGGTCTGGTGCGGAATGCCCGCCCAGAACATGACCAGGCGGCCGGACGGCACACTCAGCGGGTGGCCATCGATGACGTAATCCATCTCACCGGCGGTGAGCCAGTTGAGCTCGATGTGCCCGTGATAGTGCTCCGTCGGCATCAGCTGCGGACGGAACCAGCGCATGCCGAAGCGCCCGAAGGCCGACGACGCCGCGTAGAAGCGGCGGTCGGGACGCGGCACCGGGCGGGGCGCCTTGCCGGCTAATTTTGCGGGGTGCTTTGCAGCGATACCGGGCACGTGTGACGCCACTCATTCTGTAAAAACCGGAACAACGGCCTCAGCATGTCGGATTGCCTCATGCAGCGCAAGCTCGGCCATTTTGACGACGATGGGGGACGCTTACGTCGCATTGGAACGGCGTATTGGCGCAGGCAGGCGACTCATCGTTCGTCACCCTCGAAGTGACGCCGCGGCCGGCGGCAGGTTGCAATCGGCGATCCGGCGACCCTACACTGCCCCGAAGCCACTTTCAGGACGGGGCGGATTTGTCCGAGGCGGAAGCACTCTCCGAACTCATCGGCACGATCTACGACGCGGCGCTCGATCCAGAACTCTGGCCGGGCGTGCTGGAGCAGACCTGCGGCTTTCTCTCCTGTGCCTGCGGCGCGCTGGCGTCGCTCAATTTCACCGACGGCGCGATGAGCCTCGATGTCAACTGGGGGTACGACCCTGGCTATGCCAGGCTCTACCTTGAGCACTATGTTCACATCAATCCGATGATGCCGGCGACCTTTCGGGCGCCGGTCGGTCATGTCGACTCGGTTGCCTCGGCGATGCCCTATGAGGAGTTCCTCAAGACCGCACTCTTCACCGAATGGGGGAAACCCCAGGGCTATATCGACGCCGTGCAGGCCACCGTGGAAAAGTCTGCGGCGACCATCACCACGCTGACCTGCCTCAGGCATGAAAGCGTCGGACGGACCGATGCCATTGCGCTCCGCCGCATGGGGCTGCTCGTTCCGCATTTCCAGCGCGCCGTGCTGATCGCGAGGACCATCGGTTTGCGGAGGGTCGAATTCGCTGCCTTTGCCGATGTGGTCGACGCGCTCCCCGCCGCTATCTTTCTGCTCGGCCGCGAGGGGCTTATCACCTACGCCAACCCGCCGGCGGAGGCGATGCTTGCCGCCGGCGATGTGCTGGCGTCCGATGAGGGCAGGCTGGTTGCCGCCGACGCGCGGGCCGGGCGGTTGATGCGGGAAGCTCTCGCAACCGTCGATGGCGCGACACCGGCCAATGGCAGCGCGAGCGTCGGTATCGGGCTCGTCGGGGCAGAGGGCAAACTCTACGCTGCGCATCTTTTGCCGCTCACTTCGGGCAAGCGTCGCCAGGCGGTCGCCAGCTACGCTGCCGTGGCGGCCCTGTTCGTCCGCCCGGCTTCGGTCAATCTGCCATCGCCGGCAGGGACGGTGGCGCGGCTGTTCCAGTTCACTCCGACCGAGCTGCGCGTCCTCGACGCCGTCGTTGGTATCGGGGGCATCCGCTCGGTCGCCTCCGACCTCGGCATTTCAGAAGCGACGGTCAAAACCCATTTGCAGAATGTGTTCGACAAGACCGGCGTCCGCAGCCAGTCCGACCTGATCCGGCTGGTCGCCGGCTTCGCCAGCCCGCTCGCCTGACGGTCCGAAAGATCAACCATCCGGTTGATACCGCCTCGCGGCGACCCGCCGCACAATGCCTCTGGCCTGGGTGATGCGCTCCGGCGTTCGCCCAGGAGACCAGCATGGCCGTGCCCGCCCGCTTCGGCAGCGAATTCCGTGTAAACAGCACAACCACCGGCATCCAGGAGGACAGCTCCATCGCGGCGCTGGCGAACGGCAAGTTCGTCGTGGTGTGGTCTGACGCCCCGTCGGCCGATATCAAGGCGCAAATCTTCAATGCCGACGGTTCCCCCTTCGGCTTTGAGTTCAATGTCGCCGACGATCCAATTCCTGGCCGCTCGCGCCCGGTGGTGACGGCAACCGCCGACGGCCGTTTTGTCGTGGCGTGGGAAGAGACCCCCGTCGGTGGTCATTCGCAGATCAGCGCGCGTGTCCTCAATTCAGATGGCACGCTGCCGAGTGGCGATTACGAGAACATACTCACCGTCAGTACGGTCACCAATATCCATCAGACCGATGCCGCAATCGCCGCTGGCAGCAGCGGGCGCTTTTTCGTCAGCTGGACGGCACAGAGTAACGCCGATGTCGTCGCCCGTGCCTACAACGCGGCGGGCCCCTGGACGACAAACGAGTACCCGGTGGATGGGGGGCCAGCCATCGAGGGCGCGACGGCAGTCGCGGGCCTGGGCGATGGCAACTACATCATGGTGTGGAACGACTCGGGTTCGCCCGGCGAGACGGACAATTCCGGCTACCACATCCGTGCCCGGATTTTCAGCGGCAAAGGCGAAGCGATCTCCGGCCAGAGCGAGTTCCAGGTCAACCTCAACGATGTTATCGGCGACCAAACCGACCCCAGTGTCGTCGGTCTCAGCGACGGCGGCTTCGTCGTCGTCTACAGGAGCGGGGACGGCCTATCCTTTAGCCACGGGACAGCCGCCGGCAACATCGACGCGAGCGGCGGCATCGCCAGCAGCGCTGGCGCTCAAGGCCAGCCCTCCGTCACTGCGACCGCCACCGGTTTCCTCGTTGCCTGGTCCGAGACGGTTCCCGGCGGCGAGAGCCCAGGCACCTTCGTTCGTGCCCAGCTTTTCAACAACAACGGATCGCAGGCGAGCGACCAGTTCATCGTCAACGCGTCATTCCCGGCCTGGGTGAGTTACCAACCACGCGTTGCCAACCTTGCCGACGGCCGGTTTGTGATCAGTTGGACCGATCCGGGGAACTCTCCCGCACAGGGGGATGGCTCCGGCAGCTCGGTGAGCGCCCAGATTTACGATCCGCGCACCGCTGGCGTGAATCTCGCCGGCACGATTTTCGGCGACGACTGGGTCGGCACGGCCTTTGAAGACACCATGAACGGCCAGACCGGAAACGACACACTCGCCGGCGCCGGTGGCAGTGACCAGCTCAATGGCGGGGCCGGCCTCGATCGGCTGATCGGCGGCGATGGCAACGACACCTACTACGTCGAACGCATCGACGAGATCATCTCGGAGACCAATGCCAATGCCCCGATCGGCGGGTACGACATTGTCGTTTACAGCGGCGGCGGCGATACGTTCATCCTCGGCGCCAACCTCGAGAGCCTGTCGCTGACCAACGCCACGCTCAACGTCAATGGCACCGGCAATGGCCTCGGCAACACCTTGCTCGGCTCGAACTCGGCCAACATCCTGGTCGGGCTCGGCGGCGACGACAACCTCACCGGCGGGCTGGGCAAGGACACGCTGATCGGCGGCGGCGGCAACGACATCTACTATGTCGAGCGCAATGACGAGGTCATTTCCGAGACCAATCCCAATGCCGCGACCGGCGGCATCGATTCTGTATTCTACTCCGGCGATGGTACCTTCTTTCTCGGGGCCAATCTCGAGCGCCTGAGGCTGACCAACACCACCTTCACGGTCAACGGTATCGGCAACGGCCTCGACAACGAAATCACCGGCTCAACGACGGACAACACCCTCGTCGGCTACGGTGGCAACGACGTTCTCAACGGCGGCGCCGGCAACGACATCCTGCTTGGCGGCGTCGGCAACGATACCTACATTGTCGATGCGGCCGGCGATGTGACCTTCGAAAGCGCCAATGCCGGCATCGACACGATCATGTCGGCGGTGACCCGCAAGCTTGGCGCCAATTTCGAAAAGCTGACCCTGACCGGCCTCGACGCCGTCAACGGCACCGGCAACAAACTGGCCAATGTGGTGGTCGGCAATGCCGCGCAGAACAGCCTCGCGGGCGGCGGCGGCAACGACAAGCTCAAGGGTGATGCGGGCCAGGACACGCTGCTCGGCGGCTCGGGAAACGACACGCTGACGGGCGGCATCGGCCGCGATTTCCTGACAGGCGGGAGCGGAAAGGACCGCTTCGACTTCAATAGCGCTTCGGAGATCGGCAAGACTGCGAGTACGCGGGACATCATCAGGGATTTTGTGCACGGAACCGACAAGATCGACCTCGCGACCATCGACGCCAATGGCAGCGCCTCGGGCAACGGCAAATTCAAGTTCGTAGCGTCCGAGAGCGCGGCCTTCACCGACGTGCGCGGCCAGTTGATCTGGGACCAGAAGAACAACTCCGGCTCGGCCAATGACAAGACCATTGTCTCGGGCGATATCAACGGCGACGGGCGCGCCGACTTCACCATCGAGCTGACCGGGCTCAAGGCACTGACGGCCGGCGACTTCGTGCTGTAGCGGGCGCTCGCAAACCCTCGCGGCGCGTCGCGGGCCTGACGTCTTCATCGCCACACAGGAGATTGAACCATGACAGTTCGCAAATGGGCGCCGGCGCGGCTGGTCAACACCACAAGCCTCAACGACCAGTCCGATCCCTCGATCGCCACCCTGGCGGACGGCGGCTACATCGTCGTCTGGCGCAGTGCCGATCTGATCCGTAGCCAGCGCTACGATGCCGCCGGCGGGAGAGTCGGGGCCGAGTTCGTGGTCGATAACGATCCCGGCAATCGCGACCCATCGGTGACCGGGCTCAGCAATGGCGGCTTCGTCATTTCGTACACCGATCCGCTGGGTATGGACCTGAGCAACACCGACGTTGACGCCCTGCTTTACGACAGCAATGGCGCCCTTGTCGCGCTCCCCGGCCTCGATGGCGGTGCGGGCAACCAGCAGCAGAGCGAATTGACACGCAACGGCACCGGCTACGCGGCGGTCTATACAAATTACAACTCCACGTCCGGAGATATCGTGCTCAAGCGCTTCGACGCCGCGGGCGCGCTGCAGAACGTGGTTGCCGTCAACAACACTGTCACGGCCGGGATACAAGAGTTCGGCGCTATCGTGGAACTGACCGGCGGCTATCTCGCTGTCGCCTGGTCCTCCACCAGCGCCGGCTACGACGTGCGGCTGCGCGTGTTCAATGCCGCAGGCGCCGCAGTCACCCTCAACGAAGTCGTCGCTAACACGACAGCGTTGCAGGGCAGCGCCAGCGTTCCGCAAATCACGGCGCTGGCCAATGGCGGCTTTGTCGTTACGTGGTATTCATTCCAAGACGTTTATCCGGGCGATGGCGTCGACGCGCGGGCACGAATCTTCAGTCGCCTTGGCGAGCCCGTCGGCGCGGATTTTCTGCTCAACACAACGACGGCCGGCACACAGGCCGCGTCGCAGGTGGCCGGTCTCGCCAGCGGCGGCTTTGTCGCGGTGTGGTTGCACAACGGCGGTTCGGTCCGTGGGCAGGCATTCGACGCCTTCGGCGCCAGAGTCGGCGCCGAGTTCGTCGTCGACACTGGCACGTATGTATTCTCGGAGGACGTCGCACAGCTCGGGGTCACCGGCCTTGCCGACGGGCGGTTCGTGGTGACGTGGAACAATTCCGACGGTTCAGGCTCCGGCGTCTGGTCGCAGATCTTTGATCCGCGCGACGGGGTAGTGAACGGCGACAGCGGCGCCAATCTTCTTTACGGCAACAACGGGCTGAACGACGAGATCAGCGGCTACGATGGCGCCGATACGCTGAACGATCTGGACGGCGCCGACAGTCTCTACGGCGGCCTTGGCGGCGACACCTATGTCGTCGGCGCGGGCGACAGGATCTTCGAGACGGTCGCTGGTGGTATCGATCTGGTGCTGGCCTCGGCGTCGTTCGCGCTCGGCGACAATCTCGAAAACCTGACCTTGACGGGTGCGGCGACGAGCAACGGCACCGGCAACGGGCTGGCCAACAGGATCATCGGCAATGACGCCAAGAACACACTCAGCGGCCTCGATGGCAACGACACTTTGCTCGGTAGCGGCGGCCGCGACATTCTGATCGGCGGCATCGGCCGCGACATCCTGACGGGCGGCGGCGGCAAGGATTGGTTCGATTTCAATGCCACCACCGAAACCGGCAAGACGGCGAGCACGCGGGACATCATCACCGACTTCGCCCATGGCACCGACAAGATCGACCTTTCGACCATCGACGGCAATGGCAGCGCGTCGGGCAACGGCAAGTTCAAGTTCGTTGCCGCCGAAGGTGCGGCGTTCACCGGCGTCCGCGGCCAGTTGATCTGGGACCAGAAGAACGCCGCCGGTGTGACCAACGACAAGACCATCGTCTTCGGTGACATCGACGGCGACAGGCGCGCCGACTTCACCATCGAGCTGACCGGGCTCAAGGCACTGACGGCGAACGACTTCGTGCTGTAGCCGACGCCGTGCTCTCCGGCTCAGAGGGCGCGGATAATTTCGAGGGTCTGGAGCCTTGCGACAGCTGCCAGCAAGGCTTTCTCGATCTTGGGCTCGCTGGTGGAGAAGCGCGAACTCGGGGTTGGGATCGAGATCGCGTAAATGTTGCCGTTGATGTCCGTCAGGGTTGCACCGATCGCCGAGATGCCGTCCGTATGTTCGTCGCGGTCGAAGGCCACGCCGGTTCGGCGGACAGCCGCGATTTCCTCGAGGAAGGCGGCACGCGCCTTGCTGCTGCGATAGCGCACTGGCTGTTCGCGCAGGAAATGATCGAGCACCTGCTCGTCCGTTAGCGCCGCGAGGCACGCCTTGCCGTTGGCAGTTGTGCAAAGCGGGAACACTTCGCCCACGGACGACACTGCCCGCAGCCGATGCTTGCTGGGAATCTGGTCGACGAACACCATCTTGCGCCCGCGAAGGACTGCGAGGTCGATCGTCTCGCCGAGCTTTTCGCCCAGCTCGATGAGGTACGGGCGCAGCAGGTCGACACTGTCGAAGCGGGCAGACTCCGCCAGCGAGCTGAGTTCCGGTCCGAGCCGGATGCCGTGGCCCGGATGCGCCGACATCACCAACTGCTCTGCCTGGAGCGCTCCGACGATCCGTTGCACCGTGGAACGCGGCAGGCCGACCCGCTCGGAAATCTGGCCCAGGCTGAGGCCGTCTCGTTGATCCTTCAGGCTGCGCAGCACCGCGGCCGCGCGCGAAATCACCTGGATGCCGCCCCTGTTTTCGCCGGCACTTGAATCCTTGGCCACTACCACACCTGCCTATGCACGCGCGCTAGTCGCATCGCGGCCATCCCATGCTCGAACATCGCGACACGGCCTTCAACACGGTTCGAGACGGAGTGCAACTCCCATGCCGGCACCGACGACGGGTGGTCGCGCGGTTCCACGATCAGAAGCCCACTCGATCCGCGCCCTTGAGGCCGAGGATCTGTCGAGCCTCGGCGGGCGTCGCGATCTCGAGCCCCAGTTCCTCGACGATCCTGCGCACCTTGCTGACCTGCTCGGCGTTGGAGGACGCAAGCTTGCCCTTGCCGATATGGAGCGAGTCCTCGAGCCCGACGCGGACCGAGCCGCCAAGCAGCGCCGCCTCGGTTGCAAAGGGCATCTGGAATCGCCCCGCCGCAAGCACCGACCAACGATAGTCCGAACCGAACAGCCGATCCGCGGTCCGCTTCATGAACATGAGGTTCTCGAGATCGGGACCGATGCCGCCCAGAATGCCGAAGATCATCTGCACGAAGAACGGCGGCTTGATCAGGCCCCGATCGACGAAATGAGAGAGGTTGTAGAGGTGCCCCACATCGTAGCACTCGTGCTCGAACTTGGTGCCGTGTTCCTCGCCCAGCAATTGCAGGATGCGCGAGATGTCACGAAACGTGTTGCGGAAGATGAAGTCGTCGGTGCCGCGCAGGTATGGCTCTTCCCAGTCGAACTTCCAGGCGCTGTAGCGGTCGGCCAAGGGGTAGATGGCAAAGTTCATCGACCCCATGTTGAGTGAGCACATCTCGGGCTTGGCAAGCAGCGGAGCGGCGAGACGATCTTCGACACTCATGTTGAGGCCACCGCCGGTCGTCACGTTGATCACCGCGTCGGTTGCCTGCTTGATCACCGGCAGGAACTGCATGAACACGGCAGGATCCGGCGACGGCTTGCCAGTCTCTGGGTCGCGGGCGTGGAGGTGGAGGATCGCAGCGCCCGCCTCGGCGGCGGCGATCGCCTGCGCGGCGATGTCGGCCGGCTTATAGGGCAAGGCGTCGGACATGGTGGGCGTATGGATACCGCCCGTTACCGCGCAGGTGATGATCACCTTCTTTGAGAGGTCGGCCATCGCATTACTTTCCACGTTGTGGGTCATCGGCGAACTTCACCAGCCGCCGTGTGGGGATCAGCACGATCCCCGTCTTGTGCGAGAATGTGCCCCACAGGCCCCTGGGCGCGCGCAACATCACCGCGATCGCGACGGTGCCGAGAATGAGCAGGTAGATCGTCCCAAGGTCGGACAGCGTTTCGCGCAGCAGGAAGAAGACGATGGTGCCGATGATCGGCCCCTCAATGGTGCCGAGCCCGCCGATGACCGCAATGAAGATGACGTAGGCCGTCCAGTCATTGACGCTGAAGCCGGCATCGGGCGAGATCCTGAGCTTCTGGAGAAAAATGAAGGCGCCCACCATCGAGGTCATGCCTGCGACTGCGACATAGACGAAGAGCTTGGTGCGGCGAATATCGACGCCGAGACTTTCGGAGGCGATCTCGCTGTCGCGGATCGCGGTGAGCGCCAGCCCGAACTTCGAGCGCAGCAGCACCACGGCAAACACGATGATGCCGATGGCAATGGCCAGAGCGACCCAGTAGATCGCCATTTCACGGACGGCTCGGTCCGCGGCGATCGAGGTGACGATGCCGGCCGGCAGGCTGATGCCCGAGCCGCCGCCGAACGTGCCGATCTGCGCAAAGCTCAGCCGGAACACTTCAGCCGCCACCCACGAGCCGATGGCGAAATAGGGGCCTTGCAGCCTGAACAGCAGCGGCCCAACCGGGATTGCGACCAACAGACCCACGAGTCCGGCGAGCGGAATGGCAAGGAGCGGTGGGACGCCGAGGAACAT
The DNA here is from genome assembly GCA_046594305.1 of Devosia sp. GTDB lineage: Bacteria > Pseudomonadota > Alphaproteobacteria > Rhizobiales > Devosiaceae > Devosia_A. Next base: position 14,893 of record JBKJTB010000079.1, on the reverse strand, counting down.
GGCGAGTGCGAACAGCATGTAGCCGCCGAGCCCGACCCACGCATGCTGGCCGACCGACACCAGGCCGGCATAGCCCGCAAGGAGGTTCCACAGGCTTGCCAGCGCCACGAAGGAATAGACCTCGCCCAATAGGCGCAGATTGGCGCGGCCCGCCCACCAGGGCGCTGCAATGAGCCCGGCAACGAGGACCAGCATCACAAGCGCGCCGATGCGGCTGGCGCGGGTCGACCGGACGATGGTGAAATCCGCGCTGGCCATCAGCCGTCCATCCTCGGGAACAGCCCGCGCGGGCGGAAGGCGAGGATCAGGAAGAAAACGAGGTGGCCGGCCAATAGCTGGAATCCGGGTGCGATCTGCGCGCCCAGCGTCTGCGCCACGCCGAGCACGATGCCGCCCGCAAGCGTGCCCCAGAGGCTGCCGAGGCCGCCGATGATCACCGCCTCGAAGCCGAAGATCAGCCGCGCCGGGCCGCTCGACGGATCGAAATTGGTGCGGATGGCGAGAAAGATGCCAGCGACTGCGACGACGGCTGCCGAGAGCGCCATGGCAAGCGCATAGACGTGGCGGTTGTTGAGGCCCATCAGCCGCACCACCTCGGCGTCATCGGACGTGGCGCGGAAGGCGCAGCCGAACCGCGTGCGGTAAAAGATCAGCTCGAGCCCGAAGATCACCAGCACCGCGACGCCGAACATCAGGAGCGGCAGCACACCGATCTGGAGGCCGGGCACGATGGGAAAGCTCGCGGTCTCGATCGGCCCCGCGGCAAGGCGACGGCTGTCGGCCGAAAAGATGCTCAGCAGCGCGTTCTGCAGGATCACCGAGAGGCCAAAGGTCACCAGGAGGGGCGGCAGCGTATCCTCGCCCAGCGTCGGATTGAGGACGAAGCGCTGCAGCGCGTAGCCGATCAGCGCCATGACCGGGACGACGACGAGCACGGCAAAGAATGGGTTGATGCCGGTGGTCTGCACGACCACCAGCGCCAGATAGGCGCCGAGCACGATGAGATCGCCATGTGCGATATTGACGAGCCGCATGACACCGAAGATCAGCGACAGCCCGGTGGCGAACAAAGCGTAGAGCCCGCCGAGCAGCACACCCTGGACGATGGCATTGACCCAATCCATCAGTGCCGCTCCGCGCCGAAATAGGCCGCCGTGATCTCGTCGCGCCGGAAGGCGTGCGGATCGCCGGACAGCGAGATGCGGCCTTCCTGGAGGCAGACGAACTGCGTCGCGACGGCAAGCGCCCGCGTCACGTCCTGCTCGACGAGGATGGCGGCAACGCCTGTGGCGATGATGCCGGAGAGTGCCGCGTAAATGTCCTTGATAACGATGGGTGCGAGGCCGAGCGAGATTTCGTCGAAGATGATGAGTTCGGGATTGGCCATCAGGGCACGGCCGATGGCCACCATCTGCTGCTGCCCGCCCGAGAGCGAGGTGGCGGGCGCGTGGCGCTTCTCATGGAGGATGGGAAAAAGCGCATAGACCGCGGCGAGCGTCCACACGCCACCCTTGCGGCCGTATTCGCCGCCGATGATGAGGTTCTCCTCGACGCTCAGCGAGCGGAACAGCCGCCGCCCTTCGGGCACCATGGCGATGCCGCGCCGCGCAATGCGGTCGGCGTCGTAGCCGCCGATCGCCTCACCCTTGAACGTCACCATGTCACGCGCGCAGGGCACGAGACCGGTGATCGCCCGCAGCAGCGTCGACTTGCCCGCGCCGTTGGCGCCGACCAGCGACAGCACCTCGCCGGGCGCAACCGTGAGCGACACGCCGAACAGCGCCTGGAAATCGCCATAGCCGGCGCTGAGATTGCTGACGCGGAGGAGCGGCTCAGACACTCGTGGCCACCGTACCTTCGATGCCCATGTAGATTTCGGCCACCTGTGGGCTCGCCATGACCTCGCGCGGCTCGCCCTCGGCGATCTTCTTGCCGAAATCGATGACCGCGATGCGGTCGACGACGGCGAGCAGCGCGTGGACGACGTGCTCGATCCAGACGATCGTGACGCCGCGGGCCCGGATGGTCTTGATCGCCTCGATCAGCTCGGCGCATTCGGGCTCGGTGAGACCGCCGGCGATTTCGTCGAGGAGGAGAAGCTTGGGATTGCTGGCAAGCGCCCGCGCCATTTCGAGGCGCTTGCGCTCGAGCAGCGTCAAAGTCCCAGCGGCGACATTGGCTTTGCCGGCGAGACCGAGGAGGTCGAGCACGTCGACGGCGCGCCTCGCCGCGTCGGCTTCGCGCATCTGGCCACCGAAGGCTGCGCCGATGAGGACGTTCTCGTAGGTCGTCATGCCCTTGAAGGGATGCGGGATCTGGAACGAACGGGCGATGCCCATCCAGCAGCGCCGCCGCGCCGGCAATCTGGTGATGTCGGTGCCGTTGAAACTGACGCGTCCGGAGTTGGCCTGCACGGTGCCGGCCACGAGATTGAACAGCGTGGTCTTGCCCGCGCCGTTCGGACCGATAATGCCGAGCGCCTCTCCCGCCTCGAGCGACAGCGACACATTGTCGGTCACGCGCAGGGCGCCGTAGTTCTTGCAGAGGTTCTGGATTTCGAGGATCAGCATCTGGAATTGGGGTGGGGACGGGCCGGAGCCCATCCCCACGATATATCATCCGAGCAAGACGAGGTCGCCGCCCACCGGGATATCCGGATGCTGGACGTTGGTGGTGATGACGAGTTCGAGCGCGTCGGCGGTCTTGTGCCACTGGCCGGCGACCAGCGGGGTCTTGGACACGTTCTTGACCGGACCGGTCGACCAGTCGACGGAGCCGACGATGGTCTTGATGTTGGTCTTGGCGATGGCATCGATGACGGCCGCCGGATCCTCGATATCGGCGGCGCGCTTGACGACATCGGCAACGACTTCGAAGAGCGCGTGGCGGAAGCCGATCGGCTGCGTCCACGGCTTGCCGGTGGCGGCGGTGTAGCCATCCGCCAGCGCCTTGGCCGTCGTGCCGTCGAGGCTGGAGACGAACGGATGGTTCGGCGACCACCAGATCTCCGACGTCAGCCCGTTGCCGCGGTCGCCGAGCGCCGCGACGGCGGACGGGAACAGCAGCGCCTTGCCGATGGTGACGATCTTGGGATTGAAGCCCTGCTGCGCCGCCTGCGCCCAGAACGTCCCGAAATCGGGCGGGATCATCACGCCGGTGACGATCTCGGCATTCGCCGATTTGAAGGCCGCGATCTGCGCCGAGAAGTCGTCGGACAGCGGCTGGTAGCGGCCCGGATCGGTGAGCGCGAAGCCACCTTCGGCCAGGGGCTTGGGGAACCCGAGATTGGCGTCGCCCCAGGCATTGCCATCCGCGTCGTTGGGGAAGAGGCCGCCGACAGTCTTGGCGACACCACCCTGGTTCCACAGCGCCGTGAAATTGGCGATAACGTCCTCGAGGCCCCAGAAGAAATGGTAGGTGCTCTGGAAGCCCTTTGCCGGATCGCCGCCGCGGCCGAAGAAATAGGGCTGCCAGGGGCAGTCGGTGGTGATGCACGGCGTGCCGTTCACTTCCGCCTGGTCGGCGACGGGGTTGGTCGTGTCGGGCGTCGCGGCGCCCAGAAGAATATCGACCTCATCGTTGAGGATGAGTTCGGAGGCGACTTCCGCCGCGCGGTTCGGATTCGACTGGCTGTCCTTGACGATGATCTCGACGGCCCACGCTTTGCCGTTGTTCTGGAGACCGCCGGCGAAGGCTTTCTTGATGCCGTCGATGACGTAGTCGTCGGCTTCGGCGAAACCGGCGAGCGGGCCGGTCTTGGGGCTGACATAGCCGAGCTTGAGCGTCGGGGTCTGAGCGTAGGCGCGCGTGACGGTCAGGATCGCCGGCATCGCCAGCGTCGTCGCAACGCCACCCTTCAGAAAGTCACGGCGGTTGAAGCCGTTGGATTTGGTCATAGTCATCCTCCCAGATGGTTCAGTTCAGTTTGAAGTCCTTGAGGTAGTCGAAAACCCGTTTGCGCAGCGTCGCCTTTTCGTCCTCGCTCCAGACGCGAAAACCCTCGCCGACTTTCATACCGAGCCGTTGATCGGCGACGAGCGCCTTGAGGTAGGGCGACGGCTCAGGTGAGCGATTGAGGTGCGGCAGCACCACCGTGTGAATGTCGAGCGTGAGATCGGTGCCGATCAGATCGGCGTTCTCGATCGGCCCCAGCACCGCCAGCCGGCGGCCGAAGCTCATCTTCACGACGGTATCGACCGTCTCGGCGTCGGCGATGCCCTCAGCGACGATCGCGATGGCCTCGCGCCAGAGCGCATGCTGGAGCCGGTTGCCAACAAAACCCGGCACATCCTTCTTGATGTGGACCGGCGTCTTTCCGGCGGCCGTGAGCAACGCCATCATGGCCTCGATCGAGGCGGCGCTGGTGCTGGCCGTGCCTACCACTTCGACCAGCGGCACGAGGAACGGCGGGTTCCACCAATGCGTGCCGAGGATGCGATGCGCGGTCGGCAGGCCTTCGGCAATCTGGGTGATCGGGATGACCGAGGTGTTGGATGCAATCAGCGCATCCGGCCGCGCCAGCCGTGCCAGTTCGGCGAAGATCGTGCGCTTGAGCTCGAGCTTTTCCGGCGCCGCCTCGATGACGATCTCGGCTGTCGCGATGGCATCGCCGAGATCGCTGTGCGCGCTGACCAGCCCGCCCAGCGTATCGGGCAAACCGAGACTCTTGCGGTTGGCGCTGATGCGATCATGCAGGCTGTCGAGCGCGGATCGCTGCGCGTCGTACACACGAACAGTGTGACCGGCCGTCGCGAACGCCTGGGCGATGCCGTGCCCCATGAGGCCGGCGCCGACGACAGCGATGATTGCCCGGTCCGCCATCTTCATCCCGCCGTATAGCCACCATCGGCGTAGAGCGTATGGCCGGTGTAGAAGTCGGACGCCGCGGAGGCGAGGAACAGCAGCGGCCCGGCGAGGTCCGAGGCCTCGCCCAGGCGCCCCTTGGGCACGCGGGCGAGAAAGCCCTTGCGGACGTTCTGCGCGTTCTCATTGTCTTCGAACATCCACGCGGTGAGCGGCGAGCGGAACACGGTGGGCGCGATGGCGTTCACCGTGATGCCGCTGGGACCAAGTTCGCAGCCAAGGGCCCGCGTGATGCCGTCGATTGCGGCCTTCGAGGCGCAATAGGCTGTGTATCCGGCCGGATGCCCGAGCAGCCCTCGGGCGGAGGACATCAGCACGATCTTGCCACCCTCCCCCTGCTTCAGCATCTGCGCAGTTGTAGCGCGCGCCATGAGCCAGGACTGCGTGACATTGGCATCCATCACATCGAGGAAGCGCTCGGGCGCCATCTCGGTGATATTTGAAACATCGTTCTTGCCGGATGCGACAACGAGGATGTCGAGCCGGCTGAACTTTTCGACGACCTGGTTCACGATCGCCATGCAGGCGTCCTCGCTATCGGGACGGCCGTTGATTTCGAGGACCTCCACCCCGAGGGCGCGGCACTCCCCTGCCGTCTCAGCCAGCGCCTCGGCCCTGCCGGCCACGACTGCAATGCTGGCGCCCGCGCCGGCCAGCACCTTTGCCGCCAGCGTACCGAACGCGCCGGATGCGCCGGTGACGACGGCGACCTTGCCCTTGACCGAAAACAACGACAGCGGATCGTTGAAAATATCAGCCATGCTGGTGCCCCGGCGGATAGGGAATGACGACGAGGAGTGTCGCGACGAGGTTGCTGCGATTGATGATCTCGCGGATCTCGCCACCGTGAATCGTGCAGCTGTCATACTGGCGCAGCACGATTTCGGTGCCGCCGGAAACGATTGCGAGCTCACCGCCGAGGCAGACATAGACCTTTTCGAACGGCGTCGAGTCGGGGCCGGCGCCGCCGCCCGGCAGGAATTGGCTGAGGCCGACCCATTGGTTCTTCGGCCCATCCGGCTCGAACCCCTGCAGGCGCAGGCCGACGACGCCGCGATGGTTCGGGGCTTCGTAGGGCTTGGCATCGGCGAAGGGCGTGACGCGCATCAGAAGGCTCCACCGGCCTCGATGCGATAGGCCTGTTTGGGGTCGGTGATGGCGACCAGCCGGATGACGCAGCCATCGCCACGGTCCCAGTTCCACGGGAAGAAGGCGAAGGTCACGCGCTTGCCGGTGACAGCGTCGAGATCGCCACCCACATTCTCGATGCCGAGGATGCCCGCCTTGAAGATCTTCTGGTGCACCGGTTCCCAATCGGGGAAGGCGTCCTTCCAGTCGATGCCGCCCGACCATTCCTTGTATTCGGCCGCGAGATGCGGCAGCAGCGGACCGTTGCGCTGCGGTCCGATCGCGGTTGCCAGCGGGTGGTCGTTAGCCTGCGTGTCGTGACCCACGACCTTGACCTTGTTTTCGATCATCCAGTCGGCCGCCGACGGCACGAAGCCCGGGCAATAGGCGAAATAGTCGCCGTCTTCATAGACCTTGTGCCAGCCGGTGTTGACGATCAGCACGTCGCCCGGACGGATCGCCTTGCCGCAGGCCCGTTCGAGGTCGTCGCCGGTGATCTGCTCCCACTTCTTCTTGGGCAGCGACACCACGATGCCCGAGCCGAAGAAATGCGGCAGCGGGACTTCGTCGATGAAGGGCGTGCCCTGCACCACATGTGCCGGAGCGTCGATGTGGGTGGTGACGTGCATGGTTGTCGTGATCGTTTGCGACAGCACGCCGGACTTGGCCATGTAGTGCATGCGCTCGATCTGGATGTCGCGAAAATACGGCCAGTTCGGCGATTGAAAACCGAAGCGGTGGCTCAGATTGGTAAACTGCAGCCCCATCGAATTGTCGAGGTTGGCCTCGAACTCGATGCCGCGGATAGTAACCGTCATGGCAGGCCTCCCTTCGTCATCAAACGTCTCCTCTCTAGCGGAGGATGTATCGCAGATCAGTACATGTGCACTGTATGGTGGTCAATATCCCAGCGTCATGGCGTCCTTTTCCCTGCCGATGCGGGGGCGAGGACGAAGTCGTATTCAACGTCCCAGAACGGCGTGCGGAACGCGAGTTCCCTGGCTCGCGCCGCATCGTTCACGGACCTGAACTCGGCCAGCAGGCTCTTCTTGACGCCGAAGACCGCATCGGAGTCGATGTAGGGATCGTCCGGATCGAAGATGTGGGTCGTAAGCGTCTCAAAGCCGTCTGCCTTGAGGATGAAATGGAGGTGCGCCGGCCGGTACGGGTGGCGGCCGAGCGCACCAAGCAGCTTGCCCACCGTGCCGTCATCGGGGATCGGATAGAATTTCGGCTTCACCGCGCGGAACCAGTAGCGGCCATCGGCGCCGGTGCGAAACACGCCGCGCAGATTGAAGTCGGGCTGGATGCCCTTCTGCTGCACGTCGTAGAAGCCCTCGTCGTTGGCTTGCCAGACATCGAGCACCGCATTGGCGATCGGCCTGCCGTCGGTGTCGAGGATGCGTCCCGCGATCACCATGTCCTCGCCCTTCTGGTCGAGGCAGATATTGGCGCCCATGGGCAATTCCGGGGCGTCGGCAACGTGGAATGGTCCGAGCACGGTGCTCTCGCTGGCGCCGCTGGGTTTGCGGTTGTTGATGGCGTCGACCAGCATCGAGACGCCGAGCACGTCGCTGAGCAGGATGAACTCCTGCCGCCAGTCGTTGCTGAGATGGCCGGTCTGGGTGAGGAACATGATCGTCTCGAACCACTCCTCCTGCGTCGGTTCGATCTCCTTGACCGCCTCATGCAGCTTGCGAGTGATCACCTCCATCGCAAATTTCAGCCGGTCGCTTTTGGCGTCAGCGTTGCGGCCGGTAACCACTGCGGCGGAGGTCTGTTCGGTGAAATAGCCGGTCTCGTGCGTGTCCATGTCCGATCACCTGTCGAGGATGGCTTTGAGGACCCGGCGCAACTCCGTCTCGGGGTCGGCGGCGATGGTCTCGCGCCGCCACGCGACATGCTGGTCCGGCCGCACCAACACGATGCCGCTGTCGCGCACCTCGCGGGCGCGCGCCCAATCTCCGGTATAGTCCTGCCAATGCTGACGGGGGCCGATGGCATGGGCCGAGATGTCGAGGCCGAACTCCTTGCCCACGTTCTTTGCGGCATCGATCCAGCCCTGCCCGCCGATGCCGGTGAGGACCGTGAAGCGGCCCTTGCCGGTGAGATCGAGCGTCGAGGCCTTCTCGCCCCTATCATCGAATACCCAGGCATGCGGCAGTCGCGCGCCGGGATAGGTGGTCCACTGGTAGTGGAGCTCGGGATCCTTGGTGAACGCCGGCTCGACCGCGTCATCCGCCAGAACGGCGTTCGATTTGTAGCGCTGGTTCATTTCGACGCCATGGGCGTCGAACTCATAGACCTTGTAGGCGATCGCCTCGCGGATCGCTTCGCGCTGCGCCTCGGCTGCGGGCGTGTTCTCGACGCGCGCATCCATGTTCTGCTGCATCTTGACCGGGTCGATCGAGTCGAGCAGGCCCAGGGCCTTGAAGATTGGTCCGAACTCCCCGATCGACTTGTTGGCGCGGGTGACGATCTGCTTTGCGATCGGCGCACGCTCGGTGTCGAAGCTGTCGAGGAGTCTCGGACCGGCCTGCCCCTTGAGCACGGCAGCCAGCTTCCAGCTCAAATTGAAGGCATCCTGGATCGAGGTATTGGATCCGAGCCCATTGCTCGGCGGGTGCCGGTGCGTTGCATCGCCCATGCAGAACACGCGGCCCTTCGACATGTTGGTGGCGTACATGTCGTTGTTGGTCCAGGTCGAGACGGACAGAAGCTCGATCTCGAGCTGCGGATCGCCGACGAGGTCGCGCGCCACTTTGGTCGCCATCGCCGCATCGACCTTGGGCTCGGGCTGGTTGATGTCGTAGCCCCACACGATCAGCCACTCGTTCCAGGGCCGGATCATGCGTACCAGGCCCATGCCGATGCCGCCCACATTGGAGCCGGGTTGCAGCACCCAGTAGAGCACCGAGGGACGGTGCGCGACATGCTTGCTGAGATCCGCCTTGAAGTGGATGTTCATCGATCCCGCGACGCCCATCTTGCCTTCGAACGGCAGGCCGAGATCGGCAGCGACTTTCGAGTTGCCGCCATCTGCGCCGACGAGGAATTTGCTGCGGATCGTAACGTCCTTGCCGGTCAGCCGGTCGCGAACTGTGGTGGTGACGCCCTCGGCGTCCTGCGCATGGCCGACATATTCCGTCGACATCCGTGCTTGCGTGCCACGCGAGCAGGCCGTCTTGAACAGCAGCGGCTCCATGAAGGTCTGCGGCAGATCGTTCATCTGGCTGGGGGACGAGAGCTGGTGCTCGGCCCGGCTCAGCGGGTGCTTGCCCCAGGTCTTGAGCCGCCCAATTTCCTCGCCGGCCAGCGAGGTGCAGAAGACGTTCTCGCCCATCAGATCCTGCTGCGTCGCGAACAGATAGGCCTCGTCCTCGACCTCGCGCCCGAGGTCGCGCAGCACCTCCATGGTGCGCTGATTGGTGATGTGGGCACGCGGCGTGTTGGCGAGCCAGCGGTAGCGGTTGATCACCATGTTCTCGACGCCGTAGGTCGCGAGCAACGCCGCGGTGGCGGAGCCGGCCGGGCCGGTGCCCACGATCAGAACGTCGGTGGTGATGTCGGCCATTCGGCCCTCCCTGTCTTATTGGTCCTGCGGTCGGTCGCCCGCCCACGCCGCCTGCAGCAGCGCCCGGATGGACGGTTGGTCGATCGGTCTCGGATTGGCGTACGGATTGGCAATGGCGATCGCCGCCGCCCGGTCGAGATCGGCCTCTGCCATGCCGATCTGCTTGAGGGCCTTCGGCGCGCCAAGGCTGGCGGAAAAGTCGTAGAGCGCCGGTCCGGGCGGACCGCCGAACACATCGGTCACCGGCCTGAGCAAATGCGGCACCGCGGCCGCGTTGAAGCCGATCGTGTGCGGCAGCATGATGGCATGTGTGTCGGCATGCGGCAGGTCGAACGTGCCGCCCAGCACGTGACAAAGCTTGTGATGCAGCGACATGCCCACCGAGCCGAGCACCGTGCCGCAAAGCCACGCGCCGTAGAGCGCGGTACCCCGCGCTGCGAGATCCGCGGGGGCGGCGACCAGCGCCGGCAGGGCTTCGCGCAAGGCGCGCAGTCCCTCCACCGCCATCAGCGTCGCGATCGGATTTCGGTCGTCGGCGTAAAGCCCTTCGGCAGCGTGGGCCATGGCATTGAGGCCGCTGCTGACGGTGAGGCGGATCGGCAGTCCCAAGGTGAGTTCGGGATCGTAGATGACGACCTCCGGCAATACTTTTGCATCGCGCAGAGTCGACTTCTGGCCATCCTGCGTCTGGCCGAGGATCGGGGTCACCTCCGACCCCGCATAGGTCGTGGGCACCACGATCTGCGGCAGGCCGGTGCGATAGGCGATGGCCTTGCCGAGGCCGGTCGTCGACCCACCGCCCAGCGAGACGATGCAGTCGGCGTTGAGCTCACGAGCCCTGGCGACCGCCGTCTCTGTCACCTCGACCGGTGTATGCATCACCGCACCCGGAAAGATGCCAGCGGCCAGCCCGCCGAGCTTTTGGGCACACGCCTCCGCTTCCGCCGCCTGCTGCGGCGTCGAGAGCACCAGCACGCGCTTGCAGCCGAGCTGTTCCACCCAATAGCCGACGCGGGACCGCGCCCCGTTGCCGAAAACGATGCGCGATGCGGACCCAGCATAAGAGAAGTCGAGGGTCATGCCGCCCGCCTCCCTTTGCGCATTCGCACCATCACGAAGTCGTACTCGAGCGTCCAGGCCCGCTTGCTGTCGCGCCTGACGTCGGCGACCAGTGCCGGACGCACCCCAAACACCGGATCGAGATGGAAGTTCGGATCGGCGCGGTCGTAGACATGCGTGGTGATCGTCTCGAACCCCGCCGCCGTCACGACGAAGCCGATATGCGCGGGCCGCAGCAATGGATAACCAATGCGGCCAAGCAGCTCACCCGCCGGTCCATCGTCAGGCACGCTGTAGCCCGCAGGCTTGATCGTGGCGTAGCTGAAGCGGCCCTCGGCGTCGGTGGCAAAGCTCCCACGCAGGTTGAAGTCGGGCTGCCGATCGGGCTGCTGGTTCTCGTAGAGCCCTTCGCTGTTGGCCTGCCAGGTCTCGACCGTTGCGCCGGCGATCGGCAGCCCGTCGAGATCGCGCACGGTGCCCGACACGGCCATCACGTCACCGATGCCATCGAGCGAGATCGTGGCTCCAGCCTCATAGTGCGGAGCGTCCGGCCGATAAAACGGCCCGCGCGCCGCGTTGGGCGTTGCGCTGCGCGGCCGGCGGGAATTGATCTCCTCAACCAGCGCCGTCACGCCGAGGAGGTCTGACAGGAGGATCCACTCCTGTCGCTTGTCGTCGCTGGCGTGTCCCATATCCGTGAGAAAGGCGATGGCCTCGCGCCAGTCGGCCCGCGTCGGCTGCGCTTCCTTGACCGCTTGGTGCAGGTGGGAAACGAGACTGACGAGCAACCGCGGCAAGCGCCCATCACTGGCCGCCAGCAGGCGCTGGGCGACGATTTCGGACGAATTGTCCTCGTTGAGAAACAGGGCTGACATCGCTCCCTCGAAATCCACAGCCGGACACTAGCAGAGCCAGCGATGGCGCTTGATGATTTGTTGTCCAGTTAATATACCGGATCGTTATGAAACTCGACGAACGCCATTTGATCCAGCTCGCCGCGGTGGTCCAGGCCGGGGGCGTGACCGAGGGCGCCGCGCTCCTCGGTCTGTCGCAGCCGGCCGTGTCTCGCACCCTGTCGATGCTCGAGCTCCGCCTGGGCGAGCCGCTGTTCCTCAAGGGCCGCCGTCCCCTGCAGCCAACGCCGCTCGGCCGCGCACTGGCCGGCCACGGCCAGGCCATGCTCACCGCGTCGCGTCAGGCGACTGAACTGGTGAACAGCTTTCGCGGCGGGCAGCAGGGGGTCGTGCGGGTTGGCGGCACGCCGTTCTTTATGGACGCGCTGATCTCAGGGATGATCGCTGAGTACCAGAACGTCTACGCCGATGTGCGCGTCGACCAGAGCTATGGCTATTTGCCGGATCTGCGCGCCGCCATTCACGGCGACCGTATCGATCTAGCGATCTGCCCGGTCGATCTGCTCGATGAAGGCTCGGGGCTCAGCTTCACCGAGATCTTGCCGGGCCGGAACGTCGTTGCCTGCCGCGCCGGCCACCCTTTGGTCGCCCGCCGCAAGGTCGCGGGCGCGCAGCTGCTGGACTATCCCTGGATTGCTCCGCCGCCGGGCAGTCCGCTGCACGATGATTTGCGCAGCCTGCTGCTGTCCTTGGGCGCGACCGAGATCAAGATTCGCTATTCCGGTGGGTCGCTGAGCAGCGCCATCACCTACATGAAGGTGACTGACGCGCTTACCATCCTCCCCCATAGCGTGGTCTTTGCCTACCGCAACGACAAGTCGATCACGGCGCTGCCCGTCAAGATCCCCCATCCCGACCGCGCCCTCGGCCTGCTGCGCGCCGAGGGTGTTCCTCGCGCACCTGCCACCGACGCCTTCGCACGGCACATCACCGCCAGCTTCGAACGTCTCCGCCACCTGATCGGACGGCACGAGCAGGTTGTGATCTGGGGAGCGTGACAGACCAATCGGCGGCCTTGCGCGATGGTCTCTGCGCACCAGCGCCTATGGCAGGATCATGGCCACGCCGGTCGAGGCTTTCATCCGGTCCCATTCGGCGACAACGCGGATCGTCTCCAGTCCGAAGACCACGGCGCGGTCGTCCGCCACAGGGTCCCAGCGGTTGTTGGCACTGTCGAGGCCGTTGACGTTGATGACCCCGCAGCGAAGCCCGTAAAGCGCGCATTGCACCATCAGGACGGCGGACTCCCCGGTGCCGTCGATCACGCCGGCCTCGTACATTTCGCGGATGATCGGCTCGGTGCGCTGGGTGAGAAACCGCCGGTGCCCGTCCATGGTCCGCGGTCCTATCGAGGCCATGTCGCCGATGACACCGATCTTATAGGGCAGCCCGAGATGTTCGGCCGCCACGGCCGCGGCCATCACGATCTCGACGTCGGCAAATGCCGGATACTCAGCCCGCACATAGTCGTGGCTGGCGCCATCGAGGCGTACGGCGCCACGCGCAATCACGGCCTCGCCGAGTTCGAGTTCATCGACCAGCGGCCGGGTCACCCCGGCGCGGAGGAAGGTGCGGCCGCCGAGCCGAGCCAGTTCCTCTATCGCGGTCGACACCGACGTGCCACCTATGCCGGTGGAGCAGGCCGAGATGGGGATGCCGCGATAGGTGCCGGTGCAGACCAGCCACTCATAGTGATCGGCGACCTGCCGCACATCGTCCCAATGCTCTGCGAACCGCCGCACGCGATCCTTGGTGCCCGGAACCAGCACATAGGGCGCGATATCGCCGGGCTTGGCTTCGCCGCCGAAATTCTGGTGAACGAAATCGCGATCCTCCGTCATGTCGCAGCTCCCATCGCGGGATAGGCGGGCAAGGCGTAGCGGCGGCCGGTCCGCGCCTTCTCCTTGTCCCATGCCGCGAGGATGCGCAGCGCCTCGAGCCCGGTTTCGATGGCGCGCTCCTCGCCGATGGGGTTGTATTTGCCGGTCGTGGGGTCATCGACCACGGCATTCAGGCGGCCGGCCCGCAGACCGTAAAGACTGGCCAGCGTGAAGATGGTCGCGGTCTCGGTGTCCCAGTCATAAACCCGCGCGGCGCGGAGGTCGGACGCGATGCTCTCCCAGCCGGCCTGGCGGTACCCGCCATAGGTCGCAAAGCCCTCGCCGGCCGAGAACGTCGCCGGCGTGGCTGCAATGCCCACATGGTAGGGATAGCCAAGTTTCTGTGCTGCGGCGATCAGGGCGGCGGTCACTTCGAAATGCGCCGTCGCCGGATACTCCACGCGGACATAGTGCTCGCTGGTCCGGTCGAGCCGCACCGCCGCCGACGCAATGATCAAGTCTCCTGCAGCCACATGGGGCTGCAACGACCCGGTGACGCCAACCCGCAGGAACGTCGTTCCACCTAAGGCGGCCATCTCGTCCACGGCAATGCTTGTCGAGCGTCCGCCGCAACCGGTGCAGCAGGCGGTCACAGGCACGCCGTCGAGCTCGCCCGAATAGACGACGAACTCATAATGTTCGGCGAGCTTGCGCGAATTTTGCCAGTACGAAGCGAACTGCTCGGCGCGCCGGGCGCTCCCCGGTACCAATACATAGGGCGCGACGTCGCCGGGCTGAAGCTGTCCGCCCATGCGTTCGTGGATGTAGGCCGGACGTGGCCCGGTGTCTGTGGTGGTCATGTGTGCATCCGTATTGCGGCCTGAATATCGTTCCGCGTGAAGTGATTGGTGAGCGATCCCGCATCGCGGCACGCCAGGGCGCCCGCGGCGCTGCCCTCTAGCGCCGCCAGCTCAAGGCTTGTCCCCCGCAGCAGGGCGGCAAGGGTCGCCGCGACATAGGCGTCCCCGGCCGAAATGGTATCGACGATATCCACGGCAAAGACCGGGATTTGCACGATGCCGGCGGCGGTCGCGAGGATCGAGCCTGCCGCGCCGCATTTGACGATCGCCGCGCTCGGGCCCAGCGCCAGCAGCCGCGCGGCAGCTTCGCGCGGCTCGCCGGCGCCCGTGACGGCGGCAGCTTCGGCGGCGTTGGCGAAGGCGATGTCGGCGCGGGCGAACAAATTGCGGAGGAACGGCGTGTGTGTCGTCGCGGCGGGTTCGGAGCTGTCGACCGAGATCACGCAGCCCGCCGCCTCGGCGGCGGCGAGCGCGAACGCGACGGCGGCCTCGTTGGCCGGGAGCGTCTGCACGTCGAGTTCCACCGCGTGACCGCCGACCTCCGCCGCGACGGCCTCGGCGCCGGGCAGGTCGATGTCGGCGACGATCACGAGCTGATCGCGCGCCGCGAGTGAGCGGCAGACGGCGCGGCCGATGCCGCTGGCTCCACCGGTGATCAGGGCGACGGGTCGCTCC
>JBKJTB010000021.1:0-13631 GCA_046594305.1 Devosia sp. | reverse complement strand
CGGTATGGATGCCGTAGAGGTAGACTGGCCCGGTATCGGGATCGTATTTTGGCTTGGGCGGAAACTTGTTCTTGCTCATGGCCTTGCCCTAGTCGCTTTACCGTGTTGCGGCAAGCTTGTGGGTCGATGTGTGCCAGTCTGTCCCGCCGCCCGAATTGAGGTTGACAGGCTACACCCGCGTCACCATAAACCGCACGCGTTCCGGCTGAGCCGTCGGGCGTTCCGGCCGAAAGGCCGGAGTTCCCAAGGGAACGGGAGAGTGTCCCGAGCGGCAAAGGGGGCGGACTGTAAATCCGCTGGCTTAGCCTTCGTAGGTTCGAGTCCTACCTCTCCCACCACCCCTTCTTCTGCCTGCGGGTGTAGCTCAATGGTAGAGCAGCAGCCTTCCAAGCTGAATACGAGGGTTCGATTCCCTCCACCCGCTCCAGTCTGTCCCATCTGATCCGGTAGCGTTCCCGATGCAGCAAGCCTATTCCAAGGTCTTCTACGACTGGCAGCGCGTTGGTTCGCACAATTCTGCTGAGCGAATCCTTCCAATCGTCTTCGAGGCCGTACAGCCCAAATCCGTCGTCGACGTCGGCTGCGGGGTTGGGTCCTGGCTCGACGTCGCGCGGAGCCTCGACGCCTCGACGGTGGGATACGAGGGCGAATGGGTCAAATCGCTGTCGCCGACCTATCCCGGCCTCGACATCCGCGCCGCCGACCTCGAGCAGCGCCTGCAGCCGGGCGAGACCTTCGATCTCGCCATCTCGATGGAAGTCGCCGAACACCTCACGCCCGGCCGCGCCGACAGCTTTGTCGCCGACCTCGTGGCGCTCGCCCCGAACGTCCTGTTCAGCGCCGCCGTACCGGGGCAGGGCGGCAACAACCACCTCAACGAGCAGTGGCAGAGCTACTGGGCCGACCGCTTCGCTGCCCACGGCTACGGTCCCCGTGACATCGTCCGCCCCGCGGTACGCGACGATCGTGGCGTCGCCTATTGGTACCGCCAGAACGCGGTCCTCTACTCGAAGGGGTTTGTGACGAAGCGTGCCCCCGGTTTCGACCAGGTTCACCCCGAACATACCGCCTGGTACCGGCTGATTCACCGCTGGCTGACCAGCGGTCTGAAGCCCGGCACGCTCTTTCGCCCGAGCTAAGCCGGCCGCCCGATCTCGCCCAGGATCCAGTCGCGGAAAGCCTTGATTTTCGGCACATTCCGCCGCCCCTCGGGGAACGCCAGCCAATAGGCGCTCTCGGTGTCGACCAGGATGTCGAACGGCTGATACAGACGGCCATCCTTGATCTCCTGCTCGAAGAACTCCCGGACCAGCAGCGCCCCCCCGCGACCCGCCATCGCCGCGCTGGCCGTGATCGTCTGGAGCCCTATCGGCGCGAGTTCCATTTTCAGATTCTCGATGGGCTGGCCGCATGCCTTCATCCAGTCGACCCACCACGCATCATGCGGGTCGAGCAGATCGATTTTGAACATGTCTTCGGGCTTGCGGAGGCCGCCCACCTTCTCGGCGAGAGCCGGCGAGACCATCAGCGTGTAGCGCACGTCGATGAGTTTGTAGGCCAGCAGCCCCGGCCATTGCCCCTTGCCCGAGCGGATCACGACGTCGACTTCCTCGCGGCTGAAATCGACCACGCGCTGCGTCGTTTCGAGTTGCACCGCGGTCTTGGGATGCGCAAGCTGATAAACGCCCAGCCGCGGCGCCAGCCACTGCGCCGCGAAAGTGTGCATGGTGTTGACGATCAGCGTCGTCTGCTCGCGCTCGCCGAACCGCGAATAGGCCTCGCGCAAGAGGTCGAACGCCTCAGTGGTGCGCGGCGCCAGCCATTGGCCCGCCTCGGTGAGCGCCAGCGCCCGGGGCTGTCGCAGGAACAGCGGGGCACCCAGCCGCTCCTCGAGCAGCTTGATCTGATAGCTCACCGCCGCCTGTGTGATTCCGAGTTCGGCAGCGGCCCTGGTGAAGCTCAGCAGCCTTGCGGCACATTCAAAGATCCTAACGGCGGCGAGTGGGGGCAGGGGATCGGTCATGCATAAGTCCTCCTTATGCATGATACGCGAAAACCGGTTCGATTTCGAGGCCTATCTAGCGCATATCCTGAGCATCGAAACCAAGCTCATGGAGCTCGAAAATGCTGTATCAGGAAAGAGTTCTTGGTCGCCGGAGCCTGTGGAGCCGCCTCGCCGCCCGCGTTGCGATCAGGCTATCGAGCCGCAAGTCCACCGACCTCGATCTTCTATCGATGAACCGTCATCTGCGCCGCGATCTGGGCATGGACGACGGCCAGTCCGGCTTCCGCATCCGCTGAAACTAAAACCCCGGCGCGAGGCCGGGGCTCGAACTCCTGACGCCTTGGTCAGATCAGTTGGTGTCGCAATCGAGCAGATGGCCGGCGCCATCGGTGGCCTTCTTGCAGGTCCACCAGGCGTAGGGCGTGGTGAGGTGGTAGCCCTTGGCCTGCCAATAGTCGTTCCACTCTGCGGCGCAATCGGGCAGCAGCGGGAGCACGTAGCATTTGGCGTCGACGGCCGGAGCCTCGTCGGCGGCGATTGCCGGCACGGTCGGCGCTGCAAAGGCAGCAGCGACCAGTGCGGCGAGAATAAGCGTCCTTTTCATCGGGATTCCCCTTCAGCGTACCCGCGCTGAGCCGCGGGCGGAAAGTACGCTATTCCTCCGCCAAGCGCCCGACAACGCTCTTGTTTCAGATCGGCACAACCGCGCTGCACAACGGTCTTGCACGATCTCCCCTTTGCGGCTAGACCGGCCACCGCCTCGGAGGGGTATAGCTCAGTTGGTAGAGCATCGGTCTCCAAAACCGAGGGTCGAGGGTTCAAGTCCTTCTGCCCCTGCCAAGGCAATCACCAGAAATTGTTGGTGCTTTTCACTCTCACCCTTTGGGCGGAGAGATACCTTTTGCGGGAGGGTGGACACTTCCGATTCCGGCCGCATTTGCCCCGCGCCTTGACGATCATCGCCTCCTGGTCGGTGGCAGGAGCGCGGCAACCTGAAAATCAGTCGCCCAGGGGTTCGAGCACCTTCCCTTTGCGATGGCTCAAGACCGTGTACTTGATCCGCCGCAATGTCTCGCGGGCCGAGGGGTCGAGGCGATAGCCGACGGCTGTGGACAATAGGTCGATGATCACGAGGAAGGCGTAGCGCGACGCCGTTGGCTTCAAAGGATCTGGGTATTCCGGAATGTCGACGGTGAGCTTGACGTCGCAGATGGCGGCCAGTTCGGAGTCGGGCGCGGTTATGCCGATGGTCTTCGCGCGATAGTGCTTGGCGAGTTCGACCACTTCGATCACTTCGCGGGTTCGGCCCGTGCCGGAGATGGCGATCACGAGGTCATTCGGCTTGAGCGTCGCAGCCGTCATCTTGAGGACGTATGGGTCCGAATGGGCCAGTGCAACGACGCCATACCGGAACAGCCGGTTCTGCGTTTCTTGCGCCAGCGCTGTGGAGCTGCCACCCAGCCCGAAGATCAGAACCTGATGAGCCGCAGCGACCAGATCGGCTGCCTTAAGGATATCTGCGGGATCGACACTGCGCTCGACGGCGGCGATGGCGTTGCGCGCTTCGCCGAACACGATGCTCCATAGCGGCGAACCGTCGGTGGTGGGCGGCGCGGGCTCGCCGGGCGCGAGATAGAGGCGGCCGACGACGACGCTTTGCGCCAGCTTGAGCTTGAAGTCGCGCACGCCGTCGCAGCCAATAGCCCGGCAGAAGCGGGTGACAGTTGGCTCGCTCGCTCCTGCCCGCCGCGCGATTTCGCCGTTGGAGGCGCCAACGGCAAAGTTGACGTCGCCCAATACGACGTCTGCCACTCGGCGTTCGGCCGGCCTGAGCTCGCCGTAAGAATCCTTGATGATCGAAAGAATGTCGGGGATCGGCTTGGAATAGCCATCGCGTCCCGGATTGACGGAGACGTGTGAGCGCATCGGGGCTCCCTTAGGATTACTCTCTGCGCTGCCTATAACATTCCCGGTGGCGATTTCACTGTCTCCTACCGGTAAGACCGGACCGGCTGCGCGTGAATACTCCATGCCGACGAGTATGTCGGAAACTTACACAGCTTTCAACCGCCGGAAACCCCCTGCAAATTGGGCAGCTATGCTGACCAGATGGTCCAATCCAACGGTCGCTTGACATCAAATGTAAGTTAGTCACAAACTGACATGTCAGCAAGGAAACGGTTCAGGAACCGTGGTCCGGAGGTTGCTGAAGACGGCGAAAATCGAGGGGCAATGACTGCCGAATCCGCAAATCAGCCCAAGCTGAGAGTGAAGGACGCCACCAAGGTGTACAGCACTCGTTCCGGCGACCTGCTGGCGATCGACAAATGCTCGCTCGACGTGACGGCGGGCGAGATCGTCTCGATCGTCGGGCCATCGGGCTGTGGCAAGACCACGCTGCTGTGGTCGATGTCGGGACTGCACAAGCTCAGCGCCGGCGAAGTGCTGCTCGACGGCAAGCCGGTGACCGGTCCGAGCCCCGAGATCGGAATGGTATTCCAGGACGCCAATCTCCTGCCCTGGCGCAATCTGGATGCCAACATCAATTTCCCGTTCGAGATCAAGGGCACCAAGCCTGACCGCGTCTGGATCGATGAACTGCTCAATCGCGTTGGCCTCGAAGGTTTTGGCGGCCGCTTCCCGCGCGAGCTGTCGGGCGGCATGCAGCAGCGCGCTGCGCTCGTTCGTGCGCTGTCGTTCAAGCCCTCAGTCCTGCTGATGGACGAACCGTTCGGCGCGCTCGACGCCTTCACCCGTGAAGAAATGAACCAGATGGTCGAGGAAATCTGGCTCGATACGCGAACCACCATCGTGCTCATCACGCACTCGATCGACGAGGCCATTTTCCTGTCGGACCGGATCGTGGTCATGAGCTCACGCCCGGGGCGCGTCGCAAACATCTACGACGTTCCCTTTCCGAGGCCGCGCTCGCTCGAGATCATGTCGACCAAAGAGGTCTTCGACCTCACCAACGCGATCAAGAAGGAAATCGTTGGCGATCAGCAGAGCCGCTACGCTCGGCCGTCATCGAGCGCTCCGACTGGTCAATTGAGGGCGATGTGAGCGATCCCGACGCCATTCCCGAGTTCAAGCGCGCGTCGGCGGCCGGCGAGGTCGGCCTTGCGGGTGGCATGTCCTCCCTGGCGTCCGGCCCGGGAATTCGCTCGATGGGCGAGGTGCTCGCCATCGTCGCAGTCGCGGTATTCATTATCGGTGGCACGGAGCTGTTGCTGACAGTCTTTACGGTGCCGCAATACATTCTTCCCAAGCCGAGCGAGATTGCGGTGGCGCTGTTCACCGACTTCCGGTTCATCGCACCGCATCTGGGTCACACCCTGATTGAGCTGTTCGGCGGCTTCGCGATCGGTGCCAGCGTGGGCATGGTTCTTGCTGCGGTGATCACCCAGTTCCCCTTCGCCGAAAAGATCATCACCCCGTACATCCTGCTGTTGGTGACGACGCCGATGCTGGCGCTGGTGCCGCTGCTCATCCTGCGGTTCGGCTTCGGCTACGAGCCGCGCATCATTGCGGTGGCGCTGGCTTCCGGCCCGATGGTCATGATCAACGCCGCGACGGGTTTCCGCCGGGTCGACAGTGGGAAGATCGCACTGGCGCGTTCCTATGGCGCCTCGACGCTGCAGATCTTCTGGAAGGTGCGTGCGCCGATGGCGCTGCCGATGATCTTCGTCGGGCTCATGGTCGGTTCGATCTTCGGGCTGCTGACCGCGGTCGGCGCCGAAATGGTCGGTGGCGGCTTCGGGCTGGGCAACCGGCTCACCTCTTACTCATCAATGATCCAGATGCCGCAGTTCTTCGCTGTGGTGCTGATCCTCTCCATCCTGGGCATCCTCATCTACGTGCTCTTTTTTCTCCTCGGAAAGAAGTTCGCGAGTTGGGAGACCTGAGACGACGGCCTGCCGCCGCAACGGCAGAAAGCAATCTAGAAACGACCATCAACAGGGGTAGATAATGGACAGACTTCCGATGTTTGGCGGCATGAGCCGCCGCACTTTCCTGCAGGTCTCGGCTGCGGGCGTCGTCACCGCCACGGCGCTGGGCGGCATCGGCCGCGCGAGTGCGGCGCCGTACTCGAAGTTCACCTGGATTTCGCCGCGCGGGACGCTCGAAGTGCTCGACGATTTCGGCTTCTGGATGGGCAAGAAGCTGGGCTACTTCGACGATCTGGGCATCGAGGCCGAGATGCAGCCAGGCCCGTCGGACGGCACCGCAACGGTGAAGTTCGTCGATGTCGGCCAGGCCGATATGGGCTTCCCCTCGCCGGGCATCTTCTCGTTCGCGCTCGAAAACGGCATGAAGCTGAAATCTGCCTTCCACTGGGGCGCACTCGACACCTTCAGCCTCGCCTTCCGCAAGGGCGAGGGCAATAACGACCTCAAGGCGCTCGAAGGCAAAACGATCCTGCTCGGCTCCGCCGCGTGGCAGTCGATCGTCGATCCGATGCTCGCAGTGCAGGGCGTCGACATCACCAAAGTGAAGTATGTCGAAGCCGGCTGGCCGACATGGGGCACGGCGCTCGCCGCCGGCCAGGGCGACGCCGCCCTCGCGTGGGAAGGTCTGCGTGCCGAGTGGATTTCGACCGGTCTCGATTTCGAGTACTGGCTTGGCGTGCAGCGTTCGCCGCTCTTCGCCAACACTTACGTCGTGCGTGCCGACGATCTTGCCGACCCCGACAAGAAGGCGTTCCTCGACAAGTATCTGCGTGCCTGGTCGATGGGCCTCGAGGCGTCCTACCACAACCCCAGGGCTGCGGTGGCTGCCGTGTTCGAGCAGTTCCCGTCGGTCGCATCCTCCAATGGCCCCGAGCAGGGGACCATGTCGCTGCTGCAAAATCTCAACGTCGTGCGCGGCGACATGTCCAAGCGCAAGGGCTGGGGCGATCACGACATGACCGCCTGGCAGACCTTCTTCGACAAGGTCCACGAGCTCGGCCAGATCAAGACCGCGGTCAAGGCCGAGGACGTCGTCACCAACGACTGCATCGCGGCTGCTAATGACTTCGACCATGAGAAGGTTAAGGCCGATGCCCTGGCGGTCGAGCTGCCGGCCGATCTCGCGGCGGTAGATGTCGAGGCCGTGCAGGCCAAGCTGTTCGACCAGGCCATCGCCTAAGACTTCTAGCGACGTGGGCGGCCTCGTGCCGCCCACGAACCACGATAGCCGCATTGGGGGAGAGCCGGATGGCTGACAAGGTAAGAGTTCTGGTCGTCGGACTTGGCAATATGGGGGCGTCGCATGCGAGCGCCTATCATCGCAATCCGGGCTTTGAGATTGTCGGGTTGATGAGCCGGTCGATCAAGGGCAAGGCGATCCCCGATGAGCTCAGCGGCTATCCGCTGTTCGAGGACTTCGACCGGGCTCTCGCCGAGACCAAGCCCAACGCGGTGTCGATCAATTCGTGGCCCAACAGCCATGCCGAATACGCCATCAAGGCGATGCACGCCGGCGCGCATGTGTTCATGGAAAAGCCCATCGCCACCACCAACCAAGACGCCGAAAAAGTGGTCGCAACGGCCCGCGAGAAAAATCGCAAGCTGGTGCTCGGCTACATCCTGCGCGTGCACCCGTCATGGATGAAGTTCATCGAGCTCGGCAAGACCTTGGGCAAGCCGCTGGTGATGCGGCTCAACCTTAACCAGCAGAGTGGCGGCCCGACATACGACTGGCACAAGAACCTGATCGACTCACTGATACCGATCGTCGATTGCGGCGTGCACTATGTCGACGTGATGTGCCAGTTGACCGGGGCAAAGCCCGTGCGCGTCCACGGCATCGGCGCCAAGCTGTGGGCCGAAGCCGACAAGCCGAACTACGGGCACCTGCATGTCACTTTCGATGACGGGTCCATCGGCTGGTACGAGGCGGGCTGGGGTCCGATGATGAGCGAGGTGGCTTACTTCGTGAAGGACGTGGTTGGTCCCAAAGGGGCAGTGTCCATTGTTCCAAATCCCAAGGACCACAAGGAAGATGTGTCTGACTCTTCCAATATCGACCAGCACACCAAGACCGATGCAATTCAGTACCACCACGCTGAAGTATCGCCTGGCGACAAGACCTTCCTCAGGAAGGACGAGATTTTCACGATGACCGACGAGCCCGGCCACCAGGAATTGTGCGATCGCGAGCAGGAGTTCTTCCTCAAGGCGATCAACGAGGACCTCGATCTCAGCGAGTCCATGGACGCGGCGGTCAACAGTCTGCGCATCGTTCTCGCTGCCGAGCAGAGCATCAATGAAGAACGGGTCGTCGTCCTCGCCTAACGAGCCACGCCTGCGTACGACAACACGGCGGCCCGATCCACCGCCGACTGCCCATATCCTGGAGACTGTTGATGGCTGAACCGGCAAACGCCTCGCGCTTCGATCTCGTCCTCAAGGGCGGGCGCGTCATCGACGAGCGCAACCGCATCGACGGTTGCTTCGATGTGGCGATCAAGGGCGGCAAGATCGCTGCCGTCGCGCCCACGATCGACCCCGGCAGCGCAAAGGTGAAGAACGTCGCCGGCTGCGTGGTCGTGCCGGGCCTCATCGATATCCACACCCACGTCTATCACAAAGCAACCTCGCTCAGCGTCGAACCTGGCCTGGTGGCGCGCCGTGCCGCGATCACCACGCTGATCGACGCAGGCAGCGCTGGAGCCGGCAACTACGATGGTTTTCGCGACTACGTGATGGCGCATTCGCCGTACCGCATTCTGGCGTTCCTCAACATCTCGTTCCCCGGCATCTTCGGCTTCGACAAGGACGTGCAGATCGGCGAGGCGACCGCGCGCTCAATGCTCCCGGTGCACCGCTGCGTCGAAAAGATCGAGGCCAACCGCGATCGTATCATCGGCGTAAAAGTCCGCATCGGCGGGCTGGTCACCGGCGACCTCGGCCTTGGCGCCCTCGAGTTGGCGCTTGAGGCGGCGGAGGCGGTCGATTTGCCGCTGATGACCCACATTGGTCAGCCACCGCCAAGCTATTCGGACGTTGTCGACATGCTGCGGCCGGGCGACATCCTCACCCACTGCTACCGTCCTGAGCCCAACTCCGCGATCGACGCGGATGGCAAGGTCCTCGACGCTGTCCTGCGGGCCCGCGAACGCGGTGTGCTGTTCGATATTGCCCACGGCATGGGCGCATTCGGATACGAAACGGCCGAGGCGGCGCTCAAGGACGGGTTCAAACCCGATCTCATCTCATCGGACGTGCACGTCATCGCCATCGAAGGGCCCGGCTACGACCTGCTCCACACCATGAGCAAGCTGCTCAATTGTGGGCTGTCGTTGCCCGAGGTGATTGGCATGTCCACAAGCCGTCCTGCACTCGCCGTCCGCCGCCCTGATCTCGGCCACCTCGGGGTTGGCGCCGTCGCCGATATCTCGGTGCTGCGCGAGGTTGAGTCCGACTACGTCTTCGCCGATGTCGTCGGTGCAACCCGTCAGGGCACGACGCTGCTTCACCCAGTTGCCTGCTACCTCAATGGGGCGGAGATGGAAGTGTCCACGCGGCCGTTCGAGACGCCCTACATTGTGGGCCACATCGATCACCACGACCACCACGGACACTGAGCGGCGCCCATGAGTTACAAGGCGATCTACACCTACGCCTGGGACCTTGCCGAGGTCGGCGTTCCCGCCGCGACCGACGAGTTTCGCGGCCTTGGGCTCGACACCGTCACCATTGCCGGCAGCTACCACGCCGGCAAGTTCATGCGGCCCCGTGGCAAGGCTGGCAAGGTCTACTTCCCCGACGACGGCACCGTGTACTTCAACGCCGATCCATCGCGCTACGGCGCGATTAAGCCGATTGCCAACGGGCTGCTCGAGAGTGGCGATGTGCTGCGCGAGTTGACCACATCGGGGCGCATGGCAGTCAATGTGTGGCTGGTGCTGATGCACAACACCCGGCAGGGTATGGCGCATCCGGACTCGGTGGTCCGCAATGCCTTCGGGGATCCCTATTTCTACAACCTCTGTCCGTCGGCGCCCGAAGCGCGGGCCTACGGCATCGGCCTCGTCCGCGACGTCACTGAAAGCTATCCGGTCGACGGAATCTCCATCGAGGCGCCGGGATTCACGCCCTATGCGCACGGCTACCACCACGAGTTCGCGCTGATGAAGTCGAACCCATGGCTCGAGAACCAGCTCGGCCTCTGCTTCTGCGATCACTGCATCGCCGCCGCGCAGCAGACTGGTATCGACGCCACGCGACTGAAGGCGCAAACCGCCGCCGATATCGAAGCCTATCTCGACAGCGACATCGACTACCCCGCCGATATGGCCGAGGCGTTCTGGCGCGCCGACATCGCCGCCGATGGCGACCTCCGGCGCTACCTCGATTTCCGCAACGGCGTGGTCACCTCACTCGTCGCCGAGATACGCGCCACGGTGCGCAAGGATGCCAATGTCGCGGTCATCCCGTCGGTCGCGCGGCCCACCGGCGGCGCCTGGTATGAAGGCAGCGACCTGCATGCGCTGGCCGAGGCCACCGGGATCATCGAAGCCTGCTTCTATGAGCCGAGCGCCATGCGGGTGAAGGCCGACCTCTTCGATATCCGCCGTCGTCTCAGGGGCACTGGCAAGCTCCGCGGCATCCTTCGTCCGTCACATCCCGACCTCGGGACCGAAGGCGAGTTCCTCGCCGCAGTCGAGGCCTTGCGCGAGGGCGGCCTAGATGAACTGGCATTCTACAATTGGGGCCATCTGCGCCGCGCCAATCTGGCGTGGATCGGCAAAGCTTTGGGGGCGTGAGATGAGCGGAGCATTCGCAGGCAAGACCATTGCCATCACCGGCGCGGCAGGCGGCATCGGCCAGTGGCTTTGCCGCTTCTTTGGGGCCGAAGGCGCGACCATCGCCGCGCTCGATCGCAGCGACAAGGTCAACGGCCTCGTCGAGATGCTCGGCAAGGATGGGATCACCGTCAAGCCCGCCGTGGCCGATATCTCCGACGCCGATGCCGTCAAGGCGGCCTTCGCGACCTTCGGCGACGTCGATGTCCTCATCAACAACGCGGGTGTCTCGCGCCACAAGACGCATGCCCTGACCGACCCCTCCGGCTGGGAGGAAGACATCGACGCCAACCTCAACGGTGCCCACGCCTGCGCTTACGCCGTTCTGCCCCAGATGGTCGCGCGCAAGTCCGGGGTCATAATCAACGTTGGCTCTGTGAACGGCCTCTCCGCGCTGGGCGATCCTGCCTACAGCGCAGCCAAAGCCGGCTTGATCTCGCTCACCCGGTCGCTGGCGCAGGAATATGGCCGCTACAATATCCGCGTCAATATCGTGTTGCCGGGCACGGTGCGGACGCCGATCTGGGACGAGCGCAAAGCCAAGGATCCCAATGTGCTGAAGACTCTCGAGCGCTGGTATCCGCTCGGCCGCATAGTCGAGCCTGACGAAGTGGCGCGCGTCATCGCCTTTCTTGCTTCTGACCTCGCGAGCGCCATGACCGGCGCAGTGATCCCGGTCGATTGCGGCCTCAGCGCAGGCAACATCGTCATGGCGCGGGAGCTGACGCTCGAGGACTTCTGAGTTCCAGGGAGGGGACATCTATGGATCGTTTGCGCATCGGGATTATCGGGCTCGGCTGGTTCGGCGAGATTCACGCCGAGACGATTGTCGGTGTGCCCAACCTGGAACTCGCAGCCCTCTGCACCCGCACGCCGGACCGGCTCGCCGCCATGGGTGAGAAGTTCGGCGTGAAGAAGCTCTACCGCGACTATAACGACATGCTCGCCGATCCCGACATCGACGCCGTCTCGATCTGCACCATGTGGGACCAGCACACCGAACCCGCGATTGCCGCCCTCAAGGCTGGCAAGCACGTCTTCCTCGAAAAGCCGATCGCCTCGACCGTCGCGGATGCCAGGAAGATCACCGCCGCATCAAAGGGCGCCAAGGGCATCCTCTTCATCGGCCACGTGGTGCGCTTCAACCCGCGCTACCGCATGGCCAAGCAGGCCATCGACGAGGGCCGCATCGGCAAGATCGTGGCGCTCTCGTCGCGCCGCAACATTCCCGCGGCGTGGACGCCAACCATCCTCAACAAGATCGGGCCGATCGTCGGCGACGCCATTCACGATACCGATATCATGCTGTGGTTCACCGGCGACGCGATCGCTTCGACCTATGCCCAGACGGTCGATGTGCGCGGCCTCAAGCATCCCGATATCGGCCAGACCATGTACCGCTTCAAGGGCGGCGCCACAGCGATGCTCGAGACGGTGTGGTGCATGCCGGACAAGACGCCGTTCGACATCGACGAACGGATGTCGATCATCGGCACCGAGGGGATCATCCATGTGCAGGATACTTTCCCCAATCTCGGGATCGTGGACGGCAACAAGCTGCACTCGCCGGACACCACCTATTGGCCGATGTTCGACGGCATTCGCGGTGGGGCGCTACGCGACGAGTTCAACTACTTCGCCGCGACCGCCATCAGCGGCCGCGCGGTGACCATCGGCACGCCCGAGGACGCGACCGCCGCGCTTGAAGCGACGCTCGCTGCCGAGGAGTCGGGGCGCACCGGCAACGTCGTGAGGATCGGTTGAATGTCCGACTACGAGTTCGATCACGTCGGCATCACCACCACCGTCGAGCAGCCGCAGGAGGACTGGGTCGAGGCCAGCAAGATCTGGGTCACCAATCCGCGCAATCATCCCGAGCACATCGAGTTCCTCCGCTATCGCGAAGACAGCACGGTCCCCGACGCGGTGCGGTACAATCCGCATGTGGCCTACCGCGTGCAGGACCTGAAGCCGCATATCGAGGCGGACGGGGTCGAGATCCTGATCCCCCCCTTCGTCGTCGGCGACTTTCTCGAAGTGGTGTTCGTGCGCAAGCACGGCATGATTTTCGAGTACATGCGCTATCTCAAGGCTGGCTGGTTCGGCAGCTGAATTGGGCGGGGCGACGGCAAGCCGGGCCCGATCACGGTGCAATTGACGGATAGATTGTTATACTTATAACAAGATAACACCGCGAGCCGCTGGGGACGCGCCGTGCAAGGGCGAAATATGAACCCGATGGCTGTTCGAATAATCGCGTCGGGCGTTGCCGTCCAATTCCCCTCGATGTTTCCCGCCTGCGTGTCGACACCCTCGGGGATCGTCGTCGCCTATTCCACCGTTCCCGACGGATGGCCCGGCGGGACTGTCGGCGTCCGTCGCACCCCCGACAACGCCGTGACCTGGGAGGAGGCGCGCATTGTCGCGAGGCCCGCGCCCGGCGAGGATGCGGCGCTCGGAGCTTTGGGACTTTCGCGCTTGCGCGATGGCCGCCTGCTGCTTCCCTACAACGTTGTGACGTGGCAACCCGGTCGTGGCGTCGAGGACTGCCTGCTCGCACTGCGCCTCGTTGAATCGACCGATGATGGACGCAACTGGTCGGCGCCCGCTGCCGTTGACATGGATTTCGACCGGCCGGCGGTCTATGGCGAGATGGTCGAACTCGAGAGCGGTGAGTTGCTCTGGCCGGTCTGGGGTGAGCATCGCAAGGGCGAGCGCTGGCGATCGGAATTGCTCTCCTCGCAGGATGGCGGCCGCCGCTGGACGCTCAAGAGCACAATTGCCTTCGATCCCGAGGCGCGCATGAGCGGCCAATACGTGGAGGCCGGCGATACC
>JBKJTB010000235.1:0-12867 GCA_046594305.1 Devosia sp. | reverse complement strand
GGCGGCGCGCGCCAGATCATCAACGGTCCAGTCGCGGATCGGATCGTCATGGATGAGCTTCAGCGCGCGGCTGACGATCGGATCATTGGTGGCGGCGAGCCAGCCGGTCGACTCCGGTGCTTCCGATGAGTAGAGCCGCAGCGCCTCGACCAGCAGCAGTTCGGGGAGCCGCACCGCCGTGCCGCACCCCGGCGAATCCTCGAGCGCCCGACTGAGAGCCGCCTCGAGCAAAGCCGCCGCCGTGCCCACCGGCCTGATCTTGATCACCGGCGGCAGGCTGCGGAGGAACGAATTGAACAGCAACTCGTCGCAGCGGAAATAGCCGCAGACCATTTCGGTCAACTCGCCATCGCCGCCATGGCGCAGGATCGGAATATCGTTCCACGGGCTCTGCGGCAGCAGATCCTTGATCTGCACAGGATCGGCAAGCTGCGGGCTCCCCATCACATGCCGATGCGACGACGGCAGGATGGCGAGATCGCCGGCCTCGAATTCGGCATGGTGTCCGCCGGCACTGATCCATAGCCGGCCCTTGCGCACCACATGAAACACGATCAGCCGCTCGGCATCGGGTGACAGCAGTTCTGCGAGAATGCACGAACCCGGCGAGTCGAACGCCCAGGGAGCGCTGTACTCCCCCTTGAGGAACAGCGCTCCAGTCAATCGCACGCGTGCCAATACGTCCGACAACAAGCCGCTCGCCGTCGCGCTGACTACGCGTGTCGGCGTCCCGATCATTTCGGACGGCGTTTCGATCATGGTCATTATTGGTGGCCCGATTAAATAGTTGCCCCACCGCAGCGACTACATCGCGCGGCTGAAGACAATCGTCAATACAGGAATCATATGATGACTTTTACAATCGACGGGATTAAGTTGCTGGGCCACGGTGTTGCAGCGCAAAACGGCCGGAAAACCGTGCGCCGCCCGGGGCCGGCGCGCCGTATCCTCGCCGGTGCGCTGCTGCTGGCCTCGCTCGGCGCCGGCGGCGCTCTGGCGCATGAAGGCGGGGCGATGGTCGCCGGGGAAAACCCCCTGGCCGACAGCGTGCGCGACGCCAATGCGCGCTTTGCCGACGTCGCCGTGGCGCTGTCGGAGGGATATGCTCCGATCCCGTGCGTTTCGGGCATCGAGGGCGGCGCGATGGGTATTCACTACGTGAACGGCGCTCTAATCGACGACAAGAAGATCGACATCGCCCGTCCCGAAGCGGTGATGTACGAGCCGCAGCCGGACGGCAAGATGGAGCTGGTGGCGGTCGAATACATCACGCCCGAAGGCCCGGCTGAACTGGGCGGACATCTCTTCAGCTTCACCGGCGCGCCCAACCGTTACGGCCTGCCGGCCTTCTACGAGCTGCATGTGTGGGCCTGGCGGCAGAACCCGACCGGCGCCTTCGCCGACATGAACCCGGCCGTCTCCTGCGACGCCGCGCCGCTGCCCACCCCCTGATCTGAACAATTTCAACCAAGGACAATCCAATGAAACGCTATGTGATCGAACGCGAGGTGCCGGGGTTCGGCGCCAATGACGCCGCCGGCTTCTGCAACGCCGCAAAAACCTCCAACGCCGCGCTCAGCAAGCTGGCGCCGCGCGTCCAGTGGGAACACTCCTATGTGGTCGGCAACGGCACGGTCTGCGTCTATCTGGCCGAGGACGAGGACGCGATCCGCGACCACGCCCGGCTCAGCGGCTTCCCGGCCAACCGCATCACCGAAGTGGTGCGCATGATCGACCCGACGACGGCCGTCTAGTTCCGGGAGCAATCCCGGTTGGCAGCGCGGGGCGCACACCCCCATCTCCTGTGCCCCGCGCTGCACTGCTTTCCCGACATGGTGTTCGTGGCCGATTTGATCGACACTGCTCCGGCTGATCGCCCGGAGCCGCCAGCATCGTCGAGCCGGCGTCTCACGGGACATCCCGGATGTGATCCCGCACACTCTTGACACCGCACCCGCGGACGCGAGGATGCGGCGATGGATTCCAGTCACATCGGCCGGCTCTCGCGTCTCGTCGAGAGCGGTCAATTGCGTTTTGTCTATGTGATCGGCGTTGCGCGATCGAGCTCGACGATCCTCTGCAA
Organism: Devosia sp.; assembly: GCA_046594305.1. GTDB lineage: Bacteria > Pseudomonadota > Alphaproteobacteria > Rhizobiales > Devosiaceae > Devosia_A. Next base: position 10,784 of record JBKJTB010000235.1, on the reverse strand, counting down.
GATGCTGGGCGCGGCGCTCGATGGCGCCGTGTATGAGCCGGCGACGCCCGCCGCCTTCAATCGGCAGCGGCATTTCGCGGCGACGATCCTCAAGGCCTATGACCGGGCGCGGCGTCAAATCGGGCCGGGACGGCCGGTGGCGCTCGCCATCAAGGATCTGTCGCTGTTTGTCGACGACCCGGCCTTTGTCTCGATCATGACGCGGGCCGCGCATGTGGTGTTCTCGATCCGCCATCCGGTGGCGCAACAGGCGTCGCTGAAGCGGCAGCTCGCCCAGGAATTTTCGCCGCTGCAGCGCGTCGATGCGGTGCTCCGCTACCCGTTCGAGGCGCTGTGGATGGCCTGGTACTTCCTCATCTATGGCCGCCGCTTCGTCCGCGAGGCATCGGCGCTGCTCGGCTACGCCTTCGTCCGCCTGCCGCGCCTCGCCATGGCCGGCTGGAACCTCGAAAGCTGGCGCAATATGGAAGCACAGATCGAAGCGCTCGGCGCCGTGCCGATCACCGTGCTCGATGCCGATGAGCTGCGTCGCAATCCACAGGCGACCGAGACGCTGCTGGCGGCGATCGCGGCGTCGATCGCCCCGGCGGGCCAGCGCTCGGCGATCGAGGTGCCCGGCCACAGCCGCATGTTGCCGCGCTCGAAATGGGCCGCCGAGGCGCTCGCCTCCGACGGCATCAAGCCGGCCGAATCGCCCACTCCCGTGCCGTCGCCGGACAGTTTCGACACCACCCTCCTCGCCGTCACCGAGGCGGCCTATGGCCGGGTGCTGCGGGCCGGCATAGACCGTCTCGCCAATGCTGCCGAGTGAGGGTTGGGCGAATGCGCCCGATCCACTAAGGTGCCCGCCGATCATCCCGCGGAATCACCATGCATCTGCTTCTCGTCGACGGCTCCGGCTTCATTTTCCGTGCGTTTCACGCCCTGCCGCAGCTGACGCGCAAGTCGGACGGCCTGCCGGTGGGCAGCGTCATCGGCTTCTGCAACATGATGTACAAGCTGATGGAAGACCTCGAGGGCGACGATGCGCCCACCCATATCGCGGTCATCTTCGACTACTCCAGCAAGACCTTCCGCGACGCGATCTACTCCGACTACAAGGCGCACCGCCCCTCGCCGCCGGACGAGCTGATCCCGCAGTTCCCGCTGACGCGCACTGCCGCCAAAGCCTATGGCCTGCCCTCGATCGAGATGGAGGGCTGGGAGGCCGACGACATCATCGCGACCTACACCACGCAGGCCTTAGCGGCGGGCGGCAAGGTCACCATCGTCTCCTCCGACAAGGATTTGATGCAGCTCGTGACCCCCGACGGCACCGTGCGGCTGCTCGACACCATCCCGCGCCCCGGCCAGCCGGCGCTGCGCTGGCTCGGGCCGCAGGAAGTGTTCGAGAAATTCGGCGTCACGCCCGACAAGGTGATCGACGTGCAGGCGCTCTGCGGCGACGCCGTCGACAACGTGCCGGGCGTGCCGGGCATCGGCGTCAAGACGGCGGCGGAGCTGATCAACACCTATGGCTCGGTCGAGGCGCTGCTCGACAATATCGCGCAGATCAAGCAGCCCAAGCGGCGCGAGACGCTCGAGACTAACCGCGAGCTGGCGATCATTTCAAAGAAGCTCGTGACGCTCAGCAAGGAGGTGCCGGTGACGCTGGCGCTCGACGCGCTGGTGCGCCTGCCGATCGATCCCAAGGCGCTATTCCCGTTCCTGCGTGCCATGGAATTTTTCGCCATCGCGAAGCGGCTGGGCGGCCTGCTCGATGCCGACCCCGAGCAGTTCGAGCCCGACCCGGAGCTGGCGGCCAAGCCCGCGACGCCGATCGGGTTCAACAATGAGGCGAAGGAAGTCGCTCGTGCCGCCCGCCTCTCCGCCGAGGGACGCTCGGAGAGCGCCACCGTGGTGTTTGCCGCCGAGCGGCTCGAGAAGATGAAAGCGATCCCGGTCGACCGGGAGGCCTACACGATTATTTCGGAGATCCCGGCGCTCGAGGAATGGATCCGGCAGATCCGGGCGCAGGGCTATTTCGCGATCGATGCGGAGAGCACCGGGCTCGACAACCAGACGGCGGACCTCGTCGGCCTGTCGTTCGCGCTCGCGCCGGGGCAGGCCGCGTACCTGCCGCTCAACCATACGAGCGGTAACGGCATGTTCGGCAGCAAGGTCGATGGCCAGATCGATGAGCGCGAGGCGCTGGCGCTGTTGAAGCCGCTGCTGGAAGATCGTTCCATTCTCAAGATCGCGCACAATTTCAAATACGACCTCGGGCTGCTGCTCCGCTACGGCATCGACATCAAGCCCTTCGACGATACGCTGCTGATGAGCTACGTGCTCGACGGCGTGCAGTACAATACGCTGAGCCAATTGTCGGCGCACTGGCTCGGTCACACCGGCATCGAGATCAAGGAGCTGATCGGCAGCGGCAAATCACAGAAGACTTTCGCCGAAGTCGAGATCCCCGCCGCGGCGCGCTACGCCGCCGAGGACACCGATCTGACGCTACGGCTCTGGATGATCCTCAAGCCTCGCCTCGCGGCCGAGCGGCAGACCGCGCTCTACGAAATCGAGGAACGGCAACTCGCCCCCGTGCTGGCGCGCATGGAGGGTCGCGGCATCGGCGTTGATCGCAGCATCCTCAGCCGCCTCACCGGCGATTTCACGCAGCGCGCCGGCGCACTCGAGGCGCAGGCCTATGAGCTGGCGGGGCAGAATTTCAACCTCGGCTCGCCCAAGCAGCTGGGCGAAATCCTGTTCGACAAGATGGCGCTGCCGGGCGGCACGCGCACCAAGACCGGCGCCTGGGCGACTGGCGCGGACGTGCTGGAATCCCTCGCCGACCAGGGCGTCCCCCTCGCCCGCACCATCGTCGACTGGCGGCAGCTCACCAAGCTGATCGGCACCTACACCGATGCGCTGCCGGCCTACATCAACCAGCGCACCGGCCGCGTGCACACCACCTACTCGCAGCACTCGGTGCTCACCGGCCGGCTCAGCTCGAACGAGCCGAACCTGCAGAACATCCCAGTGCGCACCGAGGACGGCCGCAAGATCAGAACGGCGTTCGTGGCGCCGGCCGGCCGCATCCTGATCTCGGCCGACTACAGCCAGATCGAGCTGCGCGTCCTCGCTCACATCGCAGATATCCAGGCGCTGAAGGACGCGTTCGAGGAAGGCCTCGACATTCACGCGATGACGGCGAGCGAAATGTTCGGCGTGCCGGTCGCCGGCATGCCCGCCGATGTGCGGCGCCGCGCCAAAGCCATCAATTTCGGCATCATCTACGGCATCAGCGCCTTCGGCCTTGCCAACCAGCTCGGCATCGAACGCTCTGAGGCGGGCGAGTACATCAAGACCTACTTCGCGCGCTTCCCCGGCATCCAGGATTATATGGCCGAGCAACGTCGCAAGGTGAAGCAAGACGGCTACGTGACCACCATCTTCGGCCGCAAGATCGCCTTCCCCAACGCGCTGAGCTCGCACGCCGCCGAGCGCAGCTTTGTGGAACGAGCTTCCATCAACGCCCCGATCCAGGGGAGTGCCGCTGACATCATCCGCCGTGCCATGATCCGCATGGAGCCGGAGCTGAAGAAGGCCGGCATCGATGCCGACATGCTGCTGCAGGTGCATGACGAGTTGATCTTCGAGACCGATCTCGGGCACGAGGACAAGGCCATGCCTGTCATCAAGACCATCATGGAGAACGCCGCCCACCCGGCGGTAAACCTCACCGTACCGCTGCAGGTCGACGCCCACGCGGCCCACAATTGGGACGAGGCGCACTGAGGGCGGCGGGGCGCCGCTGCCAGGACTTCCGCGAGACCAGGTCAAGCGTGGCGCAAGGGGATGTCCGGCGCCGTCAGAGACGGAAAGCGCCTGACCCGCTCAGCGTTCCAGCGCGGCGACGGCCTGTCGCAGCAGCGTCAGCGCATCCTCGCGCCGCCCATCGGCCCAGGCGATGCGCACGCGCTGCACGGTGGCGGAATTGTAGAGCGACACCATGTAGTCGGCCTCGCGCAGGGTTTTGGCCTCGTCGGCGGTGATGGTCACCGGCTCGAGCACAAGGACCGGACTCGCCTCGCGCATCGCGGCGAGGTCCATCACGATTGCGAGGGCGGGCGATGCATAGGCGAGCGCCGCGCGTGCCGCCAACGGATCACCGCCGGCGCGATGGTCGATTTCGGCATCGATCAGCAGCGCGAGCAGCATGGCCTTCTTGCGCGACAGCGGCGCAGCTTCGAGCGCGGCGAGAGCGGTGGGGATGGAGTGATGTTCTAGCATTGGGTTCACTTTAGCCAGCCCCACCCACCGGCTTCGCCAGTCCCCCCTCCCCGATGGGAGGGAGGGACGCCCACCCCAAGCACGGAGCCCATCCCTCCCATCGGGGAGGGGGGACCACGCGTAGCGTGGTGGGTGGGGGCTTGCCCCTACCCCAAATGCTTGTGAAAGAACGCCAGCGACCGCGCGCTGGCTTTCGTGCACGCCGCCTCGTCGAACCGGTCCGGCCGGTCGGAGTTGCAAAACCCGTGGTCGGCGTCGTAGGTGTGGATCTCCGCCGTCGGGTGCGCGGCTTGCAGCTGCTCCACCTGCTCGAGCGGAATGCCGTGGTCGCGGGCGCCGAAATGCATCTCGATGGGCGCGCGCGGGGTCAACCCGATATAGTTGGGCGCCCCGCCGCCGTAGTAGCCCGAGGCCGCCGCGACGCCCTCCACCTGCGCCGCCGAGCGCCACGAATTGGCGCCGCCAAAACAATAGCCCGTGACGCCGACTTTGCCGCCCACCGCCGCCGCGTCGACGGCCGCCTGCATGTCGAGCAGCGCCGTCTCCTGGCTGTAGGTTTCAAAGATCTTGCCGATGATCTTGAACTGGTCCTGCCCGTAATTCTCGCTCTCGTAGCCGAACTCGACGCGGTCGAACATCGCCGGCGCAATAGTCAAATACCCATGCGCCGCCCACCGGTCCGCCACCGACCGCACCCAATTGTTGAGCCCCCACACCTCGCCATAGAGCACCACGCCGCCGCGCAGTGTTCCGCTGGGCTCGGCGCGATAGGCGTTCAGCGTGAAGCCATCTGAGGCGGTGAGGGTGATGCGGGGCATGTGAAACTCCTATGGTCTTGTTCGCTGCCACCAACAGAGCATACCTTGCATAGCATCGCTAGGATGCGTCTGGACACCGATGAGAGCAATGCGCGACGATGCGTTCTCCAAACTATTGGATATCAACTTTGCGCTGGACACTGACTTAGTCTGCGAGATTTTCGCCACCGTTCACCGAGTGGATCCCCGTGATGTCGAGTACGTCAACCGACTGCTCCCGCAACTCGCCCAGTATCTTCCATATGAGCTTGGCTGGATCATTAGGTCAGACATCTCCTTGGAAGAGGGCCGACAACGGGCCACTCGTGTCGCGTCCAGATATGGTCGATACGTTCAGCTGTTGCAGCCATTTCTCGGATACCTGAAGTTTCAAGGTATCGGTCAGCTGACCTCAGTTCTGCAGCAGGTTGATGACGCCTGCAGCGACTACCTTCACAACAGCGCCGCCGGTAGGAAGGACGCTAACACAAGACGCCTTATTGATCGTAACATACGACTTGCTCGTGCATTGGACGAGGCAGCGATCCAGTTGGAGCAGGCTGAGCGAGATATAGAACCGGACTTCAGCCGAGCCGTCGAGGCATACAATCGAGTCGTGAGACGCGATGGCGAACCGCTTTCCTCATCGGCCTTCAGCCTCTCTACTGTGATGCGGTTGGCTCAAGGTGCTACGGAACTTGCAACATCGGACTTGAGGCACGATCCCAAGCGAGGCAGTTACGTACCCGGGAACCAGGTGAAGATGGAGATCGTCGAGGTCGCGTATCACCTTGCCTGCGGCTATGGCGGACCACCCTTCGTCACGACACCGGGTTCTGATTTTTCTATGTTCGCAAGTCTCCTGTTCGAAATGGCGTCAGGGAAACGCAAGGAGAGTATGGCCGGTACTATCCGACGCTTCGCACTTGGTGAGGAAAAACGGGAAATTGACGAGTACCTGGTCGAGTACGGCCCTGACCACGACGAGCGCCAGCTCTCGGACAATTTTCAAAGCATTCGGGAGCGAGCCGAAAGGGCATTTGGCGAGGTCAAACGCTACCAAGCCATAGCCGAGCGGGAAGACCTCTCCAAGTACGCGCGTTGGGTATGCCACCTGCGGCTGGAAGACTACGTCAAAGAGGCAGAGGAACTACTCTCTACGTCAGGACCCTTCTTGGTTTGGGCCAGTCAGATAAGCGACGCCGACCAAGCGCGGAGTTGGGCGGAGTTCCTGCGACACGGCGAGCAACAGCGTCTTCAGGACATTGAACTCGGCGAACAGCGGCGCAAGGCTAGCGGATTGACGTGAAGTGGGGGCTACCTCTTGAGTTCGCGTCAACACGCTCGCGCCGAAGGTGGTATGTTGGTCATGCTCGGAGCAGCGTAGCTCAGTGGATAGAGCCCCGGTTTTCTACGAGTTTGCCTCGGGCCGGGAGGTCGCGGGTTCGAACCCCGCCGCTGCGAGTTGCCCATCCCATGCGGCATCAGTCGGCGATCCTCTCCCGCTTGCGGGGGAGGGGGACCGCCGTCAGGCGGTGGAGGGGGGTGCCGCTTGCACCATGGCGGCCAAGGCGATGTCGGTCGCTCGGTGCGTGGGGCTCCCCTCTCCACCACGCTGCGCGTGGTCCCCCTCTCCCGTAAACGGGAGAGGAACAACGTGGCACCATCGTGCGAGCCGCCTACGACCGAGGCGCGGTGGCAGCAGTCAGACCTTGGTGCCGGGTGCCGCTTTCGCGATGGCGGCCAGCACCGCGGCCGGCCGCTGCTCGACTTCCGCGATCGTGAACCTCAACACGCGAATCCCTTCTTTCGTCAGCCACGCGGTCCGGCGCGCGTCGGCGTCCTCCTGCTCGTCATGAACCGGGCCGTCGACCTCGACGCACAGTTTTGCCGCGGCGCAATAGAAGTCGAGGATGAAGGGGCCGACCGGGTGCTGGCGGCGGAAGTGGAGGCCGAGCTGATTGCGGCGGAGCATCGCCCACAGCAGCTTTTCGGGCGCGGTCATGCCGCGGCGCAGGTCTTTGGCGCGATCGCGGATGAAGTCGGGTGCGCGCATGGCTCCTCCGGTGCGTGGGGCACCCCTCTCCACCACGCTACGCGTGGTCCCCCTCTCCCGTAAACGGGAGAGGAACGCTGACTGCGAGGCCCGCGTTCTCCCCTCCCAACATCGGAGAACCCTCATGAATCTCGCATCAGTCAAAGAGCATATGGAAATCATCGGCGCGGACGGGGTGCATGTGGGCACCGTGGACAAGGTCGAGGGCGGGCGGATCAAGCTCACCAAGGACGATAGCGGCGCCGGCCATCACCATGGCCACCACCATTATGTGTCGGGCGATCTCGTCGCCGACATCGAAGGCGGCAAGGTGCGGCTCAGCGCCAATGGCGCGGTGGCGGTGCTGCACGAGACCGAGGGGGACGGCAAGGACGTCAACTAGAGCCTGCCGCCGGATGGTGGCAGAGTGGGGGCTCACCCACTCTGCTGCGAGATGACGCCGATACCCTGACGCGGACTTTCAGTCGGGACTCCTCTCCCGCTTTTTGCGGGGGAAGAGTCCCGACTGCCACTATCCAGCGACCAAACGCGTCGCGGGATAGTATGACGGCATATCAGCTCCGCACCGGCCGACGCCGCTCGGCCGCCGGCCGTCTTGTTCTCGGCATGATCCTCGGCCCATACTCCGCCTGCGGCGCGAGTGGAGGATTTTGGAGTGAGGCACTTTCTCATGGCCGCGCTGGGCGTTGCGATGCTGTGCGCGCCCCTCCCCGCGATGGCCCAGACCAGCCTGACCGCCTACGACGCGGTGCGCGAGGCGCTGGTTGCCGTGTGGGACGAGCTGCCGCTCAGCGTCCGCAACGCGACACTGGTTACGGGCGCGCCAAAAGGGTTTGGGCAGTTCGAGCGGCGCAGTGGCAACAGCTTCAAGCCGGACGAGGCGGTGACGGTTTATGCCGAGCTCTATGGCTATGGCGTCACCAGCCGGGCCAATGGCGGCTATGTCCGCGAGCTCAGCGCCGATCTGGCGCTGGTCGACGCGACAGGCGCGGTGCGGGCCAACCAGATCGGGTTCTGGAGTTCGTCCGAGGTGTTCGACACCCGCCCGCTCGAGATGCATCTGAGCTTTTCGGCGACGCTGAGCGCCTTCCCGGCGGGCGAGTATCTGCTGCGCTTTTCCGTCCACGACAAGGCGTCCGGCGAGCAGACGAGCTTCGATGTTCCCATCGTCCTCGTGGGCGAATAGCGGGCTGGCGCAGCCGGCGGGCTGGTACGCCGGGGCAAATCGCACTAAATGGCCGCCATGAGTGCGCTAAACCCCTTCGCCGCCGTGGTGTTCGACATGGACGGCACGCTGCTCGACACCGAGCTGGTGTTCAAACAGATCGTCTGGGACGTGAGCCGCGATCTCGGCGTTGCGATGACCGACGAGGTCCATCTCGGCATGGTCGGGGCCAGCCACGAGGTTGCCAACCAGCTCCTCGTCGAGGCTTATGGCGTCAGTTTTCCCTACGAGCTGTTCGACGCCGAATGCCGGCGGATCATGACGGGGCGGCTGGCGCAGTCGGTGCCGGTCAAGGCCGGGGTGCCGGAGCTGCTGGCGGAGCTCAAGCAGCGCCGCATCCCGATGGCGGTCGCCACCTCGTCGCGGGCGCCGCATGCGCTGGGGCACCTGGGGACGGCCGGACTGCTCGATCTGTTCCAGGCGATCGTCACCCGCGACGACGTCGTCAACCCAAAACCGCACCCGGAGCCGTACCTCCTCGCCGCCCGGCATCTGGGGGTAAAACCCGCCGATTGCCTCGCCATCGAGGATTCGCATTCGGGCGTCCGCGCTGCCGCCTGCGCCGGGATGCAGACGATCATGGTCCCGGACCTGGTGCAGCCGACGGACGAGGTCCGCGCGCTCTGCCACGCGGTGATGGGCTCGCTGCACGAGGTCCGCGCCGCCGCCTTCGCCACGGAAGTGGCGTAAGGCCGATCGGCGCAATTTGAATTAACTACGCCGGGACCGGGCAAGGCGCCGGTCACCACACCAAAATCCTAAGGAAATCAGGGCTTTCCCGTAGCCGAGGGAGCCGTTAACCTCACTTTAGGACCCTAAGAACTATGGTTAAATCCTGGTAAATTTGGGTTCCATCGGCGGACAAGCTCGTCTAGGGTGACTTCGCAAACGGCCAAATCTGGGGCTGCCAAGGGGGCGGGTCCGGGGGAAGGACGGGGGATTGAGGGCTAACGCGCTACCTCGCGCGCTGTTGAATGTACTGGCCGTGAGTGCAGCCGCGCTCATGGGCTTTGTCGTTTCTACGCCCTCCCACTCGCAGGACCTTACCGTTGCCTACGTCACGCCCGCCGAACTGACGCCGGAACTGGCCGCTTCGCGCCTGCTTCCCTCGCCGGTGCCGCTGCGCGGCAGTTTCTCGGCCAACCAGCCCGAACTCACCAACGATCTTCTCGCCGCTTATGTGAAGCGGCAGCAGGAGCTGACGACGTTCAGCGCCTTCGACGTCGCGCCGACCGAACTCACGCAGGATGTGCTGCTGGGCTATATCGACCGGACGCGCGGCACCAACCTCGCGCTTAGCGCCATCGACACACTGACCACAACCTCGGCGCTCAATCCGGATCTGCTCGAGACCTACGCGCAGAAGAAATTCGTGCCGACGGTCAAGAAGCTCAAGCTGAGCAAGGAAGAGCAGCTCTGCCTGACGCAGGCGATCTACCACGAGGCGCGCGGCGAGAGCGAAGCGGGCCAGTGGGCGGTGGCCAACGTCATCATCAACCGCGCGATGAGCAAGAAATTCCCCACCAGCCTCTGCGGCGTGGTGTTCCAGAACGCCGACAAGGGCCGCTTCAAGTGCCAGTTCACCTTCGCCTGCGACGGGCGCTCGGACATGGGCACCGAACAGGGTGCCTGGAAACGGGCCAGCAAGATGGCTCTCGTGGCGTTCCGCGAGTTCCAGGTCGGCGACCGTCCGGGCGTGATCCCGAATTCGGCGCTCTACTACCACACGACCGCCGTCGCCCCGAGCTGGTCGAACAAATTCGACCAGGTGGCCAAGATCGGTTCGCATCTGTTCTACGCAGCGAACTGAGGGGTTCGGACAAGGTTGAGATGATGGACCCGCGCGAGCGGGTTTTTTGTTGGGTAGGGCGTTCCGCTTGCCCACCTCCCCCTTCGACGGGGGAGGTACCGAAGCTAGGACCGTGAGGTCCATAGCGCAGGTAGGTGGGGGTGCGAACAGCCCGGATCGAGCGAGCGTCACCCCCCTCCCTAGCTTCGCTACGAGGCTTCGCCTCTAGCTGCACTACCCTCCCCGCGATGGGGGAGGGGTATAGCGCTTGCGGATTTGAGGAGGCTGGATGCAAAATTCGCGGAGATAGGCCTTGCCGACGCCAGCTTCCGAGTAAATCTTGTGTGCCGGCGTCTGCGTCAGACCATTCTTGACGTAGCGGTCCATCAGGACTTCAAAACATTCCCAGGTCACCTGCACGTCGTTTAGCCCGTAGGCGATCATTTCGGCGTCGATCGATCGTCCGAAGTCGCCGCCTTTGCTCTTCGCAGTCGTCCCAAGAATCTTCGCGAGGCTCTTAAGTGTGTGCGACTGACTGGTGAGTGCCGCGGCTAACGTTTTGACATCGATGAAAAATCCACTTTCGGGCGATCGCTTTTTGCCTCGATCGCGCTGGTGACGCGGTGTGATCTGTTTGCGGAC
>JBKJTB010000168.1:0-7192 GCA_046594305.1 Devosia sp. | reverse complement strand
CACCTTCTCCCACGAGGGGAGAAGGTGCCCGAAGGGCGGATGAGGGGGCGGCCGCATCCACGTCAGCCCAGAAACCCCTTGATCACCCCCGCCACCTCCGCCGTCCTCTCCCAATGGATCGAATGCGCCGCGCCGGCGATCGTCACATGCTCGACGCCGGGCACGTCCTGATGCATCGCCATCACCGACGCCGGCGGCGTCAGCAGATCGAGTTCGGCCGCAACCGCCAGCACCGGACACGCAATCCGCGACATGTCGACATTGCCCTCCCGCTTGCTCGCCGCGACCTGCCGCGCGAAATCCCCCGGGCTCTGCCGGTAGGGATAGTTCGTCGATCCATCGGCCGCCGCGGCCACATTTGCCTCGTTCTCGAAGAACGGCGTTGAGAACAGCCACTGATACAGCAGTCGGAACCAGTCCTGCGGCACCATCGTAAAGTACAGGCGGGCAAAATCGTCGAACAGCACGCGCGTCTTGGCGTCCATGCCGCCCGCGGTCAGCGTCACCAGCCGCCTTATCCGCGCCGGCTCCCGGGCGGCCAGCATCAGCCCCAGATAGCCGCCCAGAGAATGGCCGACCACATCGACAGTGCCGACGCCCAGATGATCAAGCAGCGCCACGCAATCGTCGACCATGTCGACGTGATCGAGCGGCCCGTCCACCTTGGTCCGCCCCGAACCGCGATTGTCGATCAGGATCAGTTGCCGCCCGGTCAGCAGCGGCACCAGCGGCCCCCAGCTGGCGCCGTCGCTGGCGGTGCCGGCGATCAGCAGCAGGGCAGGGCCCTCGCCCACGATTTCGTAGTGGACGCTGGCGCCCTTGTTCTCAAACTGCGGCATCGACGGACTTTCCGGAACAGGATCAAGTGACTATCTTCCTCTCATGGCACAGGACGCCCTTGGAAATGAAGTGAGCACGTCGGCAGCGGCGACGCTGGGCGGCATCGACGATTTCGTCGCTGGCTTCCTCGGCTATGAGACGCGGTCCACCAATGTGCTCGCCGCAGCCGATGCCGACCCGGACTCGGTCCTCGCCAACACCTATGCCGGCTTCCTCTGGATGTTCCTCGAAGCCCGCGGCGCCGAGGCACAGGCGCAGCTCTACCTCGACCGGGCACGGGCTGCGGGTGCAGGCGCCAACTCGCGGGAATCCCTGATGCTGGGCCAGCTCGAGCGCTGGATCGCCGGCGATGTTCCGGCCGTGCAGGCACTCGGGGCGGAGATCGTGACCCGCTTCCCGCGCGACCTCGCCGCGGTGAAACTCCACCAATATTTCAGCTTCAACCGCGGCGACGCGGCCTCGATGCTGGCCATCGCCAAACAGGTCGAGGCGGAGAACGCCCATAACCCCCACCTCCACGGCATGCTCGCCTTCGGCTACGAGCAGATGCACCAGCTCGGCGAGGCCGAACGCTCGGCCCGGCGGGCGCTTGAGATCAAGCACAAGGAGCCGTGGGCGCAGCACGCACTGGCCCATGTGATGCTGTCGACCGGCCGCGTCCGCGAAGGCGTCGCCTTCCTCAGTGAGGCGCAGCAGACCTGGGTCGATCTCAACTCCTTCATGTACACCCACAATTGGTGGCATAAAGCGCTGTTCCACATTTCGATGGGCGACACATCAGCCGTGTTCGACGCCTACGACAATCATGTCTGGGGCATCGAGCCCGCCTACTCGCAGGACCAGGTCGGCGCCGTCTCGCTGCTGGCGCGAATGGAAATCGCCGGCCTCGACGTCGGCAACCGTTGGCAGCAGCTCGCGGAGTATCTGCGGCCCCGCGCCAGCGACACGCTGCAACCGTTCCTGACGCTGCAATATCTCTATGGCCTGGCTCGTGCCGACTTCGCCGAAGCCGATGCGCTGATGGCCGCCATCGAAGACAAGGCCGCGACCTCCATCGCCTACGACCGCCTCGTCTGGCGCGACGTGGCGTTGCCGGCAGCACGCGGCGTCCTCGCTCATGCGCGGCGCAACTGGGCCGATGCGGCCCGTTACCTCGGCATCGCCAATCCGCGGCTGACGGAGATCGGCGGCAGCCACGCGCAGCGCGATCTGTTCGGGCAGATCCTGCTCGACGCGCATCTGAAACTCGGCAACTGGAGAATCGCGGAACAGATGCTCGAAATGCGCCGCATCTGGGACCCCGACGGCGTCCCGCTCAACCGCGATCTCGGCCTCGTCCGCTCGCATCTGGCCGCCGCATGAAGCCCGGCCCGCTCAACCTCATCACCGATGTCCCCGGCCTCCGCGTCGGCAATGCCGAGGACCACGCCATCAAGACCGGCAGCACCGTGCTGGTCGGCGACAAGCCGTTCCGCGCCTCGGTCGATGTGATGGGCGGCTCGCCCGGCTCGCGCGAAACCGAACTGCTGGCGCCCGACAAGCTGGTCGAAGCCATCGACGCCATCGTGCTCTCGGGCGGCTCCGCCTTCGGTCTCGACGCCGCATCGGGCGTCAGCGACGGGCTCCGCGCCATGGGCCGCGGCTTTGCCGTCGCCGACGTCACCATCCCCATCGTCCCCGCCGCCATCCTCTTCGACCTGCTCAATGGCGGCGATAAGAAATGGGGCGACAATCCCTACCGCGCCCTCGGCCGCCGCGCACTGGAGACGGCTAGAACAGAGTTCCAGCTCGGCACCATCGGCTGCGGCACCGGCGCCACCACCGCCAATCTCAAGGGTGGCCTCGGCTCGGCCTCGCTCGTGCTGCGCTCGGGCCACACCATCGGCGCGCTGGTCGGCGCCAACGGCACCGGTTCCGCCACATCAGGCAACCGCGCCAATTTCTGGGCCGCCCCGCACGAGATCGACGGTGAGTTCGGCGGCCTCGGCACCTGGCCGCACCCAGTCACCTTCCTCGACTCGAGCCTCACCAAGCGCGACTATGCCGATAGTCCCATCGCCAACACGACCATCGCCATCATCGCCACCGACGCCGACCTCAGCAAAGCCCAGCTCAAGCGCCTCGCCGTCGCGGCGCAGGATGGCATCGCCCGCGCCATCAGCCCGTCGCACGCTCTCGTCGACGGCGACATCGTCTTCGCGGTCTCTACCGGCGACCGGCCCGTGGCGGACCCGATCATCGACATCATGCATCTGGGCCACGCCGCCGCAGTGTGCCTCGCCCGCGCCATCGCGCGTGCGGTCTATGCCGCCACGCCCGCCGCGGGCGACCCGGTCCCCACCTGGCGCGACAAATGGGGCCGCAGCTAGGTCCGTCAACCGGACTACGGGCGCTGATCCCGTCCCGCTCTCTGGCCCATTTCATCCCGCCGGAGCAAGCGCCACCCCATTTCCAGCCTCCGGCGCAAGCCGAATGCGCGCAGCCCTCGCACTTTGGCAGCCAAATTCTCGACTAACTCACTAGACTATATAGATTGTCCTCATTCGTGCTTGGCACACCGAGAACAAGAGAGACCCTTCGACGATGCGCGTCACCCGTACCTTCCTCCTTTCCGCCACCGCCGGCCTTGCCCTCGCGGCGCTGAGCGCCGGCACTGCATTGGCTGTCGATCTGCGGATCGGCTGGCAGCAGATCGTCGAACCGTCCCGCGTGCCCCAGGCCGCCGGCGCGTACGAGAAAGCCACCGGCGCCACCATCACCTGGAGCCAGTTCGGCGGCGGCGCCGATGTGATCGCGGCGATTGCCTCCGGCTCGATCGATATCGGCTATGTAGGATCGTCGCCGCTGACGACCGCGGCGAGCAACGAGCTGCCGATCGAGGCCATCTTCATCGTCGGCAATATCGCCGAGGCCGAAGCGCTTGCTGTCAAGGGCGTGGAAAAGCCCGAAGATCTGGTGGGCAAGAGGATCGCGACGCCGTTCGTCTCCACCGCTCACTATGCGCTGCTGTCGGCGCTCAAGCACTGGAACATCGATCCAGGCTCGCTCGAACTGCTCAATTTGCGTCCCGCCGAAATCGGCGCCGCCTGGGAGCGCGGCGACATCGATGGCGCCTATGTGTGGGATCCGGTGCTCAACCAGATCAAGACCACCGGCGGCAAGGTTCTCGTCGACTCGGCACAGGTCGCCGAGTGGGGCGCTCCCACCTTTGATGCCTGGATCGTCCGCAAGGAATTTGCCGAGGCCAATCCCGACATCGTCACCGCCTTCGTCAAGGTCACCGGCGACGCCTATGCCGCCTACCTCGCCGACCCGGCCGCCTGGGGGGCCGATAGCGACGCCGCCAAAGCCATCGCCCAGCTCACCGGCGCCAATGCGGCCGACGTCCCGGCCCTCCTCAAGGGCTACGTCTTCCCCTCGCTCGAAGAGCAGGCCGGTCCGAACTTCCTCGGCGGCGGCACCGTCAAGGCGGTCTCCGACACCGCCGCCTTCCTCGTCGAGCAAGGCAGCATTCCCGCCGCGCTCGCCGACTACTCGCCTTATGTAACGGCCAAATACGTGGAAGCGGCCGCCGCGAAATAAGGTTTGGGCCAAACGCCCTCAGGGCTGGCCCTCTTGCCGCTGCCGCGCTCCTCCCTGAGCGGCAGCGGCATCTTCATTCGGAGATCGCGATGACCGTCCTGCGCCTGGCCAATGTCTCGCTGACCTATCAACGCGCCTATGGCTTCGGCCGGTTCGAGCAGACCAACGTGCTCGAGCGGCTGAACCTGTCGGTCGGCCAGGGCGAGTTCGTGGCCGTCATCGGCCGCTCGGGCTCGGGCAAGACCTCCATTCTCAACCTCGCGGCCGGCTTCATTGCCCCGACCGAAGGCCGCATCACGGCCGGCGACGTGCCGGTCACCGGACCCGGTGCCGACCGTGCCGTGGTCTTCCAGGACGACGCTCTCTTCGCCTGGCTCACCGCGCTCGACAACGTCGCCCTGCCGCTCAAGCTCAGATCCATGCCGGTTACGCAGCGTCGCGCCAGGGCCGAGCAATTGCTCCGTCTCGTGGGGCTTGCGGACCACGCGCACAAATCCATCTGGGAACTCTCGGGCGGCCAGTGCCAGCGGGTCGGCATCGCCCGCGCCCTCGCCGCCGAGCCGCGTTTCCTGCTGCTGGATGAACCCCTGGGCGCTCTCGACGCCATGACGCGCGAGCGCATGCAGGAGCTCCTGCTCACCGTCTGGGGCGCGTCGCGGGCCGGCGTGCTGCTCATCACGCACAGTGTCGAGGAGGCCCTGTTCCTCGCCACCCGCGTCGTCGTTCTCGCGCCGGCCCCCGGCCGAATCGTCGAGGACCGCGCGGTCGATTTCGGGACGCGCTATCTCGCCGGCGAGAAGGCCCGGGCGCTTAAGGCCGAACCGGGTTTTATTGCGTTGCGTGAAGCGCTGATCGCCGCCATCGGCGTCGACGAAGAGCGGGCGGTTGCATGACCAGTCTCGCCGAAATCCGCACCGCCAGCGACAAGCCTGCTGGTACGGCGCGACCCGCTCGCCGCTGGCCCATCGCCACGCTGGCAACCTTTCTCGTGGCGCTGGCGCTGTGGCAACTTTCATCGAGCCTCGGCTGGGTGTCCTCGCTCTTCTTGCCGCCGCCGGGCAAAGTGCTCGCCGCCTTCGGCCGGCTGCTGACGCAAGGCTACGTCAATTCGACACTCGGGGAGCACGCGCTGGCGAGCCTCAGCCGCGTCTTCTACGCGCTCGTCGCCACCTCGCTGGTCGCCATCCCCGCCGGCATCGCCATCGGCGCCAGCCGCATCGGCCGCGGCATTCTCGACCCGATCATCGAGTTCGTGCGCCCGCTGCCGCCGCTCGCCTATCTGCCGCTGGTGATCATCTGGTTCGGCATCGGCGAGCCCAGCAAAATCCTGGTCATCGGGCTGGCCACGCTGGCTCCGATCGCCATATCCACCGCCTCCGGCGTGCGCTCCGCGCCGGCGAGCCAGATCAACGCCGCACGCTCGTTCGGCGCCACGCGCTGGCAGGTGCTGACCGAAGTGCTGTTGCCCAGCGCGCCGCCCGAAATTCTCACCGGCATCCGCATCGCCCTGGGTGCCGGCTGGTCGACCCTGGTCGCCGCCGAACTCGTCGCCGCCTCGCGCGGCCTCGGTTTCATGATCCAGTCGGCCGCACAATTCCTCGTCACCGACATCGTCATCGTCGGCATCCTCGTCATCTCCGCCCTCGCCTTTGCCTTCGAGGCGCTGCTGCGCCTCGCCGAGCGCTTTCTGCTGCCCTGGGCGCGGCATCGATAGAGTCACCATGAGCACACCCCTCAGCTTCTTCTGGTTCATTCCCACGCACGGCGACGGCAATTATCTCGGCTCTTCGATCGGCGAGCGGCAGCCCGATTTTCGCTACTTCCGCGAGATCGCACAGGCCGCCGATCGGCTCGGCTACGAAGGCGTCCTCCTCCCCACCGGCCAGAACTGCGAAGAGAGCTGGATCACCGCGACCGGCCTCGCCACCGCGACCGAGCGCCTGAAATTCCTCGTCGCGCTCCGCCCCGGCGTCACGCTGCCGAGCTTTGCCGCACGCCAGACCGCCGCGCTCGACCGGCTGAGCAACGGCCGCCTGCTGCTTAATGTTGTGGTCGGCGGCAATCCGGTGGAACTGGCGGCCGATGGCGTCTTCCTCGCGCACGACGAGCGCTACGCGCAGGCCGCGGAGTTTCTCACCATCTGGCGCAAGCTCCTGTCCGGCGAGACCGTCGACTTCGAGGGCAAGCACTACCGCATCGAAGCCGGCCGCCTCGACCAGCCGCCCGTCCAGCGGCCGCACCCGCCGCTGTTCCTCGGTGGCTCATCGGAGGCCGGCCAGGACCTCGCCGCCGAGCAATGCGACGTCTATCTCACCTGGGGCGAACCGCCCGCGCAGGTCGCCGAGAAAATCACCGCGGCCCGGAAACGTGCCGAGGCGCGCGGCCGCAAACTCCGCTTCGGCATCCGCCTCCACTTCATCGTGCGCGAAACCGAAGAGGCTGCGTGGGCCGAAGCCGAGCGCCTGATCTCGAAAATCTCCGACGACCAGATCGCCACCGCGCAGGCGCGCTTCCTCAAGCAGATGGATTCCGTCGGCCAGCGCCGCATGTCCGAACTGCATGGCGGCCGTCGCGACCAGCTTATCGTCAGTCCAAACCTGTGGGCCGGCGTCGGCCTCGTCCGCAACGGCGCCGGCACGGCCCTCGTGGGCACGCCCGCGCAGGTCGCCGAACGCCTCCGCGAATATCAGGCGGCCGGCATCGACCTCGTCATCGGCTCCGGCTACCCGCATCTCGAGGAGAGCTATCGCGTCGCCGAATTGCTGTTCCC
>JBKJTB010000165.1:0-18263 GCA_046594305.1 Devosia sp. | reverse complement strand
AAGCTCTTCCGCGACATCCGCCCGCTGCCGTTCTTCGGGGCCTTCGCGGTGCTGCTGGCGGCGGCCGGGCTATTCCTGGGCGCCGAAGTTGTGGTCGAGTACATGCGGACGCGCCTCGTGCCCCGATTGCCCACTGCCGTGCTGGCCACGGGGCTGATGCTGCTGGCGTCACTGGCGCTGGTCTGCGGGCTGATCCTAGACAGTGTGGCGCGAGGCCGCCGCGAGGCGAAACGTCTCGCCTATTTGGCTGCAAAAAATGCAAGTCTGTAGCACCGTTTTGGTCGCACTGGCTTCGCCGAACAACGTGCCAGCACCGTTGGACTTCTCCGAGTTTGGAGGACAGACCTAATCGAGACATCGACTTCCCCAGGTACGCCAAGTATTCCGGCCCAATGAGGTGAGCATAGTAGAAAGTGGATGACGTTTATTTCCGAACGGCCGGCGATGGGAGAGGTGCAACATGCTTTGTTGCAATGGCCGCTAGGGAAAGTACAACATCTTGCAGCTCATTTAATCTGACAGTTAGGGTTGTCGGCCTGCCCCAAAAATGTGGCGATTTCAAATGCCACTTTTCCGTCGCCTTGCGTATATTGCTTCCGCAATGGCGCTCCCCAAGTCAGCGATTGTTGCCACGCTGCAAACCGCGCCGCGCGATCGCCGGTAATCGCGGCTATCGCGACATCGCTGCCGCTGCACAGTAGTTTTCGCGCACGGTCGACATTAACGTCAGAGTCCATTCCTACCCGGCCGCCAGTCATAAACGCCACCGGCATCGAGAGGCCCCAGTCCGGAAAGTACACAAAGGGCCGTTTTTTCGCGGTATCGAGATCAACTGCAAGTTGAGTGATGGCGTCCGAGTAGAGGCCCACTCCGCGCGAGTCGCGTAAATTGCGCGCTTCGGAAATCTGGCCGGCCGAACTTATTACTGCAAGCACTACGAATGGAGAAAGCATCATCAAATCGGATAGCCGCGAATTTGGATTGTTTGAACGTGACAAATGCAGTCCAGCCACAAGTGCGGCATATGACAACGGCAGCAACACCATATAGTGGTGTCCCGAAAGCCGCGTCCCGAAAATCAACGCGATCGCTACAAACGAAACCGTCATCGCAATCAATACTCGCAACAAGGCGGGAGACTGCCGCCGCCACTCCGCAACGAGCCAAAGTACCAACGGCGTCCCAAGTAATATTGCGTACTTCAACGCTCCTCCAGGCACGGCCTTGCCGTCGCCAAAAATCAGCGTGTGGTGATACCAGTTCTGAAACACAGAATCTACAGTTGCCATCAAATGGGCGAGTCGCGCGGAGAAGTCCGGTTGGTCACTGAACGCCTTCAGGGTCTTCTGAACCGCCCCGGGAATCCCGGAGTCTCCTTGGTGTGAGTTACGCCGCCATGGGTAACTCGGAAAGTTGCTGATAGTAGCGCTCCTCGGCCTCGGCCGGCGGGATGTTCCCGATGGGTTCCCGGAGGCGTTGGCAGCGCGGCACAAACGAGAATACCAATGGCCTGTTGAGGCAGTACTTCCCTAAGGGCACTGACCTTTCTCGTTGGAGCGCTCGACAGATCGGAGCCGTTGCCCACGTCAACTTCAGTCTGCCGAACCCAGCGCCGCAGCGTCTCCGGGGTGACCCCAATCTTGCCGGCGATCGATCGGATCCCCGCCCATTGGGAGTCGTGCTCACCGCGATGTTCCAGAACCATCCGGACCGCACGCTCATGCGCTTCAGGTGAAAACTTCGAAGGTCTGCTCATTGCTCCATCCTCTCAAAGAATGGAGCCTCCGGCAAACATGGGGCGGTTCAGTCCGTTCGACGCCGTCGCGCAGTACGCGGCAAGTCAGTGCCAGCCGGCGTTTCAGCGCCTCGACTGCCGCCGACGCCCGGTACTCCTGAAAGAAGCCCAGCAGCGCGCTTCCGAGCACGATCGCAAGAATGATCGCCGAATCCACCCACTGCCGCAGGATCAGCGAGATCGCGGCGCCGAAGATGAGGATGAGCATAAGCGGGCTCTCGATTTGCCGCACAAGCAAGCGAGATGCGCTCAGGTGCGACGCGTCTTCGACGCTGTTGGGGCCGACCAGGCGTAGCTTCGCGGCGGCGCTTTCCAACGAAAGGCCGCCCGGGCCCGACTCCAACACTGCGCTTAGCGCAGCAGCGTCCTGGCTCCAATAGGGGGTATCGACGCCTGGGCTAGTCATTCACGATTGCAATCGCGAGATCAACACCGTTCTTCCGCGTCCTTGGCATATTGGCGCAGCTACGCGATGACGGACGGGCGTTCCCCACATCCCAGTTCGACTTTTCGTGGGCTAGGGCACGTGCAGGCGACGGATGAGAACGTCAGATCGTCGCCTGGTGGCGACTTCAGGCGGCTTTGGCGCAGCAGAACAGGGGCATTGGACCGGTAACCCTTCACGTACAGCCACATAACGGCGAGATGCGAACGTTGAGCGTTCTGCAGGTGAGTGTCCCAAGGCGACCGGCAACATCGGACATATTTAGAGCCCGCTCGATCGTGCCCGCGCGTCAGGCCCCATAGCGCTTTCATCTGGAACACGCACTGCGGCGCGCATATCCTGTCTCCTGTGCCCGAATACAAGCATCGCCGACAATACTGCAGCGACGGCGCCACTGACTAAGACAATCGTCATCATATTGACTTCCTGTTTCGTCAACTGATTGTGTGCGCGATTCTGCGCTGTAACTCAGCATGCGTCCTTTGCTATCGGTGCACGTTGATCTGGCGCAACGCGGTGAGCAGCTATCCGCATGAGCGCGCGACCAGGGTCTCCGATGCGGTCGCCGTAAGTCTCCGGCTCGGCTCACTTGCGCAACCGCGCGACGATTCGAAACGGGCGGGGTGATGCAGAGTAACCGGCGGTATATGACCTACGTCAATGCGCTCGATTGCTTGCGGTCGTAAGTTACTCTTGGGAGGGCAATATGCTTACCGATCGCGGGATCGGGAGTGCACCGCGGGAAGGATGACCTATGCCGAAAATCCTGTTTGCCGTAGACGGCTCGGAGGCCTCACTGCGTGCGGCCCGCGGACTGGCGGAACTCCTGAGCTGGTGGAAGGCAACCGAAGTCGAAGTCCTAAACATCCAACCAGAGCCGTTCATCTTGAACGAGTTCGTCCCATATTTACGCAAACGCGCCGAAAGCCGCATGCGGGAGGAGGGAGAGCGCGCTTTGGCGACGGCGGATACGCTGCTGCGCGACGTGGCGACCCGGTGCGCGGCCACGGTATTGTTCGGCGACGCCGCGACGGCAATCGCCCACGCTGCCGTGACGCTCGATTGCGCGATAATCGCGATGGGCTCGCGCGGTGCGGGCGCCGTCGAGAGTTTGGTCACGGGATCGGTGACGACGAAAGTGATCCATCTCAGCTCCCGGCCGGTCCTCGTGATCCCCTCTTCGCAGCCGCGGCCTCGGTCCGCATACGGCCCGCCGCACCGTGCGGCAAGGGTTCTCGTGCCCGTCGACGGATCCGCGGGCGCAACGGCAGCGCTGCAGGAGGTTTTCCGCATCGCTTCGTGGTTCCGGGATGTTCCCGAAGTGCACCTACTCGCCGTCTACGAAGGGACGCCGCTCGACGTCGAAATCGGGGCCATGGTAGGTGCGGAGGCGCTGCGCGAACACCAGCAAAAGCGCTTCGAGGCCGCGCTCCTGCCGGCGCGTAGCGCGCTCGCCGGCACGGCATTCGAAGTGATCGAGCACACGGCGATCGGCCCGCCGGCCGAGGAAATCCGCGCCACCGTCCAGGCACAGCGCTGCGATCTCGTCTGCCTAGGGACGCGCGGCATGGGTGCGAGCCGCAACCTGATCCTCGGATCGACCGCCATGAAGTTATTGCGCGCCGTCGACGTTCCGGTCCTGGTGGTTCCGCCGGCCGCGCCCTGAACGGCGGGTGCGGGGGTCCCGCAGCTGCACCATGCGCCCGCGCAATAAGCGATATCCCGTGCGGCGGTATGGGCGTGGCCCGTCACCTCGCGGATCGTGAACACGATCCACCGCCGGCCAACGAGTGCGTGGGAAGCGCTGTCCCGATCAGCCAAACGTCCGGACGAGATAGCCTGGAAAATGGGAGCTGCAAGCCATGACGTGGGTAATGGCCTCCCGATCGTATTCGTCTCCCGAGCGATAGGTCTCGAAAAACGCGTTGAGCCTCGTTACTCGCTCAGGCATTCCGGCCACTGCCTGCAATCCAACCGATACGCCATAGTTGGTGAAGGCAAACTTCACTTCGTGCAGGTCTGGCGCGCGGCAAAAATAGCCCTCCTCCATCCACATTCGATCGAGCATGCCTAGACAACGCGCTTTCTGTACCTGCGCCCAGCCTTCTTCAGGAACGAAGTGACTCATCCATAGCATCATGCCCATGCCCAGATCCTGGGTGATCTGAAGACCCGGCGCCGACCGATCGATCAGCCGGCGCATGTCGGCGATCTCCCGCGACAGGGCCCTTTCATCGAGAAGACGATAGGACACATAGCCATCGAAGGCATCGAGCGCGCCAAAGCCATAGCCTGGATAAGGCGCGCTCAGATCCTCGCTCATCTTCCAGACAACGCCACGGTTCGGGACGACAAAGCGATCGTGAATCTGGCGCACGAGCTCAACGCCCTTCTGCCTGTAATCTGGAACATGCCGGCCGAGGACGGACAGCGCAAAGAGCCACCTCGCGAGGTAATGGAAATACTGGCCATCGCGATTAGGCGCTTCGCCGATGCGAATGCCCCGGCTCCGCCCAAGCACGCGCTCGACCTCGGCAACCACCCGTTCCGCCTCGTCGAGGTACTTGCGCTCTTCCGACGCCGCATAGAGCGATGCAAGCAGGACGACTCCGAAAGCATCCGTCCAGAGATACCTCAGGCCGTTCGGCCAGATGCCCTCCGCACGCATCCAGTTGAGCTTGTCGACGACGTACCCTAGGTCGTTGCTGGCCGTCATGAGGACGCTCAGAGTCCGAACGGATAGGTATCTGGAAGTCCCTCAAGCTTTTCTGTCGACAAGGGTGTGATCGCTTTGGTCTCGTCGAACCAGATGTATTCGTCGAATTGGCGGGGCAAGATGGCCTGAAAATAATGACTTTCGAGCTCCGTCTTCGGGCGATAAATCACGCCGATGGCTCGTTCGAACCGAGGCTTCAGCAATCCCCGAACAACATCCGCCGACATGGGAGCCCGCAACGGCAGCAAGAACTGCGGATGCCCAGCTTCGTGACAGAGGCGTTCGTAACTTGCGGATAGCGCCGGGCGGACCGCTTTGACCTCCATCGGACCGTCCCAGTCCGAGGCGGCTGCAACAAACCCCCTATTGGTGCCGAAGCCGACGGTGTAAGCCGCGTCACCGAATTCCTTGCGGCACAGATGCCCGATGTTGTATTCGCCGCGGGAAGACATTTCGGTCGCCGCAGAGTCGCCGACGTGCGAATTGTGGGCCCAGACGATGGCCTTGCTCTCCGGCCCATGAAACGCGAGCAGCGTCTTCAGTGTCTCGAACATGTGTCCGTCGCGCAGGTTCCAGGAAGCACGAGAACCGTAGTACATGATCCGGTAATAGCGTTCGGCATTCGCCACCAGGCGCGCGTTCTGCACGGCGTCGAGGAACCGCTCTCCATCATGCTCGGCATAGGCCTGGCGCTTTTCCATCAGGTCCAGGAGCATGGTGACAACTTCACGCTCGCAGGTCTCGTAGGCGCCAGTCAGCGCCGCATGGCCGTAGGTCGCCGGGTCGGACTGCCAGGGCGTCAGGCATCCGTAACGCTCACGGGCAACGCGCGCGGCTCGCGGATCGACATCGTCCAGGTAGTTCAACACCGAGCGAATCGAGTTGTAAAGGCTGTAGAGGTCGAGGCCGTGAAATGCCACTCTCTTGGCGGGATCCACGGTTGCATTGCGCGCGCGCAGCCAGTCGACGAAATCGCGCACCTCCTCGTTACGCCACATCCAAGTTGGAAACCGAGCGAACGCCGTCCATTCCGAGGGCGCGTACTCGGCATGCCGGACGTAATGATCGACGCGTGCGGCATCCGGCCAATCGCCCTCGATCGCAATGAACGAGAATCCCTTGCGCTCGATGAGCTCGCGTGAAATGCGCTCGCGCATCCGATAGAACTCGGAAGTGCCATGCGTCGCTTCGCCGAGGAGGACTACGCGCGCATTGCCGATCCGACGCAACAACGGCTCGAGGTCGACGGAGTCAGTCGCTGCAAATTTTTCGCAGGATCCTGCGATAGCCTTGGCAAGCACGCCATCGGACGTTGCGACCACAGGAGCGGTTCGCGGCGCGACCGACCGCCCCTCCTCTGGCGCCCAGCCTTCCTCGCCGACCAGCGGGACGAAACGGACATCGGCGATATCCTCCGTCTTGTACTCGTGATGCGACACCCGGGTTACCCGCAATAATTCCTGAACACGCCGATCGATTCCTACTGGAATGACCAGGCGGCCCCCGATCTTGAGTTGCGCCTTCAAGGATTCCGGTACCTCTGGCCCACCGGCGGCCACCACGATCGCATCGTACGGCGCGTGATCGGGCCAGCCGCGCGTCCCGTCGGCATGCAGCACATGGACGTTCGCATAGCCGAGCTTATTTAGTACCGCAGCTGCCTTTTCGGCGAGCTGGCCGATGCGCTCGACGGTATAGACGTTTCCGGCGATCCGCGAGAGGACCGCCGCGGCGTAACCAGAGCCGGTGCCGATCTCCAGCACCTCTTCACCGCCCTTGAGCTCCAACGCTTCGGTCATCAGGGCGACGATATAGGGTTGGGAGATTGTTTGCCCTTCTGCGATGGGCAGCGGCGCGTCCTCGTAGGCGAATTCCTGCAGCGTCTCGGGCAGGAACGCTTCGCGCGGGACGATGCGCATCGCTTCCAGCACTTGCCGCGAGCGTACGCCACGCCCAGCGACGTGGCGGTCGACCATCACATTGCGAAGCACTGGAAAATCGATCTTGTTCATCGGTCATGTCCTCGGGTTGACGGAAGTGCCTTAAGACTTGCTTGCGATCCGGATTGCCACGGCGAAGGCTAGCAGCGCAAAGCGACTCGCTACGCCAATGAGCGTTCCATTTCCACGATGACTTCCCTTAGTTTGCCGCTACGGCGATCGGCGAGCGGACCATGACGATCCAGCCCCACATGGACATTAGGAAGCGATTGTTGCGCCAGATAGCTACGCAAGGCATCGGCGGCAGCCAGCCAGATCGCGTGCCGCGTGTCGTCACCAGAAGATTCGAGGCGCAGCATCAGGCGGTCGGGAGCCGTTTGGACGATCTGGAAACGATGCACGTGCGCGGCATCTTCGACGATCGTCGTGAGCGCCAATGGCAGCAAACGCACGAGCTTGCCGTCCGGGGCCCGAATCGACACTACATCATCGCGCCTCCCCTCCACCCGGCTCGCAGGGAGTGGATTGCCGCAGGGACAGGGCTCGGGCTTGGCAATGATGCTGTCGCCCAGGTCGTATCGTATGATCGGCTGCACCCGATTGGAAAGGTTGCTGAGCAACACCGTGTATGACGCTTCGCCTGGCGGCGTCGGGCAATAATCGCGATCAACCGGCTCGAGCAGAACCCAATCGGCGTTCACATGGAGCCAACCCTCACGGCAGCCGAACCCGATGCTCATGCATTCCGAGGCACCGTATTCGTTGGTCAAAGGGCAGCCGAAAGCACGTTCGATGGCCGCGCCTGCGTCCGGCGCCAGGCACTCTCCCCCGGACCACACCCGCACCAGGTCGATCTTGAGACGTCCGGCTTCCTTTTCTTCAGCCAACAGCGAAAGCATTGTCGGGTAACTGGCGAGAAATACCGGTCGATAATTATTCAGCGCGGCAACGAGCCGCGGCAGTGGGTCCAGGATCGAAAAGCCGCGCGCGGAAATCCATGGACTGCTTTGACACACCCGCTGCCACGAGGCGATGCTGGCGAAATGATCGCCGGTTGCGGCCACCAGCGCCGCCCGCCCGCCGTTCGCAAAAAAATCCCAGGAATGTCGCGACGCGAAGCGCATCGGATCGAGATGTACGGCCATGAGCGCGTCGAAAGTCGCCAGCGCGTCGGCGTCCTCCACATAGACGCCAGGCGCGCCAGTGCTGCCAGAGCTCTTCCAGATCACGTAGCGATCGAGATAGCGCTCGCCGATATGCGCGCGGTCAGCGACGAAGGCCGTAACCCCGGCCAAGCTGATCTCCGGATCGGTGATCCATTGGTCGAAGTGTGCCATCAACTTGGGCTTGGTCATGACCGGCAATTCGCGCGGATCGAGCTCGCGTTCCGGCAGCTTGCGATAGGCGTCGCGATAGATGGGGGACTGACTGCGTGCAAACCGGACCAGCGCGTTGAATCGCCTTTGCCGCGCGGCATTGACGGCATCCGCGCCCGCGGCTCGCGTCCACCAGATCTCGCATGCGCGTGACCATGACCTCCAATAGGCGATCGACGAGCTGACGGGCTCCCAGGGCGTCGTGCGCGTGGTCATTGCGATGCTTTGCTTCCTCTTCTGCACGGCCGTTGATCAATCAGGCCCTTCGTGATGAAGGAAAGCCTAAGCCTGCATCGCGCTATCCCGCTTGACGGATATCAACAACGCGTGTGCCTAAACGCCGAGCATGCTGGGGCTTGGACGCGTCCTGGGCAGGCTGGCGACTGCTTCCCAAGCGCTCCGGAAATGAAGCAGGGCGAGGCCTGGGGAAGGATTGTCACGGTGGCGCGCATTCGGTTGCGGGGACTTGACGCAAGTCAATTCCTCATTCGACGGCGGACCTATCATGGACTGCAACAAGGAGTTCATGCGGTCCGCACGTCGCAATGCCCACCAACCCAGGGTCGGGTGACGAGTCGGCGGGCACGCGAAGTTAAGTACATTCATCGAGGAACCAGCCATGGCCAACATCATTCGCAACAACCCCTTGGGCGAGCTTGCACGCTTCGATCCTTTCCGCGATTTCGAAGATTTGTTCACCAACCGGCGGCTACGGTCATTCATGCGTGATCTGCCCGAAGCGCCCGAGATCAAGATGGACGTCGCCGAGGACGAAAAGGTCTACCGGATCAAGGCGGAGATTCCCGGCGTCAAGAAGGAAGACATCCGCGTGGCGATCGACGGCAACAGCGTTTCGATCACCGCTGAGGTCAAGCGCGAGAAGGAAGAGAAGAAGGGCGAAACCGTCCTGCGTAGCGAGCGCTATTACGGCAGCCAATCGCGCAGCTTTACGCTGAGGCATGATGTCGATCAAGCCAAGGCCGAGGCAAAGTACCAGGATGGGATTCTCGAGCTCACACTGCCCAAGCAGGGCGGCACACCCGTCAAGGAATTGACGGTCCAATAACGGGCACGGCGTTATACCCGCACCAGCGCGGAAGATTGACGCGCTGGCAGGGTGGCTTTGGCGGTTGCGACGGCAGGTGTGCTTGGTAGGCTTCCGGACTCCTTCAGCCAACTCCGCACCGTCCGCATCAGGATCTTGCGCCGTTCACAATCCCCCGGGAGCATGATCGGATCATGGCGCCAGATTCACCCAGACCTGCCAGCGATCAGGCGCGACTTATTGCCGCCCTGCGCACGCCCTCTGTTTTCGGCGACGGGTGTGCGCACGTCCATGTCCTGGAGACGCACATCTCCTACGTCCTGCTGACCGGAAAGCACGCGTACAAGATAAAAAAGAGCGTGAGCCTGGGGTTCCTGGATTTCACGACGCTGTCGGCGCGGCGCTTCTATTGCGAGGAAGAGCTTAGGCTCAACCGCCGTCTTGCACCGGCACTGTATCTCGACGTCGTTGCGATCACCGGCACCGTCGATGCCCCGATTCTTGGTGGCGATGGTCCGCCGCTCGAATATGCCGTCAGGATGCGCGAATTCCCCCAGGAAGCGCTCGCGAGTTTGCTGCTCTTGCGTAACCAACTCGACGCAGCCGATATCGACGTACTGGCCGCCAAAGTCGCCGCTTTTCACGCCAGGGTTGGCGTCGCTGCGCCGGACAGCTCGTTCGGCCGACCCGACGATGTCCTGCGCATTGCGCTGCAGAACTTTTCTCAGATCCGTCCGCTCCTGGAGACGCCTGCCGAAGAGGCGGACCTCGACACACTCACGCTATGGGCCAAGCATGAGCACAAGGCTCATTACCCTGCGTTCTGCGAGCGGCAACGCGGCGGGTTCATACGCGAATGCCATGGCGACTTGCACCTTGGCAACATCGCGCGCATCGATGGCGAAGTCACGATCTTCGACTGCATCGAATTCAACGATTCGATGCGCTGGATCGACGTCATGAGCGAGGTGGCCTTCACCGTGATGGACCTGCAGGATCGCGGCCGGGGCGACCTCGGCCACCGCTTCCTCAACGCCTACCTGGAGATCACGGGCGATTATGCGGGCCTGTCGGTCCTCCGCTTCTATCTCGCGTATCGCGCGATGGTGCGTGCAAAGATCACCCGGCTGCGCGCCGTTCAACTCGGCGCCAGCGATGCGAGCCGAGCCGTCCTCGACGAATACCATGGCTATGTCGATCTTGCGCTATCCTATGCGCGACCACCGCAGCCGGCGATCATTCTCACGCACGGCCTTTCCGGCTCCGGAAAGTCGACGCTCTCGCAGTGGTTGCTGGAAGCGCTGGGCACGGTACGTATCCGCACCGATATCGAGCGCAAGCGCCTGCACGGGCCAGGAGCGCGCGAGCGATCGGCAGGCGGCATCGACCGCTATGCCCCTGACGCCACCGAGGCCACCTACCATCGCGTGTGCTCGTTGGCCCGCGGCGTCGCCGCCGCCGGTCATGTCGCACTTGTCGATGCGACATTCCTGAAGCGCTGGCAGCGCGATCTGTTTCGCAAGCTCGCGGCCGATCTGCAGATTCCGTTTGTGATCGTGAGCTTCGTCGCCGGCGAGTCAACGCTGCGCGAGCGCATTACGTGCCGCGCGGTGGAGGGGCACGATGCGTCGGACGCGGACCTGGCTGTGCTGGACCATCAGTTGCAGGTGCAGGAGCCGCTCGCGCCGGAAGAGCGCGCAGAGGTAGTTGTCTACGATAGCGAAGCGCCACTCGAGCGTGGCCATGCGGCCGCGACCTGGGGTCCGGTCGTCGAGCGGGTCGCAGCCGCGAACCGTTCCATCGCAGACGCCAAGGCGCGCGCCGGCGCCGATCCCGGCCTGGGGGCCAAGGTCGCGTTCCTGTCGCTGCCGGCAAGCTACCCCGAGGCGACCACGCAAGTCGCTACCGTGGAAACGCACCTGTCCTGGGTTTTTCTCACCGATCGGCACGCCTGGAAGCTCAAGAAGCCGGTCCGCTCACCGGACTTCGACTTCACCACCGTGACCGCGCGCCGACTCAACTGCGCTGAGGAGTTGCGGCTCAATCGCCGGCTCTCGGATGACGTCTATCTCGACATCGTGCCGTTGTCGCTCGACGGCGGCGGCCGCTTGCAGTTCTCCGCCGACGATCACGCTATCGATTGGCTGGTCAAGATGCGCCGGCTGCCCGCGGCACGCATGCTCGACCGGCTGATCGTCGGCGGGGTGGCGACGAACGACGACGTTCGTCACGTGGTGTGCCGGCTTGCGCGCTTCTACGGTGCCAGCGCTCCGGTCGGCATTTCTGGCACCGACTACCGCGAAGGGTTCGCTCAGAACATCGCCGCAAATCTGCGCGAGCTCGGCGCTCCCGCCTACGGCCTGCCGGCGGAGCTCATCGCGTCCATCGGGAGGCAACAGCGAACGCTTCTGGAGCATCGGCCGGAGTTGTTCGACGCGCGCGCGCAGTCGGGCCGCATCATCGAGGCGCACGGAGATCTGCGACCCGAGCATATCTGCCTCGAGGCCGAGCCGCAGATCATCGACTGCCTGGAGTTTTCGCGCGAGCTGCGCATCCTCGACCCCGCGGACGAGCTCGCGTTCCTGGCGCTCGAATGCCAACGGCTTGGCGCACCTGCCTTCGCGGCCACCATTTTCGAGACCTACACCGGGATCACGGGTGACCTGCCGCCGCCACCCCTGCTCGCCTTCTACCGAAGCTATCGCGCCTGCGTGCGCGCAAAGCTTGCGATTTGGCATCTCAACGATCCGGAGCCGCGCGAGCCGTCCAAGTGGGTAGCACGTGCACAAGACTATCTGCAGCTCGCCAGCTGGCATGGCGCGCTCATCGCGTGAATCTTGGGATGCAATCCGTGGATTTAGTCGCCGAGCAGCTCCACGATCGAGCCATCGTTGTGCAGCCTGCGGATCGCCTCCGCGAACAAGCGTGCCGTGCTGACCTGCACGAGACGCGATTGCAGGCCCGGCGCGGTCACACGCAAAGGCGGGATCGTGTCCGTCACAATGATCCGCTCGACTTCGCTTGCGGCGAGCACGGTGTTGGCCGCTTCCGCGAAGACGCCGTGCGAGGCGACCGCGAGCACACGCGCGGCGCCGTGCTCGCGGCATGCGTGCGCGGCGCGCGCGACCGTATTGCCCGCGCTGATCAAGTCATCGACGATGATGGCCGTCTTGCCACGGACGTCACCGACGAGGGCTTCCCCGGTGAGGACACCGCTGCTGCGATACTTCTCGGCAAACGCCGCGGTAATCGGACGCTTGAGGACGGCCGACAACCGCGTGCGGAACGCCTCCGCGCGCTTGATGCCTCCCGCGTCCGGCGAAACGACCGCAAGCTCGTCCGCGCCGACCAGTGGAACGAGCTCGGCAACGAAGAGCGCCGCGGCCTCGAGATGCTCGGTGCGACAGCGAAACGCGTTTTGAAAGGCGGCCAGATTGTGCACATCCAGCGTCACGACGCAATCGGTCCCGACGGCTTCGAACAGCGTCGCCACATAGCGCGTGGTCACGGGATCCCGGACCTTCGACTTGCGGTCCTTGCGGGCATAGGCAAGATACGGAACGATCGCAGTAAGACGGCCTGCCGAGGCGTCCCTGAGCGCGCCCAGGAAAAACAGCAGCCGCACGAGCTTGTCGTTGACGCTTTGCTTGGCATCGCCGTAGAGCGATTGGATGACGTACACGTCGCGGCCGCGCACGTTCAACAGCGGCCGTGCCTTGTGCTCGCCGTCCTCGAACTCCCGTTCCTCGTGCGGCGCCAGCGTGGCGCCGAGCGCGCGGGCAACCGCCTCCCCGTAGGTGCGTGTCGCATCGAGCGCGAACAGCATCAGTTCATCGTGCATGAAATGTCCTCCATTACGTCGGCGTGGCTCGTTCCAACCGACGATTCACGACCTCGCCAACTATGACGCAGTTTGACGTCTTCAACGGTGATGCCGACGGGCTGTGCGCGTTGCACCAGCTGCGGCTGGAGACGCCGCTCGAGTCGGTGCTCGTCACCGGGGTCAAACGTGACATTGCATTGCTCCAGCGTGTGCCGGCGCAGCGTGGCGATGCAGTGACCGCGCTCGACATCTCGGCCGCGACCAACCACGATGCGCTCGTCGCGTTACTCGATCGGGGCGTGACCGTCCAATATTTCGACCATCACTATGCCGGCGACTTGCCGCGCCATCCCGCCCTGATGGCGAACATCGACCCGTCTTCGGGCGTGTGTACGGCAATGCTCGTCGACCGCTACCTCGGCGGGAAACGACGCATTTGGGCCATCGTGGCGGCATTCGGCGATAACCTGCCCGACGCCGCGCGCGAGCTCGCTCAGACCCTCGCTCTGAGCGACGAGCGTCTCGCCGAACTGCGGGAACTTGGCGAGGACCTCGCATACAACGCCTACGGAGAAAAGATAGGCGACCTTGTCATCCCGCCCGCGGCGCTGTATGAGCTCATGCGTCGCTACGCTGATCCGTTCCAATTTCTCCGCACGGAGCCGGTCATCGCGCGTCTTGGCAAGGCTCGTCGCGACGATCTCGCGATGGCGAGCGAAGTCGATCCTGAACTCGCGTTTGAAAAAGCCACTATCTATATCCTGCCGGACGCAGCCTGGAGCCGACGCGTTAGTGGCGTATTCAGCAATCATCTGGCGAACTGCTTTCCGGACCTGGCGCATGCCGTCCTCACGCCGAATGGGCAAGGCGGATACACCGTCAGCGTGCGCGCGCCTGTTGCGGTCCGGGCTGGCGCGGACGCCCTTTGCCGCCAGTTCATGACTGGTGGCGGTCGGGCCGAAGCGGCGGGCATCAATCATTTGCCGCGCGACGCGTTGCCGGAATTCGCTCGGCGCTTTGAACAAGCCTTCTCCACGGCACCCCACTCCTGAACCGCGGGAATCGCGCTTGGCTCGACTTTCATTGTCGGCCGACGCAAGCTGGCAACGCAGTTCAAAGCTCGTCGCAGAGCGAGCACTCCTGAAATCTTTATGCGCGGGGCACGTCCAGGCGGCGCTTTGGTTTAGATCGTGTGCTGAACTGTGAACCGCGCTTCGATCGGCTTAGCGCCCGGCCGCAGCGTGATGATCGCGCGGACAATGTACTCGCCGGACCAGCTGAACTGGAAAAGCTCACTATAGTCTCGAAGGCCACCGCCCTGCGTATGCAGCAAGGGCTTCTTTTCCACCCGGCCGCGAGGATCGGTTACTTCGACCAACACCTCGGCGTCGCCGATCCGCTCATGGCTCTTCTCGTCATCGAGCGCGATGAGCACATGCTGCGAACCGGCAGGGGGATGCTGTGGATGCGCATCGCGATGACCCTCGGCGCGCAAGGCGAGCTCGGCCGGCATGAGGCCGAAATTGATCACAAC
Organism: Devosia sp.; assembly: GCA_046594305.1. Classification (GTDB taxonomy): domain Bacteria; phylum Pseudomonadota; class Alphaproteobacteria; order Rhizobiales; family Devosiaceae; genus Devosia_A. The sequence goes on along the minus strand of JBKJTB010000165.1, from coordinate 3,589 downwards.
GCCGACGATCACTTTGACTTGCTGCGCGGCCACTGGTGTCCACGCCAACATCATTCCAAGCAGGCTCGCTACGATGACGCAAGACCGTAAAGCGAAGCAATTCATGATTACATGCTATTCCTTCGCTAAGTCTGGCAATTGATCTTGGTCAAAGTCTGGCCACGATGCGCGCGACCAGGCTAATTTTTCGTCATCTCGCTCTCCGTTGATGCGCCAACCTTGATCGGCATTTTCCACTGCATCGAACGGGGCTAATCCTTGAAATCCAAGTCACGCTGTGCCTTCGCCGCCGGCCAGTGATCGGTGTCATTCCGGCAGCTTCACGATCCAGGCCTCGGTCTGACCCTGCGGGTTCGTCCCGTAACCGGCAAGCGTATGTCCGTCGTTGGAAATGGCGGTGGCCCGAAGGAGTTTCCAGCCCGCGATTTGAGTCTGGTAATCAGCCGCCAGCGCGGCCTCCAACGAGCGCAAGCCGTGATCCGCATCCCAAATCAGCGCTGCGTCGCCCGTGGCTGTGGGGCCATATCCGACGATGATGCTCCCACTGCCCGAAACCGAAGTGGCGAAGCTTCCGAGTAACCCATTCATGCCGTCGCCGAGATCGACCATGCCCGTTTTTTGCGTCCAGCGAAACGCGCGAGACGTCCCGGCGTTGTCCGTTGACGATCCGACAACGACCGATCCTTCTGTCGAAACCGCCGTGGCGACACCCGTCGCATCACCTGGCAGTTTACCGATAACGGTCGGGCTGGCATTTGCGGCCCAAATTACGGCCCCCGTCAGCACGGGATGTCCTGCTCCCGCAATTACCGAGCCGTCGCTGGAGATCGCAGTCGCGGTACTTTGCTGGTCGTTCCGTCGCCCGCGGTCTCCGACGTCTTCGCCGCGACTTCCCGCGCCATCTGCGCCCCAAGATTTTCGAACCTGTCCTCGAGCTCGATTTCCTTGGCCACGATCACGCCGGAGTTGATCACCGTGGGCGGCCCGAAACTGCGCTCCAGCATGACCAGCCGACCTTTGGGACCGAGCGTTACCTTGACGGCGCTGGCCAACAGGTTGAGTCCGGCGCAGATCTTTTCCCGCGCCTCCCGGTGAAATTTAAGCATTTTCGCGGACATGGTTCGTCTCCTCGACGACTGAGCTTCTCCGAAGACTTAGGATGACGCACGACGTCGTTCTGCCGCTTGCGTTGGATCAAGGTCCGGGGCGTTGGGACCAGTCCTTGGTGCTTGACCCCTTCCGAAGCGGTAGACCAGCACGATCGCGCGAAATGGCGACGCACGGAAATGATCCTGATCAATAGTATGGTCAGCCGCTGTGTCACATTTGCACAATGAGAAAGAGCCGAAGGGATTGAGATGGATATCCAGCCCAAACGTCGTCGCACTTCACCTTCGGCGAAGGGTGCCAAGCTCAAGCTTGTAACAACGGGGGCATCGCGCAGGCCTGCCCGGCATACTGCTGAGCCGCCTGCACCGGCACCGGACCCCTCATTCATCCGTGATTCCTATTCGTCGACCGCACTGGCGGAAATCATGGATCGATCAATGCATGCAGCCACGGCGCGACTCACCACCGGCCTGTCGCCGATGATGCTGATCAGTGCTTATATGGATTGGGCCGCTCACCTCGGCTTTTCCCCCGGCAAGCGTTTCCAGTTAATAGAGAAGGCCATCAAGAAGTCGATCCGGCTCGCCCGTTACGCCAGTCGCCGCGCAGCAGGTCCCGATGGTCTGGAGCCGTGCATCGTGCCCCTGCCACAGGATCGACGCTTCGTCGGAAAAGCTTGGCAAAGCCCACCCTACGACACGATCTACCAAGCCTTTCTTCTGACCCAGCAGTGGTGGCATAACGCCATGACCGGCGTCAGCGGTGTCTCCCGCCAACACGAGCAGATCGTTGAATTTGCAACACGCCAGATGCTCGACGTCTTTTCGCCGTCGAACTTTCTCCTTACCAATCCCGAAGTGCTGGAGAGAACGAAGAAGGAAGGAGGCATGAATCTCGTACGCGGCTTCCAGAACTTTCTCGAGGACTGGGAGCGGGCGGCGGGCGGCCACAGTCCGATCGATGCGAACCGGTTCGGCGTGGGCAAAACCGTCGCAGTCACGCCAGGCAAGGTCATTTATCGCAATCGACTGATCGAACTGATCCAATACGCTCCGGCAACCGAAAAGGTACGGCCCGAGCCGATACTGATCGTTCCCGCCTGGATCATGAAGTACTACATCCTCGATCTCAGCCCGGAGAACTCGCTGGTCAAGTACCTGACCGAACAGGGCTATACGGTGTTCATGGTGTCATGGAAGAACCCCGGGCCCGAGGATCGCGATCTCAGCATGGAGGATTATCGAAAGCTCGGCATCATGGCTTCGCTCGACACAGTTTCTGACATCGTCCCGAACGCGAAAGTGCACGGTGTCGGCTATTGCATCGGCGGCACGCTGCTTGCGATCGCAACTGCGGCAATGGCCCGCGATCATGACGACCGGCTCAAGTCCGCGACCTTCTTCGCAACGCAGACTGACTTCACCGAGGCCGGCGAGTTGATGTTATTCATCAACGAAAGCCAACTGGCATTCCTCGAGGACGCCATGTGGGAGCAGGGGTTTCTCGATACCAAGCAAATGGCCGGCGCTTTCCAAATACTGCGGTCAAACGATCTCGTGTGGTCCCGCGTTATTCACGACTATCTGATGGGCGAGCGCCGGCCGATGACGGACCTGATGGCTTGGAATGCCGATGCGACGCGCATGCCCTACCGCATGCATACGCAATACTTGCGTCAATTGTTTCTCGCCAACGACCTGGCGGAGGGCCACTATCAAACCGATGGACAGGCGATCGCGCTCAGCGACATCCGAGTGCCGATCTTCGCAGTCGGCACCGAACGGGACCATGTTGCACCTTGGCGATCGGTATACAAGCTCCACCTTCTTACGGACACCGACGTCACGTTCCTGCTCACCAGCGGCGGGCACAACGTCGGTATCGTCTCCGAGCCCGGCCATGCCGATCGGCACTACCGCGTCGCCACTAAGCGCTCAGACGCAAGGTACGCAGATCCGGAGGTCTGGATGGCGAAAACGTCACAGAAAGCCGGCTCATGGTGGCCCGAGTGGGTCGCGTGGCTCGATACTAACTCCGGGGCGCCGGTATCGCGCCCCGAAATGAGTTCTTCCGCGCTGGGTTACGCGCCGCTATGCGACGCGCCAGGCACCTACGTGCTGCAAGCATGAGCGTAGCGCGAGCACCGCAGGCGAAGGACGCATTCGGCGGATTGCACGACTGCGCGGAAATAGGCGCCGTTATTGATATCAGTCAAGCAGGCGCTCCCCACAACGTCCACACTGATATTGTCGGCACGACTGATTCGGTGAGCGGACTTCGGCGTCGACACACATCGAACTGTGAAAGGTGATCGATCATGTCAAAGCAAATGGAATCAAACGCACTCGCCGCTTTCCCGCCCGCAGTTCAAGCATTCTGGAACTCCGGCGCTCCGTCGGTCGATTCGGCCGTCAAGAATTACACCGCCTGGTTGGAATTCCCCCGCTTTCCCGGACACTTCATATGATGCGAAACTGGC
>JBKJTB010000338.1:0-15504 GCA_046594305.1 Devosia sp. | reverse complement strand
CGCCGGTCGAGAGCATCGTGTGGCACGAGTGCGGCAGCGTGCCGAGCCCCATGGTCTGTGCGGCCGCAAACTCGGACATGCCCGGCTTGATGTTGCGGAACAGCGACTTCAGTCCCTCAGCCGCCATCGCGGCGCCGAATTCGAACTGCGCGATCTGGTCGACTTCGTTGAACGCACGGAGGCCCACGCTCGCATCCATCAGCAACGCATTGGCATTGACGACCTTGCCTTGCCCGCCAGCAATCTCGCGGAGAACATCGATGATGAAGGCTGGGGTTTCGAACCACGTCTCGGGTCGCTTGGCCTCGAACATCCCATAGTATTTCCAGCCGAGCACGCCGATGCGCTGACCGCGCTCAAGCCCGGCGCTGGTGAAGACTTCCTCGAGGTCGGGCGTCTGGCTGCGGTCCTGGCCCAGCAAGCCGAACGGCGGATAGAGACGGGCTTCGACCTCGATTTCAGATTTTTGCGCGCGGCCGAGATTCTCGGGGCCGGCGAGCAGCGTCGGGATATTGCCCGGCGTGAGGATCAGCAGCGCTTCCTCGAAGCGCGGATCGAATCCGGTGAGCCAGGCGAGGTTGGCCGAATGCTCGCGGTCGGCGTAAATCAATAGGGAATCAATGCTGGCGGCACGGCGCGCCTTCATCAACGCATCGAAGCGGGCGGCATAAATCGATCGCCCCAATTCCGGGCGGTTCGCGGGCACCCCGAAATCGGGGAGCTTCGCGTCGATCAGTTTTACCGGCATCCCCAGTGCTCCCCGCAACGGCCTCGCCAGACTCTAGGGCGGGGCCCTGCAAGAGGCAACCTGTCGGCCAATCACTTCGATGCGGCTATCGGTCCGCCGGCATCTCGCTGACGGCCTTGGATAATTGGCGCTCGCGCACCCAGAGATAGAGCCCCGAGGCAATGACGATCGGGGCACCGACGTAGAGCCAGACCTCCGGTGGCTGGTTGAAGATCAGCCAGCTCGAGGCGGTCATGAAAATGATCTGAAAATAGCTGAACGGCGCGAGCACCGAGGCCGGGGCAAAGCGATGAGCCGTGGTGATGAACTGGTGGCCGGTGAGCGCCGCCACACCGATGAGGCAAAAGGCGAACCAGCCGCTCGGGTCGCTGGGCCAGACCCAGCCGCCCAGCGCAAAGGGAGCAATGCAGATGGTGGCGACGAGGCCCGAGTAGAATTGCTGGGTCGTCGTGGTGTCGACACCCGCGAGCTTGCGTGTCAGCAACATGTAGACCGCGCCGCATGCGGCGCCGAGCAACGACAGGATGACCGCCGGATGGAAGGCGGCCGTGCCCGGATGGACGATGACAATCACACCCGCGAAGCCGACAAGAATTGCGATCCAGCGCCGCCAGCCGACCTTCTCCCCCAGCAGCGGGATCGAGAGAGCGCACAGGATCAGCGGCGACGTGAACATGATCGCCGAGGTGATGGTCAGCGGCAAATGGGTGATCGCGATGAAGTTGAAGATGGTGGAGCCCATCAGCGCGAGACCGCGGAGGATTTCGACCGGCAGATTGCGCGTGGTGGTGAGCGCCATGCCGCGCTGCGGGAAGAAGATGGCGGCGACGATCAGGAACTGGGCTGCATAGCGGACAAAGACGACCTCGATCGTCGGCAATCCGCCCTGCGTCAGCCACTTGGCGCAGGAGTCGATGATCGTGAAACAGAAATACCCCACGAGTGCGAGACCGATGCCCAACAGGCGGCGGTCTTCGATCGGGCGGACTTCGGGCGACATGACAGGATCCCCGCCGCAAGGACTTGCGACGTCGATGATGCGATGCGCGCTCGGGCGCGCGGTGTCAATTCACCTGTCGGTCAGACCAGCCATTTCGCGTAGTCGCTCACCAGCAAATGCCAGGGCTCCTCGTCCTCGTCGATGCCGCCGAAGCGCGAAATCTTGGGGTCTTCGAAAACATTGTCGGTGTTGTCGTCGTTGACTGTCGAGACCTCGCCGACGAACACGTCGCCGCCCTCGCCCCAGAAGGCGTGCCAGTGTTCGTTGGGCATCAGCGTCACGCTCTCGCCCGGCGCGAGGCGCAACTTGTGGCCGGCTTCGAGGTCGCGGCGGATACCGTCGGTGTAGACCACGCAGCCCTTGGAGCGGTCGCACTTGCCGTCGGTGTCGCCGAACAGCTCGATCACCAACGTGCCGCCGCCGCGGTTAATGATGTCCTCCGCCTTGAGGTTGTGGCGGTGCATGGGCGAGTATTGCTCGTTGCGGCTGATCATCGCCTTTTCGGCGTACAGCATGCCGCGGCCCTTGCTGAGGTCGGCATTGTTGCCGTTGCGCGCGGTGAACAGGAACAGGCCGGTCTTGTCGAATTCGCCGAGACCGTAGTCGGTGATGTCCCAGCCCAGATTGTGCGTGATGATCGCCTGCGCATCGCCCGTGCGCGCCTTGAACTCGGTGGGCGACCAATAGGCGAAGGGCGGCATAATGTAGCCGAAGGAGCGAATGAACTTGTCGCTCTCCCGCATGATGCGGTTCACGTCGCTGCGCTTGATGGACGGGGCACTCATGCCTTGGCTCCGGTGTTGGGGACAACGCGGCGGGCCAGGAGGAACAGTCCGAAGGCGAGCGCGGTGGAAGTGAAGTCGGCGATCAGGCTGTTCTGCCAGAACGGGATCGCGGCGATGTAGCAGGCGACGAGGCCGTCCCAGGTGTAGCCGTACCAGCCCTCGGTCCAGGTGCCGAAGTTCGACAGCACGAAGAAGGCGAGACTGGCGAGGAACGTCGTCGCGATCAGGCGCGGGACAGTCAGCTTCGGCAACAAGCCGCGCGCGATGAGCACGCCGGCGGCCATCCCAACATACGTCGCGAGCACGCCGGGGTACCAGCCGAGCACGAGATCGGCGAGCCCCATCGCGGCGATGGGCACCAGCAGTGCCAGCCAGATGTTGCGCAGGGCGTAGCCGGCGAGCAGCGTGACGCCGGTGACGGCCGCGATATTGGGCGGCAGGTGCAGCAGCCGGCTCGCCGCGCCGAGCACGATGAGCGCGAGCGCCAGCTTCTCCTCGTTATTGAGCGTCATGGGCGGGTCCTTCAGTAGGTCTGCCGAAGGTGCCGGACCTTGAGACCCGACGCCAGCGCTTTCTGCGTCACCTTGGCCCCATGGCGGGCCGTGAAACTAAGGCGCGTCTCGCGGCCGGGCAGCAGCGTCACGGCGTTATCCGAGAAATACCCCGGAACATCGGTGGTGGCGGTGACGAACACAGCGGGCTTGTCCGACTTGAGGACCAGCACCGGCTTGCCGTCAGCGCTCTCCCAGCGCGAAATGACCTTGGCGGGTTGCATATCGTAGGCCTTATACGCCTTCGGGAAATAGTCGTTCTCGCCGATCAGCCTGCCGGCCTTGTCGCGCCACGAGAAGAACAGGAACTCGCTCGGCTGCAGATCTTCCAGCGCGATGTGGGCGAGGTCGACGGCGCCGTCGGGGTTGGTCTGGCCGCGGCCGGTGAAGATCACGCGGGCCTTGCCGCGGACGTCGACCGCCTGCACCTCGAGTGCGATCTCGGCTTTGCTGGCCGTATCGTTGATGCCGCGTAGCACGATCGAACTGCCGCTCTTCTCGGGCACCGCGACGACGTTGAGCGCGAGGAAGAAGCGCTTCGCCATATACTGCAGGATTTTCCACTGCCCACCATAGTCGAGGCTGGCCCAGGAGTGCACCGGGTAGGTATCGTTGATCTGCCAATAGAGCGTGCCCATGCAGCGCGGCTTGGTGGAGCGCCAGAACTCGATGGCGGTCTTGATCGCGAGACCCTGCTGGATCTGGCTCAGGAACACCATCGACTCGAAATCCATCGGGAAGCGGAAATAGCGCAGCATCGTCTCGACGATGCGAGCATTGCCGCCGACATTGCGCTGGTGGCTCTCCATTACCGGTGAGGACGGATTGAGGTCCTCGGGGTTGGCAAAAGTCTCGATGACGTTCATCGAGGTAAAACTCTGAAAGCCGAATTCGGAGGCGAAGCGCGGCTGCACGTCGCGATAGGCGGAGAAGTCCTTGGCCTCGTGCCACACGCTCCAATAGTGCATGTCGCCGCGCGAGTCGTTGTGCCAGCCGTCCTCGAAATCCATGTAGCCCAGCGATGGCGACGAGGGCCAGAAGCGGCGGTCGCCGTCTTCGTCCTCGACGATGTTGCCGAGCATCGAGTTGAGGCGGTCATAGTTGGCGATGAAGCGCTTCGGGTTGGCCTTGGTCTCGGGATACCAGTGGAGCGAGCCGATCACCTCGTTGTCGCCGCACCAGATGGCGAGGCAGGCATGGTGGCTGAGACGGCGCACCTGCTGAGTGATCTCGACGCGCACATCCTCAAGGAACTCGCGGTCGGCGGGGTAGCTCATGCAGGAGAACATGAAGTCCTGCCAGACCATCAGGCCAAGCTCATCGCACAGCTCGTAGAAATAGTCGGGCTCGTACTGCCCACCGCCCCAGACGCGGATCATGTTCATGTTCACTGCCTGGGCGCTCTCGAGCAGGTCGCGAACGACGCCCGGAGTGATCCGCGAAGGGATGGCGTCGGCGGGTATCCAGTTGGCGCCCATCGCGGTGATGTCGCGGCCGTTCACGCGCACCTTGAAATTGTGGTCGATGGCGTCCTTCTCGACGATCCACTCGAGCTTGCGCAGCCCGATCTTTCGCGTGGTCCGCTCGCCGTCGAGCGTCGTCCACATCTCGTAGAGCGGCTGCTCGCCCTGCCCGTTCGGCCACCAGAGTTTCGGGTTCTTGATCGTCAAATTGTGGGTGAAGATATTCTCGCCCGGACGCACCACGACCTTGTCGGCAATCTTCTGGCCGGCGATCTCGTGCATCAGCTCCACCGAGCCTTCGGCGAAGGCGTGGACGATGGTGCGGATCGACAGCTCGACGCTGGTCTTGCCGTGCGCCTGGGTGACCTGCACGCTCTCCTGCCGAGCGAGGCGCGATTTGCGGATCGCCATGCGGCCATAGACCCCCGTCGGCATCAGGCAGATGCCCCAGTCCCAGCCGGCGTGGCAGGCGGTCTTGCGCACAAAATTCATGTGCACGCCGGGCAGGCCGTTGCTCAGATAGTTGAGCGTGAACGGGATCGGGAACGGATGCGCATCGTAGCGCGCCTTCGCCACGTCCTTGGTGACGGCGAATTCGAGCCGCAGCGTATTGGCGCCGGCTCTCACCTTGCCGGTGACGTCGAGATCGTAGCGGATGAACTGGTTCTGGGTCTTCGCGATTTCTTCGCCATTGAGGGACACCGTCGCGATGCAGTCGACGTTGTCGAGCGTCAGCGTCAGATAGCCCTCGATGTCAGACTTCGTCGCGGTAAAACGGCGTTCCATCGTCCATGCAGTGTCATGCACCCACATGATCGCCTGCTCGTTCTCGCCGAAATACGGGTCGGGGATATCGCCGGCCGCGAGCAGCGCGGTGTGGACGTCGCCGGGGAGGCTGACGGTCCTCGCCTTGACCTTGCGGGCCGGAGTGGTGAGGGCAAAGTCGCCGCTCAGATCGAGTTCGGAATAGGTTGCTGCCGGCGCGAGCGCGACCGCTGCAGTCTTGGCCATGAAGTCCTCCCCTGACGCGGCGTCTCTACGGCCGTCACGTCGATATCACCGAAATGCAAACGTTTGCATTCCTGTCTTTGCGTGCTTTTAGCCGGGGAACTGGCGAGTGCCAATGGGGCTCAGGCGATATTGTCAGACATCTTGCAAGCGGACGGGACGCTCAGTTCTGGATCAGTCGGAACAATGTGCAGTCCGGATCGACCAGCGCACCGACGCGGCCACCCCAAGGTTCGAGCTTGGGTGGATGCAGTCGGGGCCAGCCCGTGGTCCGCTCCGGTACATGCGCCGCCCGGCACGCCGCATAGAACGCGTCGAGATCGTCGAGCCGCAGGCAGGAGCCGAAGGAACTGGTGGTGGGATCGAGATCGGGGAACGGGAAGAACTCGAGCTGCACCTCGCCGCGAGAGAGGATCATCCAGCCGGTATCGCGCCAGGTCTCGGTGAAGCCGAGCGCCGTGAAAAAGCGCGAGGTCGCGTCGAAATCGCGGGATGGGAGATTGGGCGTGGCGCGGTCCATGAGCGGGCCTCCTTTTCGCACCACCCTGCCCTCGTTCCCGCTGCCCCGCAAACGCCCGCTTGACACGTGACCATTTAGTCACCTATCGTCGCGACTGTGGATGATGTCTTCAAGGCGCTGAGCGATCCCACCCGGCGCCGATTGCTCGATACCCTGCGCGACAGGGGGGGACTGACGTTGACGGAGCTCGAGATGGGGCTCGGCATGACGCGGTTCGGAGTGATGAAGCACCTCAAGGTGCTCGAGGATGCCAACCTGATCGTGACCCGCCGGGATGGGCGGTTCAAACATCATTATCTCAACGCGCTGCCGATCCAGGAGGTCGCAGATCGCTGGATGGCGCCGTATGGCAAGCCCCTGGCCCGGTTCGCGTTGAACATCAAGCATGCGCTGGAGGCGCCCATGGCCGACAAGCCCGATTTCGTGTTCGCGACCTATATCCGCACCACCCCCGCAAAACTGTGGGACGCGCTGACCAACCCCGAAATGACCCGGCAGTACTACTACAACAGCCGGGTGATCACCGACCTCAAGGTGGGCGGCAAGTTCGCCTACGAGGCACCAAGCGGCGAAATTAATCTCGACGGCGAGATCATCGAGATCGTGCCGGAGAAACGGCTGGTCACCACCTTCAAGGCAAGTTGGGCGCCGGACGGCGAGCATACCCGCATCATGTTCGAGATCGAGCCGATGGGCGAGGCCTGCAAGCTCACCATGACGCACTACGACTACGAGAAATCCAAGGCCGGCGTCGAGATGGGCTGGCCGATCATCGTTGCAGGGCTGAAGACCCTGCTCGAAACCGGCAAGCCGTTGAACCTGCCGGCAATGTAAACCAATGTTCTACAACAGGGAGACTGACAAATGACCAAGTATCTGCTCGGTTATCATGGCGGCGGCATGCCTGACACGCCCGCCGAGGGCGACAAGGTGATGCAGGCCTGGAACAGCTGGATGGGAACGCTCGGCAAGTCGCTGGTCGATGGCGGCAACCCGGCCGGCGCGGCCAAGACCGTTGCCTCCAACGGCAAGGTGACGGACGGCGGCGGCACCAACCCGGTCACCGGCTACTCGATCATCGAGGCCACCAACCTCGACGACGCCGTGCGCCTGTCGAAGGGCTGCCCAGTTCTGCTCTCGGGCGGTTCGATCGAAGTGTCCGAACTGATGGCAATGTGAATTTCGGGGGCGGCCGCTTGCCGCCCCCGACACCTCTACTCCGCGGCCTTCACGTCCAGCTCGAGAAACCCACCCGACTGCCGCTCCCACAACTGGGCGTAGTGCCCACCTGTCGCCAGCAACTGCGCGTGGGTCCCTTCCTCGACGATCTTGCCTGCTTCGAGCACCACCAGCCGATCCATCGCGGCGATGGTAGAGAGCCGGTGGGCGATGGCGATGACGGTCTTGCCCTGCATCAGCGATTGCAGTTGCTCCTGGATCGCCGCCTCGACCTCGGAGTCGAGGGCGGAGGTGGCTTCGTCGAGGATCAGGATCGGCGCGTTCTTGAGCAGCACGCGGGCGATGGCGACGCGCTGCCGCTGACCGCCGCTCAGCTTGACGCCCCGCTCACCCACCTGTGCGTCGTAGCCGCGATTGCCGGCCTGGTCGATGAGGCCCGGGATGACCTCGTCGACCTTGGCCTGCCGTGCGGCTTCGATCATCTGCTCCTCGGTCGCGTCCTGCCGGCCATATTTGATGTTCTCGCGGATCGTGCGGTGAAGCAGCGAGGTATCCTGGCTGACCAGACCAATGGCGGCGCGGACACTCTCCTGCGTCACCTCCTTGACGTCCTGCCCATCGATGCGGATGGCACCTGACTCGACGTCGAACAGGCGCAGCGCCAGATTGGCCAGCGTCGACTTGCCGGCGCCCGACCTGCCAACAAGACCGACCTTTTCACCCGGCGCGATGCGCAGGTTGAAATGTTCGATCACGGTGCCGGTTTTGCCGCGCCAGTAGTTGAACGTCACATCGTCGAAGAGGATTTCGCCCTTATCGACTTTGAGGGGCTGGGCAGACGGCACATCGAGCAACGTCAGCGGCTGGGCGATGGTGTCCATCGAGTCCTTGACGGTGCCAATCTGGCGGAAAATGGCCGAGCCGATTTCGAGGATCCAGCCCGACATATTCATGATCTGCAGGGCAAAGGGGACCGCCGTTGCCACTGCGGCGGCGGTGAGTGTCCCCTCGTTCCAGCCATGGAGCGCAATCCAGGTGATCGAGATCACGAGGCCCGCGTTGAGAGCGAACAGGATCGTCCACATATAGGTGAACGCCGCCATCAGCTTGCGGTATTCCGCCGTGTGGGCGAGCACGGCGTCGCTGACATAGCGATCCTCGTGCTCGGCCGAGGAGAAGGTCTTGAGGGTCTGGATGTTGGTGTAGCTGTCGACCATCCGGCCCGTCATCACAGACTTGGCGTCCGAGAGCGTCTCGGAGTAGCGCACGATGTGGGGCATGACGACGACGAACAGGATGCCGTAGAGCACCAGCCAGATGGCGACCGGCACGAGCAGCACGGCATCGAGTTGCAGCAGCACCGCCCCTGCCACCACCACGAAGATCACGGCGTACCAGACCGCGTCGATGGTGGCGTTGACCCCGTACTCCAGCGCCTCGCCGCTCTGCAGCACCTTGTTGCCGATGCGGCCGGCGAAGTCGTTCTGGAAGTAGGTCCAGCTCTGCCGGATCACATGGAAGTGGCTCTGCCACCGCACCAGATTGACGAGGTTGGGCTGGATGGCGTGGTTGCGCACCAGGGAGTCGAGAGTGAACGCCGTCGGCCTCACGATGGCGATCACGGCGGCCATCAGGAGCAGTGTCTGCCAGTGCTGGCTGAAGATCTCGCCGGGATTGGTGGTGGCGAGGAAACCGACCAGCAGGCCGACGAACACCGGCATCATCGCATCGGCAATGGAACCGATGGCGACGAGGACCGAGCGCACGATGAAGGCGGTGCGGAACTGCTTGACGAAGTAGAAGACGAACTTCCACAGCCCCAAGGGCGGCTGGCGATCGGCTGCGAGCGCGACCGGCGAATAGCGGCGGTCGAACCAGTCGAGAATAGAGTTGAGCATTTGGCTCTCATTTGATGAGAACCCGGTGATCTGGAATCAGCTTCGGGTTCGCTTCAGGGATTGTCGCTTGCGGGTTGTCCGGAGTGCGGGTCGTCCGGTGGCGCTGGTTCCGTTCATGCTATCCATTTAGTCCTCCTGTTGGTTGTTACGTTGCGAAGTCAGTGGGTCGGGCGGGGCCACGAGCATTATTCCGCCGCCTCTTCCACCAGATCGGCCTCGATGAAGCCGCCCGATTGCCGCTGCCACAGTTTTGCGTAAATCCCCTCCTGCGCCAGCAGCTCGGCATGCGTCCCCTGCTCCACGATCTTGCCCTGCTCGATGACCACGAGGCGGTCGAGCGCGGCGATGGTCGAGAGCCGGTGCGCAATGGCGATCACCGTCTTGTTGCGCATCAGATTCTGGAACTGGCTCTGGATCGCGGCCTCGACTTCGGAGTCGAGTGCCGAGGTCGCTTCGTCCAGCACCAAAATCGGCGCGTTCTTGAGCAGCACGCGGGCAATGGCGACACGCTGCCGCTGGCCACCCGAGAGCTTCACCCCACGCTCGCCGACACGGGCATCGTAGCCGGTGCGGCCCTTGGGATCGACGAGCGTCTGGATGAAGTCGTGCGCCTCCGCCAGTTTTGCCGCCGCGATGATCTCTTCATCGGTCGCATCGGGCCGGCCATAGGCGATGTTCTCCTTGACCGAGCGGTGCAGCAGCGATGTGTCCTGCGTGACGACGCCGATATTGGCGCGCAGCGAATCCTGCGTGATGCTGCCGATGTCGGTACCGTCGATCAGGATGTCGCCGCCCTGGCGGTCGTAAAAGCGCAACAGCAGATTGACGATGGTCGACTTGCCGGCGCCCGAGCGGCCAACGAGACCGACCTTCTCGCCCGGACGAACATGTAGATTGAGCTCATCGATGACGCCGCTGTCCTTGCCATAGTGGAACGCCACCTTGTCGAAGCGGATGTCGCCGTTGACCGGCGCAATCGCCTTGGCATCGGGCTTGTCGTGAACGACCGCCGGCAGCGATAGCGAGTTGATGCCGTCGCGCACCGTGCCGATGTTCTCGAACAGCGCCGAAAACTCCCACATCACCCAGTGCGACATGCCCTGGAGGCGCATCACCAGCGCCGCCGACACGGCGATGGCGCCGGCCGTGACGATGCCCGGCAACCACAGCCAGATGCCCAGCGCGAACACCGAGAACAGCAGCAGGCAGTTCATCGCCGTGATGGTCATGTTGAGCAGCGAGAACATCCGCATCTGGCTGTGCACGCTCGTCAGGAACCCATCCATCGCATCCTTGGCGTAGGCCTCCTCGCGATTGGAATGCGAGAACAGTTTTACCGTCGAGATGTTGGTGTAGCTGTCGACGATGCGACCCGTCATCAGCGAGCGCGCGTCGGCCTGCATTTCCGCCACCTTGCCCAGGCGGGGCACGAAGTGGCGGAGCAGCAGGATGTAGGCCACGAGCCAGACGATGAAGGGCACCGCCAGCCGCCAGTCGCTCGTCGCCGCCAGCACCACCGCGCCGCCGAAGTAGAAGACGACGTACACCAGCATGTCGAGGATCTTCATCACTACTTCGCGCACGGCGAGCGAGGTCTGCATCAGCTTTGTGGCGATGCGGCCGGCGAACTCGTCCTGGAAGTAGCTCATCGACTGGCGGATGAGATACCGATGGCTCATCCAGCGGATGCGCTGCGGATAGTTGCCGAGCAGCGTCTGGTGCACCACCAGCGAGCTGAAGCCATTGATCAGCGGGATCGCGAGGACCACGACCGCGCCCATCCAGAACAGCATCCGGCCGTTCTCCTGGATGAAATTGGCAGGATCGGATTTGCCCAGCCAATCGACGATATTGCCGATGAAGCCGAACATGATGATCTCGAGCGAGGCAATCGCGGCCGAGCACACCGCCATAGCGATGAGCCAGCGTTTGGCGCCCTTGGAATAGTGCAGGCAGAACGCGACCAGGCCCTTGGGCGGCTGCGCCGGCTCATGCGTCGGATACGGATCAAGGCGGCGTTCGAACCAGCCAAACATTACAGTCACCCAGCGATGTGAGAGAGGCGCAACAGCTTGACGGCGTCTATTGCCGAAGCTTTGTTGCGCGCCGGTGTCGCCCGGCCCTTCCCATTGCCGCCGTATTTAGCGCAAAGAGGAAAGGATCGGTCGAACCAGCCGGTCAGAATATAAGAAGATTCGATGTTTTGCCTGTAACCGGCAAGCCACACATAATCAGAGAGTTACACGATGCGCACCGAGACCGAGCACACGATCTTCCTCAAGGACTATGCGCCCAGCCCTTACGCGATCGACAGAGTCGAACTCGATGTGAAGATCGGCCCGGTGACCACCCGCGTCCGCGCGCTGCTGACGGTGAGCCCGCGTGCCGGGACCGCTCCCGGGACACCGCTGGTGCTCGATGGCGATGAGTTGAAGCTCAATGCGGTGGCAATCGACGGCTTGCCCCTGGCTGTTGCCGACTTCGAGGCCGCGGCCACGACGCTGACCGTCATCGAGCCACCGGCCCGCAGCTTCGTGCTCGAAACCGAAGTAACGCTCGAGCCCGAGAAGAACCTCAAGCTGATGGGCTTTTACCGCTCGGGCGGCACGTGGTGCACGCAGTGCGAGCCCGAGGGTTTTCGCCGCATCACCTATTATCTCGACCGCCCCGACGTGCTCGCGACGTTCAAGGTGACGATGCGCGCCGACAAGATCCTGGCGCCGGTGCTGCTGGCCAACGGTAACCTCATCGACAGCGGCGACCTCGAGGACGGCACGCATTTCGCCGTGTGGGAGGACCCCTTCCCCAAGCCCGCTTATCTGTTCGCGATGGTCGCCGGCGACCTCGGCTCGATCCACGACGCGTTCACCACCGCCAGTGGGCGGAACGTGAAGCTCGGCGTCTATGCCAGCCATGGCAAGCAGGACGAGTGCCTGTGGGCCATGGACTCGCTCAAGCGCTCGATGGCCTGGGACGAGCGGCGCTTCGGGCGCGAATACGATCTCGACATCTTCAACATCGTCGCCGTGTCCGACTTCAATTTCGGCGCCATGGAGAACAAGGGCCTCAACATCTTCAACGACAAGCTGGTGTTCGTAAAACCCGACAGCGCCACCGATGACGACTACTACAATGTCGAGCGCGTCATCGCGCACGAGTATTTCCACAACTGGACCGGCGACCGCATCACCTGCCGCGACTGGTTCCAGCTCTGTTTGAAGGAAGGGCTCACCGTCTATCGCGACCAGGAGTTCACCTCCGATGAGCGCAGCCGCGCGGTCAAGCGCATCGACGACGTGAAGACCTTGCGCGCGGCGCAGTACCCCGAGGATGGCGGCCCGCTCGCCCACCCGGCGCGCCCCGACCGCTACAAGGAGATCAACAACTTCTACACGGCGACCGTCTACGAGAAGGGCGCCGAGATCGTGCGCATGCTCGCAACGCTCTTGGGCGAAGCCGGTTTCCGCAAGGGCATGGACCTCTACTTCGAGCGGCACGACGGCGACGCGACGACCATCGAGGCCTTCATCAAGGTGTTCGAGGACTCCAATGGCGTCGATCTGCAGAAATTCCAGACCTGGTATCTGCAGGCCGGCACGCCCGAGGTCACCATCGCCGACAGCTACAACGCGGCGAGCCAGACCTACAAGTTGACGCTCAGCCAGAACACCGCGCCGACGCCCGGCCAGGACACCAAGCTGCCGCTGCCGATCCCCGTAAAATTCGGGCTGATCGGGCCGAACGGCTCACCGATGAGCTGGGCCAGCGCCTCTGGCGACGTGCGCGGCGACGATTTGCTGGTGCTTGATGGCGCCAGCGCCACCTACGAGTTCAAGGGCGTGCCCAACAAGCCCGTGGCCTCGCTGTTCCGCGAGTTCTCGGCACCGGTCAAGATCGTCTCCAGCACCACGCAGGCTGATCGCCTGTTCCTCGCGCGGCATGACAGCGACCCGTTCAACCGCTGGCAGTCGCTGCAGGACGTGTCGATGGCGCTGATGCTGGGCGCGATCGGCGGCAAGGACTGGGCCGACGCCGATGTCGCCGCGCTCGCGGGCGCGCTCGACGACACGATCAATTCCAAGTCACTCGATCCGGCGTTCAAGGCGCTCGCCTTGAGCCTGCCCACCGAAAGCCTGATCGCACGCACGATTGGCGCCAATGTCGACCCCGACAAGATCCGCGCCGTGCGGTTGAAGCTCATCGCGGCTCTGGCAGCACAGCTCGAGCCGACACTCGAAGCGGCTTATCGCGCCAACACCCCCGCCGGTGCGTTCCTGCCCGATGCGGAGCAGGCCGGCATGCGCGCATTGAAGAACGGCGCGCTGGCCATACTGACAGTCGGCGGGCGCGCCCTCGGGCCGACGCTCGCGCGGGAGCAGTATGAAACCGCGACCAACATGACGGACCGCTACTCTGCCCTCGGCGCCGTGGTCGCGGCCTGGACGGCGGACGCGGAGGCCCTTCTCGGCAATTTCCGCACCATGTTCACCGCCGATCCGCTGGTGCTCGACAAGTGGCTGGCACTCAACGGCGTCTCGCCCGAGGCCGGCGTGGTCTCACGGCTACAGGCGATCCTCGTCGACCCGACCTTCCCCCGCAACAACCCCAATCGGCTGCGCTCGCTGGTGGGCAGTTTCGGGCTCAACAACCCGTCGCAGTTTGCGCGGGCCGATGGCGCTGGCTTCCGTTTCGTCACCGAGTTCGTGGCCGACGTCGACACGCGCAACCCGCAGGTCGCGGCGCGCGTCCTCACCGCCTTCCGCGTCTGGCGGAGCTTCGAGCCGGTGCGCCTGGCGGCTGCAGAATCGGCGCTGACTGCGCTGCGCGACGCCGGCGGCCTCAGCCGCAACACGGCCGACATTCTCGAACGGACGCTGGCTGGTTAACGAAACACTAAGAGAAGAATTTTTCTTCGCCACCTAAGTGACTCATCGGACTCACGTTTTAGCCGCATATGACGAAGGTTAACGCGCGCCCCTCTGGACAGCGCTAGATCGCTGATTCACATTGCCAATCAGGGCGTGGTTTTCAGCTGATTTTCGGCATTCGGGCGGAGCGTTGCATGCGATCGGCGGAGCTATCCGGCGGCGGGTCTGGTGGAGTCCTCAGGGGGTTCGCACAGGTCTCGCCACTCACCTACGCAGTGGCTCTGGCGGCCTTCATCGCTGCCTCGATCTTTGTCGTCACCGATGCGATCCGGACCTTTGGCGAGATCGCCAGCCGCGACACCCTGATGACCCGGCTGGGCGCTGCGCAGCCCTTTCTCGGCCGGCAGTTCATGGCCTCCGCCTTCGAGCCGATGGTGGTCGAGGTCGACAGCGGCGCGTCTCTCAGCAGCCTCATCCAGCGCGGGGGCGCCGCCTATGGACTCGCGTTCCTGTTCGGCGCCGCCGCCTTCCGTCGCCGGCCGGTGCACCTGCCCAAATCCGATGTCCCCTACTCCGACCTCCTGGCGACGATTCCCTTCGGGGTGGCGTGCTGGACGCCGGACGGCCGCCTTGTCGCCTGCAACGAGCAGTACCGCGCCCGGCTCAACGCCGAGCCGAACGAAGTCCGTTCCGGCGCGTCCTACGCGGCCTCGGTGCGCCGTTTCGTCCAAGGCGGCTTCATGCAGCTCATCACCGAGGACGACCGCAACCGCGTGCTCGAACTCCACCGCGAAGACGGCACCTGCCTGATGATCGACGAGCGTCCGCTGGCCGAGGGCGGCTTCGTGACGCTGGTCACCGACATCACCGAGACGCGGCGCACCGACCATCTGCTGATGTCGATCCGCGAGGAGCAGCGCGTCCTCGCCCGCCGCTACCACGAAGAAAAGCTCCGTGCCGAGGCCGCAAGCCAGAGCAAGACAGCGTTCCTCGCGCATCTCAGCCACGACATCCGCACGCCGCTCAATCACATCATCGGCTTTGCCGAACTGATGCGGCACGAGACCTACGGGCCGCTCGGCGACGAGCGCTATGCCGACTATGTGGACTCGATCCGTACCTCCGGTGAGCGGCTGCTTACCTTCTTCGCATCGACGCTCGACCTCGCCGAACTGGAGGGCGGGCGGCGCGTGCTGAACCCGGTGGAAATCGACGTCGACGAACTGCTGATCAGCGTCACACGGCGCTTCATGCCGCAGGCGCATCGCAAGGGCATCGCGCTCGAGCTTGGCCCGCACACTGGCGCCGTCCTCATCGCCGACCACTTCTCGCTGGAGCGGATGCTGGGCAATCTCGTCGACAACGCCATCCGCTACACGCCATCGCGCGGCAAGGTGAGCCTCGCGGCCCACATGGCCACCGACGGCGTCGGTGGCAAGGTGAGCCTCGCGATGGCGTGTAGCGGATGGCGTTGTCGACGAGAT
>JBKJTB010000325.1:0-19090 GCA_046594305.1 Devosia sp. | reverse complement strand
CTCGTCCTTGGGCGCGCGCTGGTTCTCGAGCCCGAAGCGGAGGTTCTCCTCGACGCTCATATGCGGATAGAGCGCATAAGACTGGAACACCATTGCCATGCCGCGCGACGACGGCATGAGGTGATCGCAGCGCGCGCCATCGAGCCAGATCTCGCCGGCCGATGTCTCCTCGAGCCCCGAGATCATCCTGAGCAGCGTAGACTTGCCGCAGCCCGACGGCCCGACGAATACCGTGAAGCTGCCGTCCGTCACAGTCAGGTCGATGCCGTGGATGACCTCGAAATTCTGGAAGCTCTTCCGAACCTGCTTGAGCTGAAGCTCCGCCATGTCAGCCTCCAATCCTGAGGGACGCAGTGTCGCCGGCACTGAGTGTGCGGCCAATTTTCGTGCTCGTGCCACCGAACGACAGCGTCTCGAGCGGCAACTGCCCGTAGCGCACCTCGAGGGTCACCGCATTGCCCTGGCGCGAGACGACGCCCCAGCCCTCGCCGACCGACCAGAACCAAATGCCGTCCTCGTCCTGCACCGGATCGAAGCCGATGGCGCCCTTGGTCAGATCGTAGCTGAAGCGCGACCACGCATTGACCAGCGCAAAGCTCGACATCGAGCGCGCATAATAGCTGCCGCACTCGATGTCGTTCCACGGATTGCGCCGATGCCCGTCATGCCGGGCCCGTGCCGAGGCAACGATCGAGAGACCCTCATCCACCAGCCCGCGGACGATCATGTGCGACGCGACAGCATACTCGATACCGGTCCACACTTCCTCGGAATAGGGCGCGGGCACGGCCGGCTTGGTCGTCCCTTCCGGCCAGGTGGCGATCAGCACGCCGCCCTCGTCCTCATAGGCATAGACACGGCACGGGTTGAAATGATCTTCCAGCGTGGCCCGATAATTGTGCCTGTGGATCGCACCCAGCGCCGACGTCACCTTGGCCGGTTCGAGAAAGCTGCCGAGCCCGCAGAAATCGGCGTGCCATTGCCCGAGGATCTGGTCGGTCGCGCAGCCGTCGCCGAACTGGTATTTCATCTGGCCGTATTCATCCGACCAGTACGTATCCATGAAATTGTCGGCGAGCACGCCGACCTTACCCTTGGCCTTGTCGAACTGCTCGATCAGCCCGCGGTCGCCGAGGTCGGTCGACTGGACGAAATACTCGCCGTTGAACAGCGCCGTATTGAGCGCCCGCGCCCCGGCGTCGCCCATGCGATCGAGCTCATCGGCGAACGCCGCATCGCCCGCCGCACGGCCCATCTCGGCCCCGGCCTTCAGCGCCGCCACATACATCGTCGACAGCCACGAATTGGGCCCGAACAGTTCCATGTCGAGCGTGTGGTGCTGCCGCCCCCACAGGATGCCCGTGCGCTCCGGATCCCACTGGTCGGGATTGTCCGCCGACCACGCATATTCGAGTGCCGCCCGCACCTTCGGCCAGAGACCCTTCAGCCATTCGGTATCGCCGGAGATCTTCCAGTCGCGGAAGGTTTTGACGATCGAGCCGAACTGTCCGTCGGCGCAGGGGTTCAGCGGGAACAGTCCGGAGCCGAGCGGCACGATCTGCCGGAAGGTCAGCCCGCCATTGGGCAGCTGGTTGTAGCCGTAGTCGGTGTCGCGCAGCGAGCGCTCGAGCGCCGGGAACAGATAGGGCAGCGTCTGCTGGTAGTTCCACACATGCGTGCAACTGCCCTCGCAACTGCCCTCATTGGTGAACTGTCCCTCCCAGGCCCAGAACTCGCCATTGTCGAGCCGGATCGTCGTGGCGGTCCGCAGGATGCTCATCGTCCCCTGCACCGCATCGACGATGTCGAGCGGCAGGGTCGTGCCGAACAGCGTGTCGCGGAAGGCAAAGGTCGGCGTGCGCAACTCGTCCCAGCGCGCAAACGCCTCGGCGAGCACCGCGGATGAGTCCGCCCACTGGCTCGCATAGTAGTTGCGCCACGTGCCGGTTACCCCGTTCACTGCATCGGGCCGCCAATAGACCTGCCCCACCGGGAAGTGCCAGGCGATGGCGAAGCGGACGCGCTTGGTCTCACCGGGTGCCACAGTCACGCGCGCGGCGAGCGTGCCGTGCTCGGGCTGGTCGAACATGTTCTTGTTGAGCCGCGGCGTATCGTAGTGCCGCTCAGGCAGCCGCCCTGCCCGCGCAAACTCGCGCCAGAACAGATTGAGGTCGTCGAACCACTGGCCGCGAAAATGGTAGTCCATGTGGTCGACGTCGTCGGCGTCGGTCGAAATCGTCAGGTCGCCGCGCTGCCACTGCGGAAGCTCGTCGCGTGCCGTAAAGTGCAGCGACTTTGTACCGCCTTTTGCAACATATGAATGGACCCCGTTCTGGCAGCCATGGTTCCCGAGCGTCCCGCCGATCGTGTAATCGACCGCCTCGCGGCCCGTATTGGTCACCTCGATCTCGAACATCGCGGCGGGCAGCGAACTGTCCCGTTCATTCGTGGGAATGAACGGGCTCCACGCGACGAGCCGAACCGCGCCCGGAAAGCGCTCGTCGTGGAAATCGACCTCCGCCACCGGGAACTGCCCGGTGAATGTCGTGGCTTTAAAATGCGGCACGCCGGTCAGCGTGTTGCGATTTGCCCCGAAGCCAAAACCATCGAAGAACTTGCGGGTTGACGGCGATCCGGTGGGCAAACCCTCATACGGCCCGTTGAGCACGCGTGCATCGAGCAGCTTGCCGCCCTGTTCCGCCTTGATGGCGAAGTGGCTGTAACCATTGAAGCTTTGTAGCCCCGGCCGGTTGCGGATCGACCAGTCGATCAGCCGCCCGCTGCCCGACAGCGACACGCCGCCCGCGCCGATCCCGCCAAGCGGAAAGGCGATGTGGCGCGCGCGGTCGCCCTCGTAGACGAAGCGGGGATTGGGCGCTGGGCTGGTCATGAAAACTCCGGACGGATCAATTGCGGATGCCCGAGAACGTCACGCCCTGGATCACCATGCGCTGGGCCACGAGGAACAACAGGACGACGGGCAGGATGGACATGCTCATGGCCGCCATCACCACCGAGAGGTTGCCCTGGCTCATGTAGCCGCGCAGCAGATCCATCGCGATCGGCAGCGTCATCGCCTGCTGCGACTCGATCAGCGCGCGCGGCTGGAAATAGGCGTTCCACGCCCCGGTAAAGGTGATGATCGCAAGTGCCGCGAGGGCCGGGCGAAGCTGCGGCAGCGAGATGCGCCAGAAAATCTTAAAGTACCCCGCGCCATCCATCAGCGCAGCTTCCTCGAGCTCCTTGGGCTGGCTGCGGAGGAACTGCCGCAGCATGAACACGCCGAAGCTCGAGGTGAGCCCCATCAGCACCAGGCCCATTGGATTGTTGAGCAGTCCGAGCTTGGCGTAGCCGAGATAGATCGGCAGGATCGTCACCTGCGCCGGGAACATCAGCCCGATCAGCATAACGAAGAACAGGCTATCGCGGCCGGGGAAGCGCAGCCGTGCGTAGGCGAAGGCCGCGAGGGTGCAGGTGACAAGCTGGCCGATGGTGACCAGCACCGCCACGTACAGGCTGTTCCAGTAGATCTTGAGGAACGGCACGGTTGAGTTGAGCACGGCCTGGTAGTTGGCGAGGTCGAGCGTCGGCGGCAGGAAACTCGGCGGCATCTTGTAGGCGTCGGGCGCGGGCCGGAACGACATTGAGAACAGCCACAGGAATGGCATCAGCATCAGCACGCCCATCACCGTGAGCACCACGATGATCGCGATGTCGACGGTCCGGGCAGCGCGGCGCGTCTGCATGTTGCGGGTCTGCATTCAGCCCTCCACGAAGCGGCGCGAGCCGACGAGCTGGATGGTGGTCACCACGAGGATGAGCCCCATCATGATGACCGACACCGCAGCCGCATAGCCGAGCTCGAATGAACCGAATGCCTCGTTGACCAGATAGATCGACAGCGAGCGCGTGGAGTCGCCCGGTCCGCCATCGGTGAGGATCACGATCGACTCGAACACCTGCAGCGCGCCGATCGTCGCGAAGACGATGCAGAAGAACAGCACCGGCGAGATGTAGGGCAAGGTAATGCGCGTGAAGCGGCGCCAGGGCGATGCGCCATCCATCGACGCCGCATCCATGATCGGCTGTGGCACGCCCTGCAATGCGGCCACCAGGATGATCATGAAGAACCCCGTGTTCTTCCACACATCCGTGATCACGATCGAGATCATCGCCACCTTCGACGACGACAGCCACGGCACGGCGGGGATGCCCAATTGCTGGAGGTAGTAGTTGATGACGCCGAAATCGAAGGCGTAGAAATAGCTCCACACCACGGCGACGAACGCCGCCGAGATGATGACGGGCAGGAAGAAGGCAAGGCGGAAGAAGTAGAGCAGCGCCGCCGGCATGGCGCGGTTCAACGCCAGCGCCAGCAACAGGCCCACCAGCACATTGCCGGTCACCGCGAAGAAGGCAAAGCGCAGCGTGTTCCAGAAGATCGTGATGGAGCGGCTCTCGCCGAAGAAGCGCTGATAGTTCTCGAACCACACCCAGTCCGCGCCGAAGCTGACGTCGTAATAGGTGAAGCTCAGGATGATGGTGATGGCGACGGGCACCAGCACGAACAGGGCATACAGGATGAAAGAGGGCACCACGAACAGGTAGCCCGCCCGCATCTGTGCCTTTCTCAAATCCGACAGTCGCGGCCTGGCCATCGTATGCGCTCCAGAGAAGGTGCCCATGCCGAGTGAACCCGGCATGGGCAGTCCCGGGGGAGGACTACTGTGTGACGCGCTTCAGCCGCTCGAACGACCGGTTGAGCTCGGAATCCGCCGCCGCAACCGCGTCGGGGATCGTCATCTCGTCGGTCATCACGGCCTGGAAGTAGCGCATGAAGATCTGGTCGACTTCCTGGAAGTTGGCCGGCGACGGCACTGCCTGGGTGGTCGGCAACGTCTCGTAGTAAAGCGGGGCGCTGGGCGGGAACTTGAGGAAGTTCGCGGTTTCCGCCGCCGACTTGCGGCCCGGCACAGCACCGCCGAGATCGCCCTCGGCCACCTGCGTTTCATAGGACAGCAGTTCGGTCACCAGGGCCTTGGCGAGCTCGACATTCTGTGACTTCGACGAGATGCCGTAGGCGCCGAACCCGATCACCGTGTTGTTGTTGACCTTGCCCGGCTGTACCGCGATGTCCATGTCGAGGTTCGACGAGATGGCCTGCTGCACGATCCAGTGGCCACGCGAGATCATGGCGATCTGGCCGGCGAAGAACTGGTTCTCGACGCCCTCCTGCCCGACCTGTGGCGACACTTTCCGCACATGGATGAGGTCGTGCAGATACTGCAGCGTCTCCGCGACCTTGGGATCGGTCATGTTGGAGGCGGTCCAGTCGGCAGTGATCGGCGAGGTGCCGTTGGAGAAGAACCAGGGCATCAGCGCAAAGAAGAAGTTGGGCACTTCGTAGCCGAACTGGGTCACGTTGCCGCTGGCGTCGCGCTTGGTCAGCTTGTCAGCGACATCCGCGAACTCCTCCCACGTCCAGGTCTTGCTGGGCGTCGCGATGCCGGCTTCCTCGAACAACTTCCGGTTGTAGTTGACCATGATGTTGTTCCACGTCGAGGGGATGAAATAGGTGGTCCCCTTGTACGCGGTCAGGTCGAAGAGTTTCGGATCGAAGTCATCGAAGTCCTTGTTGCCCTCGAGGAAATCGGTGAGCGGAATGAACATGTCGCGCGCCGCAAAGCTTTGCAGCGTCTCGACCGCCGTGTGATAGACGTCGTACTGCTCGCCCGCATTGTACTGCTGCAGCACGCGGCTCACGAAGTCGCCCCAGCCGCCGCCGACCGCGTCGACGCCCAGCTCGACCGTCACGTTGGGGTATTCCTTGTTAAAGCGCGCGATCGCGTCGGTGGTCGACTTGATCTGTGCCTCACCGCCGAACGTCATCAGACGGAGCTTGCCGCTCACGTCCGACTGCGCCCAGGCCGGCGACACGATCGCCGCCGCCAGCAGCAGTCCTGCCACTAATCTCCGCATAGTCCTCTCCTCCGTATGCCGTGTTCCCGGCAAGGTTTCACCGTTCGCGAGAACGGCGTTTCAAGCGCGCCTCGCGTCAAAATGGGCTCTCGGCCCCGGACCTCGCCTCAGTTGCGGCGACGGACTCGGTCGAATCTCCCGTAAGCCATTGTGAGCATTGCCTTTCCTCCGTCACATGCGGGTTACCCCCGTCTCGTGGCTGGCAAAACCATAGCAACTCTGAATGCATTTGCAAATGCATTCACAAATCCATTTACAACTCGCGGCCGATGCGCGTACCCCTATCGTCATGAGCACGATCTCAAAGGTCGCCGAGAAGGCAGGCGTGTCCCGGACCACGGTTTCGCACGTGATCAACCACGCCGACCGCGTGTCGAAATCGCTGCGTGATCGCGTCAATGCGGCGATCGACGAGTTGGGCTACGCGCCGAACCCCCAGGCCAAGAGCCTCAGGACCGGCCGCACCGACATGATCGCCATGCTCATCCCGGATATCGGAAACCCGTTCTACACGGAGATGGTGAAGGCCGCGCAGGCCGGACTCGAGAAAGCCGGCCTCGAGGCGCTCGTCTACAACACCGACGTGCCCGGCGGGCACTGGAAGACGCATGGCCACGACTATCTGCGCCAGCTCACGCGGAAGCGGGTCGACGGCCTGATCGTCGGTGAGTTCGCGCTGCACGGCATGGACGACGAGCTCGCCAAGCGCGACACGCCGACGGTTTTCATCGGCCATCTGCCCAATAAGTCCGTGGATAGTGTGCATTTCGACGACTATGGTGGCGGCTATCTGCTCGGTGAACATCTCGCCCGGCGGGGCCATAAGCAGATCGTCGAAGTCACCGGTCCATCGTTCTTCGGCTCTGCCATGGCCCGTGCCGACGGCTTCGAGAAAGCCCTGACCGACAATGGCGTGCGCTTCTCGAAGAAGCAGCGCTTCGAGGGCAGTTACCTGCCCCCCTCCGGCCAGGACGCCGCGCGCTGGATCGCCTCGCTCAAGGGCAAGGAGCGTCCGACTGCGGTGTTCTTCGGCAACTACCTCATGGCGATGGGGGCTCTTGCCGAGTTCCACGACCAGGGAATCCGCATCCCCGACGACATCGCGGTCGTCATCTTCGGCGATCTGCCGCAACTCGAATATGTCCGCCCCAGGCTCACGCGGGCGGCCGAAAATCCTGGCGCGCTCGCAAAGCGGGCCACGGAGATGCTGCTCGAACGGCTCAATGGCTCGTTCGACGGCCCACCACGTTCAGAGGTCATCGCCTGCCGGCTCCAGATCTTCGAGTCGAGCTAGCGAGGGCGCCTGCACATCACACGTAGCCGTTTCGGGGGAGGCGGCTGCGGGACGACAACACAACGCTCCATGGGAGGAAGCGAAATGATTACGACGTCCAACATGCCGTCAGGATGGTCCCGGCGGTCGATCCTCAAGGCGGGCACCGCGCTCGCTGCCGCCGGCGTCGCGGGCCTGCCGATGCAGGCCTTCGGCCAGGACAACACGCTCAGCTTCTGGCAGTTCTACGCGCCGGACGGCCAACAGCCACCGGCCACCATCGCGTGGTGGACGAAGATGGCGGAAGACTGGAACGCCCAGAGCGAAACCAAGATCAAGCTCGAGAACATCGTCGACTACATGTCGGGCAACCAGCTTTCGACAGCGTTTGCCTCGGGACAGGGGCCGGACCTGTTCCTTATCTCGCCCGGCGATTTCCTGCGTTACTACAATGGCGGCGCGCTGCTTGATCTCACCCCCTTCATCGATCCCGAAGTGCAGGCCGACTTCCCCGAAGCCGTCATGGGAACCCGCAAGGTCGACGGCAAGATCTACGGCGTCCCGATGGAAGTCGAGCCGATGGCCTTCTACTACTCGATCAAGGCCTTCGAGGATGCCGGCCTCAACGAGAACGACGTTCCGAAGACCTGGGACGAACTGATCGAAGTTGGCCAGAAGCTTACCAATGCCGATCGTTACGGCGTGCTTTTCCACACCGATCCGGGCTACTACCAGAACTTCACCTGGTATCCGTTCATGTGGCAGGGCGGCGGCGAGTTCCAGGGCGCCGATGGCAAGAGCGCCTTCAACTCTCCGGGCGTCGTCCAGGCGCTCAAGCTCTGGAAGGACACGATCGATCTCGGCATCGCGCCGCGCCAGGTCAATGGTGGCGGCTTCGATATCGTCGCCAACCTCGGGGCCGGCTATTGCGCCATGCAGAACTGCGGCATCTGGGGCATCTCCGCGATGAAGCAGAATGCGCCCGACGTTCCCTTCGGCATGTTCAAACTGCCCATCCCCAACGGCGGCAAGTACGTCACCGTCGGCGGCGGCTGGGCCTTCGTCGCCAACGCTAACGGCAAGAACACCGACATGGCGGGCAAGTTCATCGCCTGGGCGCTCGCCTCCAAGGAAGCGGACTCGATCCAGCGAGTCGTCGACTGGTGCACCGTCGCCAAGTCGGACATGCCGCCGCGCCAGAGCGCCATCGAAGCGGGCAAGGCGGCGTACGGCCAGGGCGAGCTCAAGTTCTTCGCCGACGAGGTCTATCCCGGCGCCCGCGGCGAGCCGCGTCTGCCGCCTGAAGCCTACAAGATCATCTCGGACGCCATCCAAGCGGCGCAGCTCGGTGGTGTCGAGCCGGCGGCTGCGGCGGAAACTGCATCGGCCCAGCTCGATCAGTTCCTCGCCACCTATAAGGGCGCCCCGATGCTCTGATGCATCTTCTCCCACCCGGTCACTCGGCCGGGTGGGGACCTTCCGTTTGAGACATGACCATCATGCCCGCGAGCACTACACCGGCTATAGCCGCTAGCACCGCCGCAACCAGCGACCACTCCGTCGCGCGCCGCGGCCTGAGCAATCGGCAACGCGAAGCGCTGGCGGGCTATTTGTTCCTCGCGCCCGATTTCCTCGGCCTCGTGGTTTTTGTCGGCCTGCCCATGCTGCTGGCGCTGACCATGGGCTTCTTCGAGGTCAACGGCTTCGGTCAGTTCGCCTTCGTCGGTCTCGCCAACTACTCCAAGATGCTGGTCGACCCCGTCTTCTGGCAGTGCCTCAAGGTCACCATCGTCTACATGGTCGTCCTTGTCCCCGCGCTCTACGTCAGCGGGCTGGGCTTGGCCCTCCTCGTGCAGCAAACGAACCGCTTCAACACCGTCATGCGCTCGATGTTCTTTGCGCCGCAGATGGTGAGCCTCGTGGTCATCGGTCTCGTCTGGCAGGTCATGACCGTCGACAAGCGCGGCGTGCTTTCGCGGCTGTTCGCCCTTGTGGGAATCGGCAACATCTCGCTGCTCGGTAGTCCGCAGTTCGCCCTCTACACCACGCTGTTCGTCACCGTGTGGTTCCTCATGGGATTTTACATGCTGATCTTCATCGGCGGCCTGCAGGATATCCCCAAGGACTACTACGAAGCCGCCGAGATCGATGGCGCTTCGCGGGTGCAGCGCTTCTGGCACATCACGTTACCGCTGCTTCGACCCACCAGCTTCTTCGTGCTGCTGATCTCGCTGGTGGCCGCCGTCGCCGGTGGCCAGGCCTTCGATCTCGTTTATGTCATGACCAAGGGCGGTCCGGCCAACTCCACCACCGTGCTGATCTTTTACATCTACCAGCAAGCCTTCCAGTACAGCCAGTTCGGCTACGCGGCCGCGATGGCCTCATTCGTTGTCCTCATCCTCCTCGTGGCGACCCTTTTCCTCTTCCTTCTCACGCGGGGTGGGCGCTTCAACAATGACTGACGGAGTGATCCTGAACCGCGGTCAGCTCGACGTCGTCCGCCTCGCCTGGATGCTGGTGACGCTCGTCCTCGCGCTGATGACGATCTTCCCGCTGCTATGGATGCTGTCGATCTCGTTCAAGCCGCCGGTCGAAGTGTTTCAGCCCAATCTGATCCCGGCCGCCCCGACCTGGGACAACTTCCTCTATGTGCTGACCGAGGCGCCCTTCGGCCGCTACCTCCTCAACAGCTTCGTCGTCTCGGCGGCGGTGACGATCATCGCGCTCTTCTTCCACACCATGGCCGGTTACGCCCTCGCGCGGCTGCGTTTTCCGGGCCGCGAGGCGATCTTCCTCGCGATCTTTTCGACCTTTTTGGGCTCGCTGCCAGTGATCATCGTGCCGCTCTTCATCATCGTGCGGACGATGGGCATGCTCAACTCCTATACCGGCCTCATCGTCCCCGGCATCTTCAACGCGTTCGGCATTTTCCTCCTGCGTCAGTACTATGTCTCGCTGCCGCGCGAGCTCGAGGAAGCGGCAATCGTGGATGGTGCCACGTACTGGCGCATCTACTGGAGCGTCATTCTGCCGCTGAGCCGGCCAATCATTTCCGCACTGGCGATCCTCTTCTTCCTCGCGAACTGGAACGCATTCCTCTGGCCGCTTACAGTCATCAAGGACGCCAATCTGTGGGTCGTGCAGGTGGGCATATCGAGCTTTCGCAGCCAGTATGCGTCCTCATGGAACTACATCATGGCAGCCTCGACCATCGTCGCCGTCCCGACCCTCATCCTCTTCGTGATCTTTCAGCGGCAGATCATGGATTCCATCAAAACCAGCGGCCTCAAAGGCTGATCGACAACACCAACGGACTTTCATCATGGCAACCAGCTTCAACGGCCTCGGCGTCAACCTCTCCAACCTCTATCGCCTGAGCCCGGCCAAGACCCGCTCGATCTCGCCCGAAAACTTCACCGGCGAGAAGGGCAAGGGCGGCATGGCGACGGAGGGCACCGGTGCCGTCCATGCGCGCGGGCTCGGCCCCGATGGCAGCGGGTTGGGCTGGAAGGTCTCGCCGTCGATCCGGATCGAGCCGGGCGAGACGCGCGTGCTCGCCGACATCAAGGGCATGGGCGCCATCCAGCAGATCTGGCTGACGACGGCAAATCTGCGCTGGCGCAGCCTCATCATCCGCATGTGGTGGGACGATCAAGAGAACCCGTCGGTCGAAGCCCCGCTCGGCGATTTCTTCTGCTCGGGCTGGGGCCAGTTCGCGCAGGTGACCTCGCTCGCGGTCTGCGTCAATCCGGGCCGCGCCTTCAACTGCTACTGGGAGATGCCGTTCCGCAAAGCGGCGCGCATTGAGATCGAGAACACCGACCCGAACGAGTTCGGCATCATCTATTACCAGATCAACTACGCGCTGACCGAAGTGCCGGAGGATGCCGCCTACTTCCACGCCAAATTCCGCCGCACCAATCCCCTGCCCTATGCCACCGACTACACCATCATCGACGGCATCAAGGGCCGCGGCCACTATGTCGGCACATATATGGCGTGGGGCGTCAACAATTCCGGCTGGTTCGGTGAGGGCGAGATCAAGTTCTTCATGGACGGCGACGGCGATTACCCGACGATCTGCGGCACCGGCACCGAGGACTATTTCTGCGGCGCCTACAATTTCGACGGCGGCATCGTCGACGAGACGATGGACAGCCGCTACCGCGAATTTTCGACGCCCTATTCCGGGCTGCCGCAGGTGCTTCGCCCCGATGGGACCTATCGCAGCCAGACTCGCTTCGGCATGTATCGCTGGCACCTCAGCGACCCGATCCGCTTCGAGAGCGATCTCAAGGTGACCATTCAGGCGCTCGGCTGGCGCACGGAAAAGAAGGACCGCCGCTATCTGCCGCTGCAGGACGACATCGCCTCGGTTGCCTTCTGGTATCAGACGCTACCGACAGTGCCGTTCGAGCCGATGCCGCATCCAGATCAGTTGGAAGTCATTTGACGACCACGGGCGATATCGAGGGCCGCGGCGGTATCTGCGTCAGGTCCGGTCGCCCGAACTGATGGCGTCGCCAAACACGGTGTTGCCGGCGAGGATGCCGTTGTCGACGGTGAGCGTCGAGCCGGTGATCGCTGAGGCGAGGTCGGACACGGCAAAGCCGACGACGTTCGCCACTTCGATCGGCTCGACGATCCGGCCGAGCGGGTACCATTTGCGCAGCTCGTCGAAGAGTGTTGGGTTCTTGGCGATCCGGTGCGCCCACGCCCTGGTTCGCACCGAGCCTGGAATGATCGACACCGCGCGGATGCCCTTGGGGCCGTACTCGACCGCCAGCATGCGGGTGTAGTGGATCAGCCCGGCCTTGGCGACCGAGTAGGCCGGGTTGCCGGCGTACATCAGGCCGTTGCCCGACGAGACGTTGATCACCACGCCCTTGCCGCGCGCCACCATGGCGGGCAGAAACCGGCTCGTGACGAAATAGGCGCCATTGAGGTTGATGGCCTGCGCCGACAGCCAGTCGTCATCGCCACCGGACTCGAAGTCCGGAGCCGAGGCGACACCGGCATTGTTGATCACCACCGCGACTTCACCCCGCTCGAGCACGCTGGCTGCCAGCGCATCGACTTCGACGGGCTTGGTGATGTCGACGCCAACGCCGAAAGCGTCGTAGCCCTTACCGGCAAGTGCGGCGGCGGCAGCGCTCGATGCCTCAAGGGTCAGGTCTGCGACCGCCAGCGTGTAGCCGGCCGCGCCGAGAACCTCGCAGATCGCCGTTCCAATATCGCCGGCCCCACCGGTCACCACCGCAATGGCCATGGCTCAGTCTCCGAATGGGTTGTCGATGATGGGCCAGATGTTGAGGCTGGCCTTCTTGTAGCCGTTGGTCCTGGGCGAGCTCGGATAGGGTTTTCCGGCCTCGCAATAGATCACCTCCGACGCGATCTTGGCGAAATCGGCATAGAAGTGGTTGGTCGATTTGACGACGAGTATGCCCTTGGACAGCGGATCGATCCCGACAGCACTGAACACCGTCCGCTCGAACGCCTGGCTACGGAGGGAATTGAGGATGACCTCGACACCCTCGACGTCGATCACGGCGCAATCGCCCATCGCCACCATCATGGTGCCGAAGGTCTGGTGCGCGTTGCGGACCAGACGTTTGATGCGCACCAATCCGTCGAAGGGCTCCCCGCAGTGCGGCGCCGACTTGGCACCGAAGCGCAACGGCACGACTGCCCCCTCCCCGGCCACCATGCAGTGCGTGACCGCGATGGGGTCCCAGATCGTCGCCAGCGCCGCGTTGCGCACGCCGGCGTCAATGAGGGCGCGAAGGATCACCGTGGCGTCGCCGGCCACACCGCCCCCCGGATTGTCCCAGAAATCGGCGATCACCACCGGGCCCCGGCCGACCCCTTTGGCGCGCGCAATTGCAGCCTCAGGCGGCAGCAGCTCCGGCATCGACTGACCGCGGATGGCGAAAACCTCGCGGCCGAGCTTCTCGGCCAGGGCATCGCCATGCACCTTGTCGCCATCCGTCACCACCAGCATGCGCGTACCGAATTCCGGTACGTCACCGGCCATGAAGCCGTGGATCAGCGACAGCGACAACACCTTCGGATCGTCGCGCTCGATTGCGAACATGCGATCGACGAAGTCGCGCATCGGCTGGCGCGAGGTCGGGAACACATCGATCATCCGGCAATCGAAGACCGACATCACAGGCGTGATCTCGCCTCGCATGGCGCGGACCATCAGGTCGACCACCTCCGCGCCGCGTTCGACGAAGTCGGTATGCGGAAACTCCTTGAAGGCGACGAGGATGTTGGAGTTTGCAACACGCTTGCCGGTCAGATGGCTGTGCGGATCGAGCCCGGCGGCGATAGTGGCCGTGGGGCCGACGATGGCGCGGATCGCGGCGATGAGGTCACCCTCCGGATCATCGTAACCTTGCGCCACCATCGCGCCATGGAGGCAGAGCGCCACGCCGTCGATCGGCATTGCGGCCTGGAGCTGAGCAAGGATTTCGTCGCGGATGGTCTCGTAGGTCGATTGATTGATGAGCCCGCCAGGATCAGTCCAGGTGACCGTCCCCTCGACCAGCTCAAACTCCTCCTCAGCAGCCCGGCGACGGGCATGGATCAACGGCGAGGAGATCAGCGTCGGGCGGTCGTCATGCTCGCCCGGCAGGGCATAGAGCGTGGCCCTGAAATTCTCCAACCCGATGAAGATCGGCGAGAAGGTGTTGACCTCCGTGCCGACGCCCGCCACGAAAACGCGCATGGCCATTCCCTAGAGTGAAATTGGGTTCGGCAGATAGCCGGTAAAGCCGAACACACGCCAGCGGTCCGGCTGGCGGCGCAGATAGGCGATCGACTGCCACTTGAAGTCCATGAAGCCGCCCTTGGTCAGCGCAATCCGTCCATCGAACTTCTTGTGCGCCAAAGCCTTGTCGCCGACGATCTCGATGTCGCGCAGGAACGTGCAGCGGAAGATCGCGGGACGCAAGTCCTCGGCGAAGTCCACCTGATCGATCGTGCCGGCGAGCCAGCCGTCGCGATAGGCGTCGAGATTGGGAAAGCCGAGCACCCAGCTGTCTGGATTGCCGGATTTGTTCGCCTGAATGCCCA
Source organism: Devosia sp. (assembly GCA_046594305.1). Classification (GTDB taxonomy): domain Bacteria; phylum Pseudomonadota; class Alphaproteobacteria; order Rhizobiales; family Devosiaceae; genus Devosia_A. The sequence continues at coordinate 4,758 of JBKJTB010000325.1, read as the reverse complement.
TGAAGCCGTCCGACATAAAGTCGTCAGCCACGAGCGACCAGTCCTTGGCGAGGTAGGCGTCGATATCCTTGCGGACCATGAACTCCCAAATCGCGTGCCGGTCCGCATCGGCCTCGGGGAACGGGTTGGCGTCGTAGCTCATACTGGTGTCCTTGCATCGGCCGGTGCGCCGATCGTTGCCGGCGTGAAATGCTGCTTGCGGCGCGCATAGGCGAGACCACCGTGAGCAAACAGGTGGCACGCTGCAGGATCGAAATGGAAGCGCACCGGCCTGCCCGGCTGCAGCAATGCCCCGCCATCGAGAGCGATGATCATGCGCGTCCCAACCGAACCCAGCGAGCCATAGACTATCGTCTCGTGGCCCAGCGGCTCAACCAGCGACGGCTGGATCTCACAGCTCGCCGCGCCGGCCTCGAGGCTGAAGTCGTGCGGACGAATGCCGAGGGTCACGGCATCGCCCGTCGCCGGTGAGCCATCGACCGGCACTGTCAGCCGCCCCAGCCCATCCGCTTCGATCTCAATCCCCGCAGCAGAACTGCCGACGACAACGGCCGACACGAAGTTCATGCTGGGGGCGCCAAGGAAGCCGGCTACGAACACATTGCGCGGATGGTGATAGAGTTCGAGCGGCGCGCCCTGTTGCTCGATCCGTCCAGCGTTGAGCACCACGATCCGATCGGCCATGGTCATGGCCTCGATCTGATCATGCGTCACATAGACCATAGTGGCCTTGAGGCGCGCGTGCAGGTCGGCGATCTCGATGCGCATCTGCCCGCGGAGAGCCGCGTCGAGATTGGACAGCGGTTCGTCGAACAGAAACACTTTCGGATCGCGCACAATGGCGCGGCCGATAGCGACCCGCTGGCGCTGGCCGCCGGAAAGCTGGGCCGGCTTGCGGTCGAGCAGCGTCTCGAGCTCGAGGATCTTTGCGACCTTGGTCACTTGGGCGCGGATTTGATCCTTGGGGCGCTTTGCGAGCTTGAGCCCATAGGCCATGTTGTCGAACACGGATTTGTGCGGATAGAGCGCGTAAGTCTGGAAGACCATCGCTATGCCACGCTGCGCCGGCATGCGATCGACCACATCCTCGCCGCCGATCTTGATGCTGCCTGCCGTCAAGTCCTCGAGACCGGCAATGGCCCGCAGCAGCGTCGACTTCCCACACCCCGAGGGCCCGACGAAGACGACGAACTCGCCGTCGGGCACATGGAGGTCGATGCTCTTCAGCACTTCCACCGATCCGTAATTCTTGACGATGTTCGTGAGCGTTAGATCAGCCATGTAGATATCCGATACGCGGTCATTTCACGGCACCGCGGGTCAGGCCGGCGATGAGCTGCCGGGAGAACAGCAGGTAGAGCAGCAGTGTCGGGACGATCGACAGGGTGAGCGCGGCCAGCATCGCATTCCAGTCCTTGAAGTACTGGCCGACAAATTGCTGGGCGCCGAGGATCACGGTCTTGGTCGCTTCCGAGTTGGCGAGGATGAGCGGGAACCACAGATCGTTCCACACCGGGATCATGGTGAAGACAGCCACTGTTGCAATAGCCGGGCGGATCAGTGGGATCACATGCTCGAACAGAATTCTATACTCACCTGCCCCATCGATGCGCGCAGCATTCTTGAGGTCCTGCGACACCGTGCTCATGAACACCGAGAGGATGAGAACCGTCACCGGGATGTTCATCGCCGTGTAGACCAGGATCAGCGCCAGCGACGTGTTCATCAGCCCCAGCGCAATCATCAGCTTGATGATGGCGACCGTGCCGAGCCGGATAGGCACCATCAGGCCGATGGTGATGTAGAGCGACAGCCAGCGCGAGAAGCGGAAGCGGAACTCAGTCAGCGCATAGGCCGCCATCGCCCCGAACAGCAGGGTCAGGATCAGGCTGCCAATGGTGACGATGCCGCTGTTGAGGAAATAGCGCGGAAAGTTCGCGGCGTTCCACACGGTCTCGTAGCCGCGGAAGTCGAGCGTCTCAGGTCCTGGTAGCGTCAGGGGCTGGCCGAAGATCGCCTTCTTCGACTTGACCGAGTTGTAGACGACGAGCAGCACCGGGAACACCGCGACGACCGCATAGGCAGCCAGCGCGACGTAGATGAAGAGCGACCAGCCGCCGGTCTTGGTTCGCGCGCCGGGCATACTCATAGCTGGTAACTCGTGATGCGGCGCTGGACGACGAATAAATAGATCGAGACGCCGACCAGGATGATGAAGAACATCACCATGGCGACGGTCGCGCCCAGGTTGAGGTCGCCCTGCTGCAGATTGTTGCCGAAGAACGTCCGGAACATAAACGTACCGAGGATGTCGGTCGAAAAATTCGGCAGGCCCAGCGCGCCTTGCGTCGCAAACACCAGATCGAAAGCATTGAAATTGCCGATGAAGGTGAGGACCGCGGTGAGCGCGATGGTCGGCATGATGAGCGGCAGCTTGGTGCCCCAGAACAGCTCCCACCCATTGGCGCCATCGATGCGCGCGGCGTCGAGGATCTCATCGGGGATCGACAACAGCGCTGCGTAGATCAGCATCATCGGGATGCCGATATTCTGCCAGACCGACATCAGCGACAGCGTGGTCAGGGCGGTCCCTTCGAGCCCGAGCCAGGGCTTGAACAGAAAGCCCAGATGCAACGCATTGAGGAAGCCGCTCGACACGCCCCAGAGCGGCGACAGGATCAGCTGCCAGATGAATCCAACCACCACAACGGAGAGCATGGTGGGCAGAAAGAAGATGGCGCGGAAGACGCCCTTGAACCGCAGCGCCGGAACGCTGAGCACAGCGGCGAGCGCGATGCCGATCGGGTTCTGCACCAGCATGTGAATGAAAAAGAAGTAGAAATTGTTGGCGAGCGCGTTGACGAGCTGCTCGGAGAAGAACGGCTCGAAGAACAGCTTGCGGTAGTTGTCGAACCCCGAGAACACCTGATCTCGCCCGACCGTCTGGAAGAACGTGGTCTGCAGCGTGCCGATGAGCGGATAGATCATGAAGAGCGTGTAGATCGCGAGGGCTGGAGCAAGGAGGCCGGCGATGATCCAGAACTTTCGCCTTGCCTGACCGTGCATTGTGCCTATCCGCGGAGGAAGCGGCACCGGACCTTGCAGCCCGGCGCCCTTCGGGAGAACCGTTCTACTTTGCTGCCGGCTTGTACCAGCTGTCGAGGCCCTTCTGGAGCTGCGCCGCGGCATCTTCGGGGGTCTGCGTCCCGCCGATGACATTGGCAACGTCCTGAGAAATCTCGGCGTCGAGGTTGGGCTGGCCACGACCAAGGATCTGGTACGGCAGCCGGATGGTGCCCTCGCACTCATTGCGCCAGCCGATGAAGGTGCTGGCCAGTTCGTCGCTGAAGGTCGGCTTCGAGTTGCTCAGCGGGAACAGCCCCGGCAGTGCGTCGGCGAGCAGCTGCGCGAATTCGTCGGAGCCCGTCCACTCGAGGAATTCCTTGACCTCGGCCGGATGCTTGGTGGCCGCATTCATGCCGATGCCAAGATCGGTGTGGTCGGTGACGTAGCACTTGTCGCCTTCCTTCTCGACCGGGACCTTGAAGGCTCCCATGGCGAAGTCGGCGTCTGCCCGGAAGCCCGGGATTTCCCACGAGCCCGACGGGTAGATTGCGGCACGGCCCAGCGTGAAGAGCTGCTGGCTGTCGGAGTAGCCCTGTGCTTCAAAACCGTCGGCCATGTATGGGCGCCATTTGGCGAGCTCGGTGAAGGGCGCGACGAATTGCGGGTCGGTGAACTTCATCGTGCCGTTGATGATGCCGAGCCGGCCTGCTTCGCCCTTCCAGAACTGCGGGCCGATATTGAGGTAGCCCATCGTGCCGCCGGCCCAGGTGTCCTTGGTGCCGATGGCGAGCGGAACGTAGCGGCCGTCGGCCTTGATCTTTTCGAGGGTGGCGTTGAACTCGTCCCAGGTCTTGGGTTCGCTGAGCCCGAGTTCGGTGAACGCGTCCTTGTTGTAGATGAAGCCGTGCATGGTGCCGACCATCGGCAGGCAGAAGGTGTCCGAGCCATCGTCGGTCTGCCAGGCGACGAGCTTGGCAGCCGGGAAGTTCGCAATGGCCTTCAGGTCCTTCACGGAACCTAGGTAGCCCTGCGTGTAGAGGTTCAGCGGATTGTCGAAGGCGCGGCAGCCGATGATGTCGCCGGCAGTACCGCCCTGGAATTTGACCAGCAGCGTCGCGTCGTACTGCGTCGGCTCGGTCGGCGTGTATTCGATGTGGATGTTGGGGTGGGTCTTTTCGAAGGCCGGGATGATCACCTCATTCCAGGTCTTTGCATCCTCGGAGCGCCAGGTCTCCATCGTCAGCGTGACGGTCTGCGCAAAGGCCGGGGCGCTTACGCCCGCAAGTACCAATGCCGCCCCTGTCAACGCCGTCAGTTTCTTCACTGAAAACGTCATCGTTCCCTCCGTTACCGGCGATCCGGTGCCCTGGCGAGTGCCAGCGATGGACAACGCTATCCATTGCATTTTGCCTAGTCAAAGGATTTTTGCGGGATGGCGGCTGAGTTGAAGCCGGGAAGCTAGCGCGAGGTGCTGGCGCGGATCTCGAGGCTGATCGGGCAGCGCAGAATGCTGCTGGGCACACCCTTGGATTCGAGCCGCGCGCGCAGCATGCGGCCGGCCTTGAGCCCCATGTCGTAGGCGCCGACCCGTATCGTGGTCAGCGACGGCGTGATCTGATGCGCGATGTCGAGATCGCCATACCCGCCGATCGCCAGCGTCTTGGGGACGGCTATCTTGAGCTCCGCCGCGCG
>JBKJTB010000359.1:0-7470 GCA_046594305.1 Devosia sp. | reverse complement strand
CGGCTCTCGTTAAGGCTGATCACCGCGAACGACAGCAAGGATTGGACAACCGCGCGCCGGCAAGCATGTGTTGGTCTCGCTCGCCCGGATCAACTCCCGGGCCTTGTCAGTGAAGCCGGGCAATTCCGCCGGGCCCATCGACGAGGATCACAAACATGGCCAAGAAGCCAACTAAGACCGTCAAGTCCCGCACCGCCAGGAAGGCAGCAGCAAAACCCGACACGAAGCAGAACATTGTTCTGGCGATGCTTCGACGTGCGAGTGGTGCGTCGATCGTCGAGATCATCCAAGCCACCGATTGGCAGGCGCACAGCGTCCGCGGCTTCTTCAGCGGCGCACTCAAGAAGCGTTTGAAGATCGACGTCGTCTCGGCGAAGGACGCCAAGACCGGCGAACGGCGGTACCACGTCGCGGCACTCAAGGCTTAGGGCTCAGGTGTGGCTGGCGTCTTGTGGACGCCGGCCGCCTTACTGGAGACTAGCAGCCCGGCGCGCCGAGGTCCTTGAAGACCAAGCAGTCACGGCCCGGTCCTCCCGAACATGCAGCGTCACACTGGGCGGCGAACGCGGCCAGACTCTTTTCCAGTACCCGCAGCTCCGCCAGTTTGCCGCGCACCTCGGCCAAATGTCCCTTGGCAACGTCTCGCACCTCGGAGCAGTCCCGGTCCGGACTAATCGAAAGGCCCGCGAGCAGCCTCACCTGATCGATGCTAAAGCCGAAATCACGGCAGCGGCGAATGAAGGTCAGGCGTTCCAGATCCGTGGACTCATAAATGCGTTGACCGCTGGCGCTCCGACCTGCGGGAGGAAGAAGACCGATGTCCTCATAATAGCGGATGGTCGGTGTGGTGACGCCGGCCGCCTTCGCGAGGGCCCCGATGCTCAACACGCGGACGTGAACATTCATCGCCGAAGTCTCCTCTTTCCCTTCAAGTTACTTGAAGGAGTAGCGTCCGGCCATAGCGTTACAAGGAGACGTGAATGAACACCTTGACTACCCCTACATCGGCCTGTTGTGCCGATTGCGCCACCGCGGATACCGAGACCGCGCTAGCCATTCCGTGCACGCTGGGCTCCGTCGACTTCAAGGACAGGGTCGACGACATTCGGAGCTTATCGCGCAGGTCGCTGCGCCGCGCTGAACGGCGGCCACTTTCGCTAACCCTCATCTACGAAGCGGAGACGTTGTCTAAGGTGACCGATTTGGTGGCGAAAGAATCCGAATGCTGCTCGTTCCTGACCTTCGACATAGCTGGCGATGCGGGTAGCGTCCGCCTGACGATCACGGCACCTGTCCAAGCGCTGTCGGCCGCGGACGAGCTGTTCGCGCACTTCGCGCCGGAACTGGCGAGGGAGGCAGCATGAATAACACCGCCAAGAACGGGTTGAAGGTCGCTGGTCTTGGAATCGCGGCGTGTGCGGCCTGTTGCGCCCCCATTATCATCGCTCCCGTTGCAGGGCTGATCGCGGCGGGTGGCGCGGGGTTGGCACTCGCGGGTCAGGTCGGCCTGGGTGTGCTGGTGCTGGCCGGCGTGGGCGCCTATGTGGTGCTGCGTCGGCGCCAGGCCGCCGCGCAGCGTGCCGCGGCCAGCTGCAATTGCGCCCCCGACGCTGGATGCAATGTTGGGGACGTGTGCGAGCTTCCCGCCGCCGACACTTCGCCTGGCTCTGCTTGACGAGTAGGCTCGGCGGGGAACTTTAAGGACTCCGCCGATGCCCATCCAGCTCACCACCGCTGCCATCTACGCCGCCGCTGCCATCACCGAGATCGCGGGATGCTTCGCCTTCTGGGCGTGGCTGCGGAGCGGTCAGTCGGTATGGTGGATCGTCCCCGGTGTCGTGTCGCTTATCGCCTTCGCCTGGTTGCTCACTCTCGCGCCCAGCGATTACGCAGGACGCGCTTATGCTGCGTACGGTGGCGTCTACATCGCGGCATCATTGCTCTGGCTGTGGTTGGCTGAACATCGTCCACCAGATGCGTGGGACCTGGCGGGTGGGGCGTTGGCGATCCTGGCAACTGCGGTCATTTTGTTCGCGCCAAGAGCAGCGAGCTAGACGGTCGACTTCGCTGTAAATTCGCAACTTCGTTTCGCGTTCGCTCATGCGACATTAGCTACCGCGATAAGGTTCTAGAAACGCGTCGTTACAGCAGTAAGCCATGCTGGAGAAATCGAAACCAGATAGGTCTGCAGGCCCTTATCGAGCCCGGTCAGAATTACAACGCCGAAGGTCATGAGGACCAGCCCAAGTATCCGCTTTCCGTGAGTACTGCCTTTACCTAGGCGTTTAGCCCAGAGGGTCCAGGCGGTCCGTGATAGGAGGCCCAAAAGGAGGAGCGGGATGGCGGCGCCGACGGCAAAGATCAGCGTGATAGCTGTGACGACCGCTAGGCTTTCACCACGGGCTGCCATGAGGGATGCCGCACCCAAGGTGGGCCCAACGCAAGGCGCCCAGACGAATCCCAGCAAGAGTCCAAGCCCAAACTGACCCCGGAAGCCGCTTGTAGATAGCCCGCCAAATCTGGCCTCGGTCCAGGATTGCATGGGACCAGCCGCGATGGCCCATTGTGTCTGTGCCGCAGGAACCAGCAAGACGAGGCCAATGATGAGCATTAACAGCCCGCCGATGATGCGGAAGAGGTCGCCAGTCAGCCCTAGACTAAACCCGATAGTGGCAACGAATAGGCTAATGCTAGCGAAGGACAACGCAAGTCCTCCAGCAAGCGCCACCGGGCCAAGTCGATGCTGCATGCTCGCGCCGGTCAGTATGGCTGGCAGTAGGGGTAGGACGCACGGCGACAGCGTCGACAGCGTCCCGGCCAGCAATGCGAACAGAAGGCTAGCCGGCTCCATGTCCGTTCAGTCCGTAGTGCGGAACAAGGCAGCGATGGCCGCTGGGTCGGTGATGCCGATGGCGCGAGCGCGTTCCGAAGTGCCGCGGAATGCGATCATCGTACTTTGCTGGCGAACGCCAAAGCTGCGTAGAACGTCCTTCTCCGTGTCGAAGTCGACCTCAAAGACGACGAGTTCAGGATTAGACAGATCATCGACCAGCGATTGCACAATGGGGCGCTGCGCTTGGCAGGATGGGCACCACGGTGCAGTCACGTGTATAATGATCGGAGCGTTATTGGCCTGTGCAGCCGCGAAGCTAGTGGTGTCATAGGGGCGAAGCTCGCCCGCCATGAGGGGGGATGCCAGAAGCATTGCGAGGAAGAGTGTGGTCAGAAAACGAAACATTGCCTGTTGCCTCAGTTGGATTAGCGGCGCGCGAAGGACCGGTCGATCAGGTGATCGAGTGAGAAGACGCCCGGTCCGCGTGTCAGCAACAGCACAAGAACTGACGACCAGAGAAGATGTTCGACCCAAGCCTGCGGATAGACGAAGATTTCGATGATTGCGATCATGCCCAGGAGTGGCAGCGTTGCTAGCCGGGTCGCCAAACCAGCGAAGAGAAATAGTGGGACGCCGACCTCTACGACCGTCGCGAGCTGGGCGGCGAATGCAGGATCAAGCAGCGGCAGCTTGTACTCGTCCTCGAACAGCTTGACCGCGAACTGAGGAGATTTGAGCTTGAGCTGGCCGGAATTGAAGAACACGAATCCGATCGCGACGCGCATTGCGAGCTGGATCAGGGATAGTGGCAACGCAGACAACACCGACCTGGTCGCAACAAACACGCTTCGCATCCTCGATGTCACCGACCTGGTTGGAGCGATCATTTCAGGCATAGGGTTCCCCTTTCGGCGACTGGATAGCAGTGACCAAATCCTCTGAGAAAAGCGCAGTCAGCACTGTCGAGATGTCGACCGCGGCATCGATCTCAAGAGCGCACTGGATCGCGTCACCCAGCGTTCCCGCCTGGACCAGTGTGGCGCGAAACCGCATTATCGGAGGACTGAGGCGCGAAAGCCGGAAGCGCCCGCGGGCACCGCAAATCTCGATCGCGACGGACTCTGGGGCGAATGCGAGTTGCTCGGGGGCGCGCTCAGAGAGGCGCACTCGTACGAGGTCATCGATGGGCCAGCCGGATTCGAGGTGGCGTAGGCCAGGCTGAAGGGACAATGTCAGGTCGGGCAGACGATCGGGATGAACCAGAGCGAGTTCGGAGATTTTTAGGGCTGGGAGATCAATCGCGACCGCAACATCCCCCAAATGCCAGTCGAGGAGGGCCACATCTTCCAGATAGGGCAGCTGCTGGCCGATCGGCTCATTTGCAAGAAAGGCTGCGAAGTCGAATCCGTATTCCGCCATGCAGGGCGCGGAAGGCGGGGTGTCGCGCACGAAGGCGACAGTGATGTCCATCATCAGCGGCGTGCCGAGCAACCACTCCACGGTCGGGAAGCGCCCTCGAATATGCCGCGTCAGGCTCTCACGGTGGTGGCGGCGGTAGATGGCAAAACGCGTTGCTGCTCCGCGAGGCGCGGTCAGCATCGAAGGCGTTGCGGCATCGCCACTCTGCGCAATCGCCCGTCGGAAGATGGTTTGGGATTCAGCTAACGAGGGCATGGACCCGATCCTGCGCGAGAGCCTTTACCACGACCCGATCGGCTCGATCAGCCTCGCCCTGGAGGACCGAGAAGCTGGGGAGATCAGCGTCCCATTCGATCAGAGTAGGTTTTGAACCGAAACGCCGAACGGCATGAGCGTAGAGATCCCACGCATTGTCATCGATCGGGCGGGAATGCGTGTCGATCAGCACCTGTCCGGACATCGGGCCGTCCTCATCCTCGACGACGAAACCGCCGAGGTGCATCTCGCCCACGGCATCGGCCGGGAACTCGTCGATATATTGGTAGGCGTCATAGCCCAAATTGCGGGCGCTGACGTGAATATTGGAGACGTCGCACAGGAGACGGCAGCCGGTTCGGGCGACGAGTTCGGCGAGAAATGCGGTCTCGGTCATCGTCGATTGCTCAAAGCCCAGATAGCTCGCGGGATTTTCAAGATGGTAGGGCAGCCCGAGTGCATCCTGGACCTCGCTGATGTGGTCTGCGATCAGCGCAACCGATTCCTGGGTGTATGGAAGCGGCAAGAGATCGTTGAGATACTCCCCCTCATGTGTGGACCATGCAAGATGGCCGGACACCATGATCGGGTCTAACTGGTTGATCAGTGCCTTGACCCGAGCGAGGTGCTTGCGATCGATGCCGGCGGCACTACCGACCGAGACACCAACGGTGTGCACCGAGATCGGATAGTTCCTCGCGATCCCGTCGAGAAGCTCGGCCGCATGCGGGTTGGCGATGAAATTCTCCGGGTGGATTTCGAACCAGGAGACGGCAGGACGGGTGGCCGCAACTTCGGCGAGATGCTGAAGTCTCAGTCCAACACCGGCTACGTTGGGAGACGGCGCGTTTCGGACCATGGTTTGAGGCCACCCTTTGGTTGGAAATGGACGTCGAGCCGAGGCTCGGTTACATCGCCATCATTTCGGTATGGCCGCCCACGATGCGGTCGCAATAGCCCGCCGGAACGTAAATCCACGAGGCCGGATCGGAGTCGACTTTCGACATCCCGGCACAGACGTGATTGCCGGTCGAGGCGCAATCGTTCTGACCAGCCTTTGCGAGGCCGTAGCATTTTTCGGCGGTGAACGTCGGCTCGGCAGCGGGGCCTGCCAAAGCTGCGCCCGGCAGAGCGATTGCGGCCGACAGGGCGGCAGCAAGGAGAGCACGGTTCATAGGAAAATCCTCCAAAGAGACGGGCCACTATCTCGGACCCCACAAACCCAGTTCGGAAAATGACGAGGTTTGTTACGCCGCAATGAACACAAAAACGTGAGCAGACTGGAGCGTCGATGTAGTAGGAATCATCGGCCCGCTTGTAACAATCGGGCGACCTCGGCGAACTAGCAAAGGCAACCACTTGCACGATTTCGACGAGGCGAAAATGGCTGGGCTGATGAGGGCTGCGATTGGAGGAGACTCGGCGGCCTACGCTGAGTTCCTGCGGATCGCCGCCATTCTCGTGCGCAGGCTTGCCCGCCGCAAGCTGGCCGAGAACGGTGTCATCACGCCCGAAGACGTCGTCCAGGAGACGCTGCTTGCGATCCACACGAAGCGGCACACATGGAGACAGGCAGGGCCGATCTTGCCGTGGCTTCTGACGATCGCCCGTTACAAGGTGGTCGATGTCTATCGACGCAAGGGGTCACGAGTGTTTGTCGATGTCGAAGACGTTGCGGAATTGCTCGCCGCTCCGGAGGCGCCGGCCATCGATGCCAATGACCTCCACCTGGAGCGCGCGATCGCGGGTCTGAGCGACGGGCAGCGGCGCGTCGTGAAGTCGATCGGTGTCGAAGGCCGGTCGATCAGCGAGACGGCGAACGAATTTGGCATGAAGGAAACGGCGGTGCGCGTGGCATTCCACCGAGGATTGGCGGCCCTAGCGGCCAAGTTTGGGCGGCGGGCATGAAGACCGACGATCTGATTGGCACGTTGGCGGCCGCTACCGGCCCGCAGCGCATCGTACCGCGGCTGACCCTCTGGCTCGCTTTGCTGGCGTCGATTGTTTTCGCCGGTGTGATGCTGTTCGCCACCATCGGTGTACGCCAGGACATTGTAGCGGCCGCGACGAGCGTTCGGTTTCTGTTCAAGTTCGTGTTCACGATCACCGTCGCGGCGACGGCTTTCGTTCTGGTCCGCCGCAGCCTCTACCCGGAATCCTCGGGGCGACTGCCCTGGACTCTGCTGTTGGCAGGCCCGGTGCTGTTGGCATTGGGCGTCGCGCTCGAACTCTGGGTTCTACCGCCCGACGCATGGAGCATGTCGGCGACCGGCAAGAATGGCTTGTTCTGCCTAACTGTTGTCCCGGCGCTCGGTGCTGTCCCGCTTGCCCTTGGCATCTGGGCGTTACGGCGTGGTGCTCCGACACGTCCGGCTCTCGCGGGATTTTGTGCCGGGCTTCTCGCCGGCGGCATTGCAGCGACGTTTTATGCCGCCAACTGCACCGACGATTCTCCGCTCTTCGTAGCAACGTGGTATCCCTTAGCTATTGGGATGCTAGGAGTGGTCGGCGCTGTTCTTGGGAGCGTGTTTGCGCGATGGTAGTTTCCTCTTCGTGCGTGATGGTTTGGAGTGCTCGCGTCGGCGAGCGCGCAACCTGAGTCAATCGCACTGAAGGGAAAAAGACCCTGCGGAATGCTCCCTCGACAGCAATGCGTGACCAAACCGGAGTCTCGATGCAGACGTGGAAGTCGCTTGCGGTTTGGATTGTGGTGTGCACGGCATGCCTCAGCGTGTTCGCTGGCGCTGGTTACTTCATCGGCTCTGTCGCAATAGACAGCGAAAACAAACGGCAGCTTGAAGACCTCAATCGGCTTGTGCTCGGCAGAAGCGAGCTGGAGGTTGATTTTGCGTTTATCGCGCTCGGCGAATTGGTGGAAGGCGGGGCCGCCGGGTGCGATGACGCATCTCTGAGCGCGATGCGGCGACAAGTCTATGTCCGGAGTACGATCAAGGATATCCGCG
>JBKJTB010000228.1:0-3213 GCA_046594305.1 Devosia sp. | reverse complement strand
CAGCGACGCGTTCGATGGCGGGCTAAGGGAGACAGCCGAGCGCATTCTGTCGTTGGCGACGGACAGCCTTCGAGACGATTCCAGCGAGCCGCGCAACCATCGAGAGACGCACGAAATCCCGCTGCTGGACGAGGGCGGCGGCGAGTACCTTGTGTACCAGGTCCGTGCCGCAAACGGCACAGTGCTGCTCCGTTCGCATGACGCCCCTTCCGAGGGCTTCGATGTGCCGCTGACCCAGGGCTTTGCCAATCTCGGGCCATGGCGCATCTACACCGCGAGCGATGCGAGCGGGCTTGTGTTCACGCAGGTTGCCGAGAGCCTCTCTCGCCGCGCCGAGTCACTGTGGAGCAGCATTCTGGCACTGCTCTGGCCGATCGGCCTGCTGGTGCCGCTGTCGGCGCTCGGCATCTACCTGGCGGTCCGCTCGGGGCTCCGTCCCGTCGCCCTGTTCAGTGCGCAGATCAGCCAGCGCCATGCCGCCAATCTGTCGCCGGTCAGCGACGACGGGCTCCCCTCTGAGTTGCAACCGATGGCACGCGCGGTCAATACTCTCATCGCCCGAGTTGGCGCCACCCTCGAGGCTGAGCGATCCTTTGCCGCCAACAGTGCGCATGAGCTTCGGACACCAATTGCTGGCAGTCTGGCCCAAACACAGCGTTTGATTGCCGAACTCGACGCAGGTCCGGCGCGCGATCGTGCCGCGCAGATCGAGACCTCGCTGGTGCGCCTAAGGCATCTGTCGGAAAAGCTGTTGCAGCTATCAAGGGCAGAGGCTGGCCTTGGTGCGACGGCGGTCGCAGCGGACCTGACGCCTTCCCTGCGCCTGGTCGTCGACGATTTCGGCCGCGCCTTGCCTCCGGGACGGATCGAGCTGTTGATCGTTGATGGCGCAGAGCTTACAGCCCCCATGGATGTCGACGCCTTCGGGATTGTGCTCCGCAATATTCTCGAGAACGCAGAACTGTACGGCAGCCCTACCGAGCCCATCCGGGTGACCGCCTCATCGGGAGTCATCGAGATCAGCAACGGCAGCGCGGTGATCCCGCCAGAAAAGCTCGCCGCACTATCCCATCGCTTCGTCCGTGCGAGCGATCATGCCCAGGGTTCCGGCTTGGGGCTCGCGATTGTCGAAAGTCTCATGCGTCAGGCAGGAGGTGCACTCGAACTTATGTCGCCGTTGCCAGATCGGATCGATGGGTTCGGCGCCCGCATTGTGCTGCCCCCTTCGCCGCACAGTGGGACTGGAAGAGGCTGATAGCGGCAACCGACGGTCCAAGCACTCGTCTCGGGGCCGACTGCGGTCCATCCTATCCGTTCGTTGACACCGCCGTCGCACTTGGATCGAGCACACTTCTGATTGCTGCACCTGCGCCATGCGAGCGGTGTAAGTGTCGGGTCGAGACTTCCATCGAGCCTGAACGTCGGATGCCGCTTGCCACAAAGCGAGCAATAGACGTGAGCAGCCATCGCCTCGCGCCCGACATAGAAATCAAAGTCCCACCGAAACGCCGGATCGACCGCCCAGACCTCGCGCGCAGCAATATGGCCGCGCACCACGCCGGCGAAGGAGTTGCGGTCGGTGAGGCCGATACCGCCAAGCCTTACCGCGGAGGAACGAGAAATTGCCGGTCGAGACCAGTTCGGCATAGGCAACGTCGCCGAGGTCATGGCGATCGCAGCTTGGATGCCGGCGCGCCAGAACAAGTTCCGGCTAGCTTTACCGCCGAGCAGCAAGAAAGGCGTCTTCCAGTTCCATGGTCGCCCATTTGCACTCGCCAACGTTCGCCGGCGGTTACTTGCTCGCTATTTGATGGCGACGGCCACCATGGGCTAAGTCTTTGAAAATGATTGGTGCGCCCAAGGGGAATCGAACCCCTGTTCTCGCCGTGAGAGGGCGCCCACCTCACGGTTTGATCTGTTCGCCGGCATTCGCCAAAGACCTGAAACTGCTAAGAAAAGTGTATTCTTCGTTCGTGCTTGTTCGGGTGCACTCGCAGACATATATTTGACGAATAATTGACGGCATGGGGAGCCCGAAAGTGGCCAGGACGCTTATGGAGGCCCAACTTACCACGCGAAACGCGCGGTCGAAACTGGCCGAGGGTTTGCATTGGCGCGGCCTCGATCGCGAGGTTCATTTGGGCTACCGCAAGGGGCACCGCGGCGGTGTGTGGCTCGTCCGCTGGCGCGATGGAAACCGCTACAAGCAGGAGCCGTTGGGCGTCGCCGATGATGTGCTCACCGAGGGCTCCCTCGACTTCGAGGCTGCAGCGAAGGCTGGGAAGACGGTCGTTACCGTTAGACGCAAGGACGCCGCGGCGACAGTAGCGGGGCCAGCGCTAACCGTCAGCAGTGCCGTCGAGACCTACGTAGCGATGCGCGATGCGCGCGATTCGCGCCGGGCGGGTCGCACGGTCAATTCTGACGCAAGCGGCCGCTTGAGTAAGCATATCATCGGACGACCAGCGAACGGGACGCGGAAAGCGATCGCCGCAGCTCCGATCGCGGAGGTGGCAATGCACCACCTTACGGAAACTGATCTTACCGACTGGCTTGCAGGCTTGCCCGGCAACTTCAAGCAGACGGCTCGGCAACGGCTGGTGAACGATTTCAAGGCGGCGCTGAACCTTGCCTACGCGGCGCACCGCAAGAAGCTCGACCCCGAACTGCCGTCGATAATTAAGAACGGGCTCACCCTAAGAACGACCGAGAGCGACGGCTCTGAGGATATTGCCCGCGAGAGTCAGATTCTCTCTGATGAAGAATTTCGTCGAATAATCACTGCCGCCCGTGACGTCGACGGTGCCCAGGGTTGGCGCGGTGACCTGTTCCGCTTGGTCCTGTTGCTGGCGGCTACCGGCGCTCGCTTTTCGCAAATCGCCCGGATGCGGGTCGGCGATTGCCAGATCAGCGCGCGGCGGCTGCTCATTCCACCGAGTAGAAAGGGGAAGGGCGGCAAGTCAGGCCTTATCGTAATTCCAATCGGTGACGACGTTGTAGAGGCGCTGGCCCCCATCGTGACTAACCGCTCGGCGGATGAGCCGTTGCTGCAGCGTTGGCGGTACAAGCAGGCGCCGGGAGGGATACTCTGGGAGCGAGACACGCGAGGCCCCTGGCTCTCAGCCTCTGAAATGGTCAGGCCATGGACTGACGTGCGCGAGTGCGCGGGCCTTCCTGCGGCCATCCCCTATGCACTTCGGCATTCGAGCATTG
>JBKJTB010000414.1:0-5765 GCA_046594305.1 Devosia sp. | reverse complement strand
ATCGACAATCTGGCGCCGTTCGGCGACAGCACGATGGAGCTCGAGGACGGCACCGGTATCGGTGCGGTGTCCTCGCTAACCGCAGCCTTTATTGCGCAACGCATCACCATCGGCGTGGCCGACGCGATGCGCCTGCGCGGTAAGACGCCCCCGGTCTACATCTCTGCCAACATTCCGGGAGGCGACGAGCACAACCGTGCTCTCGAAGATCTTTACGGCGATCGGATTCGCAGGGAGGCGTAATGCGCCTTGCTGAACCGGCCACCGTGAGGTGAATTAGTCTGAAGTCCACAAGGGAGAACTAGGATGAACAAGACTTTCGACCGCCGCTCGTTCCTCAAGGGAACAACGGCACTTGCAGCCGCGGCCCCGTTTGCCGGGCTGCTCGGCTCAACTGCATGGACGACCAGTGCGTTCGCGCAGGACGCCGCCAACCCGTTCGGCATCGCCGACGGTTCGACCGTCGACGCGGTGATCTTCAACGGTGGCTACGGCATCGACTATGTCGATTTCGCCGCCAACCTGATGCGCGCCAACCACCCGAGCCTGACCGTCAACGTGGCGGCCTCGACGCAGATCGCGACGGAACTGCAGCCGCGTTTCCTCGGCGGCAACCCGCCCGACCTGATCGACAACTCGGGTGCCGATGCCATCGGCTTCGCAGCAATCATCGACCAGCTCGAGGACATGAACAGCGTTCTCGACGCACCGAGCCTCGAAGGCGTCAAGATCCGCGACACTCTCGTCGGTGGCGTCGAGAAGCCGGGCACGTTCGGCGACAAGTTCATCGCGCTCAACTACGTGATGACCGTCTACGGCATCTGGTATTCGGCCCAGCAGTTCGAAGACAATGGCTGGACCCCGCCGACGACCTGGGCGGAAGCCATCGCGCTTGGCGAGGTCGCCAAGGAAAAGGGCATCTTCCTCTTTGGTTGGGGCAAGGAAGCCGCGACCTACTACCGCACGACCGCGGTTGCTTCGGCGATCAAGGCGGGCGGTGACGAGGTTCGTCTCGCTGTCGAAAACTTCACGCCGGGCTTCTGGTCGCACCCCGCCTTCCAGGCGGTGTTCACTTCCCTGCATGAAATCATCGCCGGTGGCATGATGAAGCCGGGTGGTGCGGGCACGCAGTTCACCGCTGCTCAGGCGCAGTGGTCGAACGACCAGTCGTTCCTGCTCTATCCCTCGGGCTCGTGGATCGAGAACGAGATGAAGCCGGCGACCAAGGAAGGCTTCCGGATGACCGGCATGCCGGAACTGTCGATCGACGCGAACGACAAGCTGCCCAAGACTGCTCTGCACGCAACTGCGGGCGAGCCGTTCATCATTCCGCTGGGCGGCCTCAACGTGCCGGGCGGCAAAGAACTGCTCCGCACGATGCTGTCCAAGGAAGCCGCGGGTAACTTCGCCAAGACCAAGCTCGCGCCGACCATCGTCAAGGACACTGTCCCCGCCGACGGTTTCGGCTCGACCGCTCTCGTGTCCCAGAGCAAGCTTCTGGCCGACGCCGGCCAGGACGTGTTCACCTGGAACTCGTTCGACCTCTACGGCACCAACTCGGCCGAACTCGTCGCCTGGAACAGCTTCCTCGACGGCCAGCTCGACGTGGCGGCTTTCACCGCGGCGTTGCAGGCCATCACGGATGCGGTTTACAACGACGCATCGGTCACGAAAGTCGTGGTGAAATGACTGTAGGCACGATGGCAGGGGCGTCCACCGTCAAGCGGCGGCGGACGATGCCGAAGTTGGAGAACATCAGCTTCATGCTGGTGTTCCTCGGGCTTCCGCTCGCGATCTATGTGATCTTCGTGATCCTGCCATTCGTGCAAGCCTTCTACTACTCACTCACCGATTGGACGGGCTTTTCGAAGTCGATGAACTTCGTGGGCCTGTCCAATTATTTCGCGCTGACGCAGGATCCGACCTTCATCAAGGCTGTGATGAACAGCGTCGTGCTGGTCCTCATCCTGCCGCCACTGGTCATCGTCCTCTCGCTGACGCTGGCGACGTTGGTAACTGTCGGAGGGGTGACCCGCGGCGAAGTCCGCGGCCTCAAGCACTCCGACATCTACCGCATCATTTCCTTCTTCCCTTACACCGTGCCGGCGATCGTCATCGGTATCCTCTGGGCGCAGATGTACGACCCGTCCAACGGACTCCTCAATGGCATCCTCACAGGGTTGGGGTTCGACTTCTTCAAATCCTTCGCCTGGCTCGGCAACGAGCGCACGGCGATGGGCGCCTCGATCTTCGTCATCGCCTGGTCGCTCGTCGGCTTTTACATGGTGCTGTTCATCGCGGCGATCAAAGGCATCCCCTCCGAGGTGTACGAAGCCGCCCGTGTCGATGGGGCGGGGCGTTTCCGCACCGCCATCAGCATCACGTTTCCGATGATCCGGGATACGATTCGCACGGCCTACATCTATATCGGCATCCTGGCGCTCGATGCCTTCGTCTACATGCAGGCGCTCAATCCCGTCGGCGGTCCTGCCAACTCGACGGTGGTGATCTCGCAGCATCTGCTCGTTACGGCGTTCAAGAAGGGTAAGTTCGGCTACGCGACCTCGATGGGCGCGACGCTCGCCGTCATCACCCTCACTTTCGCAGCGCTGGTGTTTCTCGTCTTCTGGCTCACCGGCGAGAAGAAGCCGCCCAAGACCACCGCGACCGCTATCCGCGCGCCGTCAGCCGATGTGAATTCGGCCCTCGCGGCGCTCCGCTCGACCAGCACCGCAGTCGCGGCGACTTCGTCGCGCCCGCCGCGTGTCGCGCGTGTGTCCAAACCCTCGTTCTTCACCGACAGGAATGTGGCAGGCCTCGCGCATGTTGCACTGATCGCCTGGGTCGTCATCATTTGCGCGCCGCTGCTGTGGGTGTTGATGTCGTCGTTCAAGACGACCAAGCAGATCTTCGGCTCGCCGTTCTCGCTGCCCACGAGCTTCAATTTCGACAATTACGTCTCGGCCTGGACGACCGCGAGCATCGGCACCTACTTCGTCAACACGATCATCGTCGTCGGCAGCGCGCTGGTCATCGTCATGCTGCTCGGCGCGATGTGCGCCTACTACCTCGCGCGCTATGAGTTCAAGGGCAGCCAGATCATCTACTATCTGATGCTCGCCGGCCTCACGTTCCCGGTGTTCCTCGCTGTTGTGCCGCTGTTCATGACGCTGAAGGGATTTGGCATCCTCAATACGCTGCCGGGGCTGATCGTCACCTACGTCGCCTTCGCGCTGCCCTTCACGGTGTTCTTCCTGTTCGCCTTTTTCAAGTCGCTGCCGCAGGAAGTCGCGGAAGCCGCCGCGCTCGATGGTTGCGGCCCCTTCAGAATCTTCTTCCAGATCATGCTGCCGATGGCGACGCCGGGCATCGCTTCGGTCGCGATCTTCAACTTCCTCGGGCTGTGGAACCAGTTCCTGCTGCCCATCGCGCTCAACACCAACCCCAAGAACTACGTGCTGTCGCAGGGCATGGCGTCGTTCGCCTCGCAGGCCGGCTATGCGGTGAACTTCGGCGCCTTGTTCTCCGCCGTGGTCATCACCGTGCTACCGGTGCTGGCGATCTACATCATCTTCCAGCGGCAGTTGCAGGGCTCGGTATCGCCGGGGCTGCTGAAGTAGCGTTCTAGCCCGCAGGCCACAGCAGGCTACCGCCGGAGTTGGGCCAGGTCGGTGCCTAACAGTCTGTCGGCCGGGACATGGCGGCACCCAGTCCCGAGTGGCCGTCGAGCACTGGTTCGGCGTGTGCCAGGGACCAGGTGTCGAGCACAATCAGCTTCAGATCGTCGTCCGCGAACGGCTTGCTGATCATGGGGCGGCTGGCGTGCCGCGGTGCCAGCGCGCTCGCGTCGCTGCCGGAGGAGAACAGGAACGGGATACTCTTTTCGGCGAGTGCGTCCGCGATCTCCATGGTGTCGCGGTCACGCAACCACAGATCGAGAATCGCGCAGTCTATCGGCTCGTTTCGCATGATTTCGAGGGCCGAAGCGACGTCGGGGCAAAGGTGAACGTCGCGGACGCCCAACTCGCGGATCACATCCTCCATCATCATGGCGACGATCATTTCGTCTTCGACGATGAGGACGGAGCGTATCCCCTCACTGATTTCGACGTGCATGGCAAACCGGCCTTTCCTATGCAGTCTTGATGCGCCGGGTCGACAGGCCTGTCGAACGTAATCGCAGTGAGGAAAGAGCGCCGTGCGATCACTGTGAGTGCATGGCTCACTTGAACCATTTGGCACATTGGACGTTGTCACTCTCCAGTAAGTGAGGTAAATGAGTAATCGCCTAACTTGTAGCGAATATGGGGCTGACGAAATGACCGAAAAGACCAGCAAAGGCAACGATTTGGCGCGCGGCGAGCGCCTGCAGATCATGTTGGACGAGGCGGAACTGAGAGCTTTGGACGACTTTCGATTCCAGAACCGGATGCCGAGCCGGGCCGCAGCCATCCGCGAATTGCTCCGCCGCGGCCTGGGCGTGGCGGGCTACTCATCCGACCTCACAGGTGCGCGATCAGAATCGTTCGGCGTCATCAGTTCGCCCGACGGAGCGTCGGATCGAATCGACGATTAGCGGTTACTCCCGCGCCCGCTCCAGCAGGCGCTTGCACTCGAGCAGGTCGCGGAGCACTGCGCTCAAACGCTCGCGCGCCTCGCCGGAGATAGCGAGCCCCGAAGGCGGGGTGAAATTCTCGTCACGGGCGCGCGGCGCCTCGATGAGGGGCGGCGTATCGGCGGGCTCCTCGGCGAACTCCGGCGATGGCGGCGGCAAGTCCTCGATCGGGCCACCGCTGCCGATGGCGGCGACGTGGCGGGCGCCCTGATCCTTGAGGATCTTCTGGACCCCCTTGATGGTAAAGCCCTGATCGTAGAGCAGATGCCGGATGCCCTTGAGCAACAGCACGTCTTCGGGCCGGTAATAGCGGCGGCCGCCGCCACGCTTCAGCGGCTTGATGGTTGAGAATCGGGTTTCCCAAAAGCGCAGCACATGCTGCGGCAGGTCGAGCTCATCGGCGGCTTCGGAGATGGTTCTGAAGGCATCGGGAGACTTCTCCATCCCGAATCCTTTGGGCTAGAAACGCTTATTTTCCAGCACGAACCATAGATTTGTTGATCTTGGATTTCAACACGTTGCTGGGTTTGAACACCAGAACTTGCCGGGGGAGAATCGGGACTTCCTCGCCGGTCTTGGGGTTGCGGCCAATCCGCTCGTTCTTGGAGCGAACCTGGAACGAGCCGAACGAGGAGAGTTTTACGTTCTGCCCCGACACCAGCGCGTCGCCGATCAAGGTGAGGAAGCGTTCGACCAATTCGGCCGACTCGGTTCGCGATAACCCGACCGATTCGTAGACTGCCTCGGCAAGGTCGGCGCGCGTCACTGTATTTTGGGCCATGCTCTCCCCCGTTTCGCCAAACTGGATCCGCAGTCCCGTCAGGCGCCCCCGCCCTCGAGAATTGAGAAAGAGTAGACCCCGGAAGCAATTAAGGCAACGGCTTGAACGGCTTCGCGATCACCAGCGGATCAGTGAGGCGCCCCAGGTAAAGCCGCCGCCCATTGCTTCGATCATCACCAGATCGCCGCGCTTGATGCGGCCATCCCTGACGGCCTCGGTCAGCGCCAGCGGCACCGACGCGGCGGAGGTGTTGGCGTGGCGGTCGACCGTGATCACCACCTTTTCGGGCGGGATGTGGAGTTTCTCGCCGGCGCCCTGGATGATCCTGAGGTTGGCCTGATGCGGCACGAACCAGTCGAGGTCGTTGAC
>JBKJTB010000395.1:0-14354 GCA_046594305.1 Devosia sp. | reverse complement strand
CCTCCACAGCCCGCGCTACGACTTCAACGACACCATCATCGAACCGGCTGCGCGCTACTGGGTGGCGCTGGTCAAGGACTACCTCGCGGCAAACCAGCCGGCGGCCTGATCGCTATCTCGGCGCTTCGAGACGGCCTGCCGCGATAATCCGTTCGAGGAATTTCTGCGTGCGCGGCTGCTGCGGGTTGGAGAACAGGGCGTGCGGTTCGCCCTGCTCGATAATCCGGCCACCGTCGAGAAAGCAGACGCGGTCCGCGACATCGCGGGCAAAGCCCATCTCGTGCGTGACGATCACCATGGTCATGCCGCCGGTCTTCAAGTCCCGGATGATCTTGAGCACTTCGCCGATCAGTTCCGGATCGAGCGCCGCCGTCACCTCGTCCAGCAGCAAAACTTCGGGATCGGTGGCGAGCGAGCGGACGATCGCCACACGCTGCTGCTGGCCGCCCGACAACTGCTCGGGATAGGCGCGGGCGAATTGACCGAGGCCGAACATCTCGAGCAGTTTCAGCGCGGCGGCCTCGACCTCGCCCCGGTTGCGGCCGTGCACCTTGACCGGCGCCAGCGTGACGTTGTCGAGGACGGTCATATGCGGGAAGAGGTTGAACGCCTGGAACACGATGCCGATGCGGCGGTAGAGGCCGGTGCGCCCGAAACTGGAATCGTAGATGTCGACGCCGTCGAGTTTTACGCTGCCTTCGTCGAAGTCGGTCAGCCCGTTGATGCAGCGCAGGAGCGTCGACTTGCCGGAGCCGGAGGCGCCGATGAGGCACACGACTTCGTGCGGCGCAACGCTGAGGTCCACCGCGTCGAGCACGAGGTTCTCACCATAGTATTTGGTGAGCTTGTCGATCTGAATCCGGGTCATGTCAGAGGGCACCCTGCAGCCGGCGCTGACGGTCACGGCGCCGGAGATGGTCGGTCAGCCGCGCCAGCGGAATGGTGGCGAGCAGGAACAGGATCGCCGCGCAGATCAGCGAGGAATAATTGAACGTGCGGGCGGTGTAGATCTGCGCCTCGCGCACCGCGTCACGCACGCCGAGCACCGAGAGCAGCGCCACGTCCTTCTGCAGCGCAACGACGAGGTTGAGCATCGCCGGCACCACATTGCGCAGCGCCTGAGGCAGCACGGCGTAGCGCAGCGTCTGCCACTGGCTGAGGCCGAGTGCCTTGGCGGCCATGCTCTGGCCTTCATGCACCGCCTCAATTCCCGAGCGGTAAACCTCTGTGGCGTAAGCCGAATAGCTGAGAATTAGTGCCACGCCGCCCCAGAACAAGCCGCTCGTGGGCAGGCCGGGCAGGTTGAGCGCTGGGATGCCGAAGCCGAACAACAGCACCAGCAGCAGGGCCGGCAGACCGCGGAACAAATCGACATAGATGATGGCGAAGATGCGCAATGGCGCGAACCACGGCCCGTTCATCGCCCGGAAAATCGCCAGCACCAGCGCCCAGATGCCGATGCAGACGAGGCTGATGATCCAGATCTGGAGGCTCACGAGGAAGCCGCGGCCGACCGCCGGGAACGCTTCGATGATGGCCGGAAGGCTGAAGAACTGGAGCTGGATGCGTGGCCATTGCGGCGCCTGGGTCACGAAGTAGGCGGCGGCGCCGAAGACGATGATGACGCTGAGCAAACTAATAAGGACCGGCAAAAGCCGGTCCTTGAGTGCGATCCTCTGGCGCCCCTTGCCGGGACGTCGTGTCATTCGGCGATGACCGGGATGTTCGGGTCGGCGACGAGGTACTTTGCGACGAGTTCGTCGATGGTGCCCTTGTCCTTGAGCGCGGTGAGGCCCTCATTGATCCAGGACACGATCGGGTTCTCGTAGGCGAACAGCAGGCCGAGACCTTCGTCCTTGGGATCCTTGGGCAGGAGCGCCGTGATCTTGGCTTCCGGCACCTGCACGGCGGTCGCATAGAGCGCCGTCGGGAGTGCGGCGATGGTGGCGTCGATCTGGCCGCCCTGGAGCGCCTGGAACACGCCCGCCTGGTCGTCGTAGACGGCCGCATCGGGAATGCCGAGGATGTTGGTCACGTAGTCGAAGTCGGTGGTGCCGACGGCGACGCCCCAGCGGGCGGCCTTGAGGTCCGCGAAGCTCTTGGCGGACGCGACGGCCGAGGCCGGCAGCGCGATCACGACCTTGTCGGACTGGTAGTAGACGTCCGAGAACGTCGCGACTTTCGCACGGTCGGGCGTCACCGAGATCTGCTGGATCGAGAAGTCGTAGGCCTTCGGGCCGGGCGCGATGGCGCCGTCGAAGGTGACGTCCGTCCACACCACGTCTTCGCGCTTGAAGCCGAGCTGTTCGGCCAGCGCATAAACCACTGCGGCTTCAAAGCCTTCGCCGCTCTCGGGGTTGTTGTCGAGCACCCACGGCGGATAGGCCGGGTCGGACGTGCTGACGGTCAGCTTGCCGGGGGTGAACAGGCGGGGGTCGTTGGGCGTCTTCTCCTGTGCGGCGGCCGTTCCGACCATCGCGGTCAGGGCCAGCACCAGGAGCGCCGAAAGTGTGTGCTTCATTGCCATCTTCTCTCTCATCGAGCTGCGGTTGCCCGGCGAGGAGAGACGCAATGTCATCCAATCTGCCGAGCCCGCAGCGAACCTAGCCGAAATCCGCCCGCGAACGAGTCACAGAATTGCAAAAATAGGAGGCAGAAGGAAATCCTTCGTGGCGAAAGGCCGGGTGGGCAAAAAGCCGCGGCCTCGCGACGACTTAAGCGACGTGCAGGAATTTGAGCGCGGCGAGTGTGGGTTCGCGGCGCAAAACCATGCACCAGGCCGCCGCCACCTCGGGGAGCTGTTCGTCCAATCGGTCGTAAAATAGCGACACCAACTGGGGTAGTCCCTGCGGGGCATTGACCCGGATCAGGGCGCCGCCGTCCGATAGGTTGACCAGCCGGCAGGCGATCGTCGACTGCCCATTGTCGAACGACAGCATGCCGCGATGGCTGACTTCCCGCCGTTCATGGGCACGCCGTTCACGCATTGGGTCTCACGTCCGTCCGCTTTGGGGCTCACAGCGGTCCAGACACGTTAGACGGCCGCGGTTAATCGCGGCAGCGGTTCCGATGCGCAATTTTACCGATGCCCGGCGCTCAGGGCATTTCGTCCTTCAGGCGGCGCAACGCGAGTATCCGCTGATCGCGCTTGTTCTGCTCTGCCGAAATATCCGCGAGCGGTATTGTCGACGCGAGCTTTGCATGGGCGGCGGCAATCTGCTCGGGCGTCCAGTCGTAGTCCGTGCGGGCCTCCTGGCCGAGACGCCGCATCATCGGGCCCAGCCTGTCGACGAACCCCTGGATACCGTCGGGGGCGTTGAGGTGCGCGACCTTGAAGGGGCCGATGAAGGCCCACCGGAGGGCGAGCCCATCGCTCAGCACCGCATCGATGTCCTCGATATCGCAATAGCCTTCCCCGACCAGATGCAGGGCTTCGGCGACGAGCGTGAATTGCAGGCGATTGAGGATGAAGCCGTCGATCTCCTTCTTGAGGACGATCGGGCTCATCCCGGCATCCCGCATCAGGGTGCGGGTCCGTTCGATCGTTTCCGGCGACGTCCATTTCGTGCCGCACAGTTCGACCAGCGGAATGAGGGACGGCGGATTGACCGGATGGCTGACCAAAGCGCGCTCCGGCCCGGCGAAGGCGCCGAGGAATTCCGATCCGGGGATGGCCGAGGTGGATGAGGCAAGGATCGCTGCAATGGGCGCGGCAGCAGCGATTTCGGCGAAGACCTGGCGTTTGATGCCGACGTCCTCGCGCACGCTCTCCTGGACATAGACTGTGCCGGCGACGGCCTCGGCAATGGATTTGGCTTCAGTGACCCGCGCAGAGATGGTCTCGATGGGCTCGGCTAGCATGCCCACCTCGGCGAACATCTCCAGCGTGCGGCGGATGCCGGGAAGAGCGTGTTTGGCGACGGCGTCAGGCTGCGCGTCGTAGAGCGCGACGTCGTGGCCGGCGCGGGCAAACACCACGGCCCAGGCGTGGCCGACGGTTCCGGCGCCGACGCAGGCGATCTTGTCGTTCATCGGGCAGAATCGCTCTGCGGGCGCGCCCAGCGGCGCTCGAAATCCCAGACTTCTTCGAAGCCGATGAGGTGGTTGAACTCGGCAAAGCTGAACAGCGGCAGGTTCGGAGAGTTCGACGTCCCCTCATTCTTCAATACCGTGAGTGCATTCTCGGCGGCCTGCGCTGCGGCAAGGCCGGTCGCCGACGGGAAGATCGCGAGCTTGTAGCCGATATCGGCGAGTTCGGTCTTTGAGCGGATCGGGGTCTTGCCGCCATCGGCCATGTTGGCCATCACAGGTTTCCGTATCCGTTTGCACGCTTCGCGCATCTCGTCCTCGCTTTCGAGCGCCTCGAGGAACACGATGTCGGCGCCTGCCTCTTCATAAGCGAGCCCGCGCTTCAGGGCACCTTCGAATCCATCGGTCTGTCGCGCATCGGTGCGCGCGATGATCAGGGTCTCGGGCGAGCGCCGAGCCTCGATCGCGACCTTCACCTTTTCGACCATGTCGATGATCGGCACGACGCGCTTGAACGGGGTGTGGCCGCACTTCTTGGGGAATTCCTGGTCCTCGATCTGGATCGCCACCACGCCCGCCTCTTCATAGCCGCGCACCGTGTGGTGGACGTTGAGCAGGCCGCCATAGCCGGTGTCGGCGTCGGCGATGACAGATGCATTGACCGTCCGGCAAAGCGTCGCCACGCGGTCGAGCATTTGCGTGTAGCTGGCGATGCCGGCATCGGGCAGCCCGTAAGCGGACGCGGTCATCCAGTAGCCCGAGGCATAGACGAAATCGAACCCGATCTTGTTGCTGACCACCGCGGTGATCATGTCGTGGATGCCCGGTGCCACGACGAACTCGCCGGCCTCGAGGGCGGCGCGAAGGCTGCGCTTTTGCATTATTTCGCTTTCAGATTTTTGAGGTAGGTGACGATTTCAGCCTCGCTGACGACGTCCCCGTACTTGGCATCCATGTCGAACAGATTGGCCTCATGCGGCGCCGCGTGGCGATCCCCAACTGCATCGCGGACGATGATGGGGATGAAGCCGTACGAGCAAGAATCGACGCAGGTGGCGCGAACGCAGCCGCTGGTCGATACGCCCGTGTGGATCAGCGTGTCGATGCCCAGCGTCGTGAGCGTCGAAGCGAGCGAGGTGCCGAAGAAGGCGCTGGGATATTGCTTGGAGATCACCAGTTCGTCGTCGTTGGGCGCGAGACCTTTGGGCCAGGCGCCCATCGGATTGCCCTCAACGAAATTGTGGAGCGTCATCGACTTCTGGTAGAAGCGGCCGCCATTGAGCACCGACTTGTTGTAGACCACGTTGGTGTAGATCACCGGAATGGCTGCCTCGCGGGCGATCGCCCGGATCCGGATCGCCGAGGCGAGCGCTTCCTCGACGCCGGCATAAAGCGCACAGCTCGGCTCGAAATAGGCTTCGACGAAATCGATCATCAGCAGTGCCGGCCGCGCGCCGAAACCGATGCGCTTGCCGAACGCGCCCTTGTAGTTCGCGCTGAGGTCCGTCTCGGTCATTTGGACTCCGATGTCTTTGGGATCACGCGGGCGAGAACGCCCGCATCCAGTTGCGCCCATGGGAACTGCTCCCGCTGCCGCCGCTCGAACGCCTCGATATCCGGAATGTCGTCGGCGAGGATAGTGCCGATCTCATCGAGACCCAACAACAGCGCCCGCTTACGGTAGGGATCGATGTCGAAATGCAGCGCCGGGCCATTCGGGAGCATGATCTCCTGCGCCTCGAGGTCGATGCGGAGGGGACCGCCTGATGCGGCTGCGCTCATCGCCTGGGCATGGGCGTCACCGGTCAGGACGATCGGCAGAACGCCATTCTTGAAGCAGTTGCCGTAGAAGATTTCGCCGAAGCTCGAGGCGATGACGCAGCGAACGCCGAAATCCGCTAGCGCCCATACGGCCTGTTCACGGCTCGATCCGGAGCCGAAGTTGCCGCCGGCGACCAGGATTTTGGCCGTGTCGAACGGCGCACGGTTGAGCACGAAATCAGTGACCGTGCCCTCGCGATAACGGCGTTCGTGGAAGAGGTGCTTGCCGAGACCTGCCTTGTCGAGCAGCAGCAGGAAGCGAGCAGGAAAGATGACGTCGGTGTCGATGTCGGTCTCGGGCAGGGGAGCGGCGACGCTCTCGATGATGGAGAATTTTTCCATTCAGCGATTGTCCAGGCTGCGGACGTCGACGAGATGGCCGGTGATCGCTGCCGCTGCGGCCATGGCGGGGCTCATCAGATGGGTGCGGCCGCCGACGCCCTGGCGTCCTTCGAAATTGCGGTTCGAGGTTGAGGCGCAGCGTTCGCCGGCGTTCAGGCGGTCATCGTTCATCGCGACACACATGGAGCAACCAGAGTCGCGCCATTCGAAGCCGGCGTCGAGGAAGATTCGATTGAGCCCCTCGGCCTCGGCCTGGAGGCGTACGGCGGTTGAGCCGGGCACGACGATCCCGGCAACGCCGTCGGCGATGTGCCTGCCGTCGACGATCTGCGCGGCGCGGCGCAAATCTTCGATGCGGCCGTTGGTGCACGAACCAATGAAGACGCGATCGATGGTGATTGCCGAGAGCGGGGTGCCCGGGGCGAGCCCCATATAGGCGAGGCTGCGCGCCATCTTGGCACGGCGCTCCGGATCGGGTTCGTCCGACGGGTCGGGCACGTGCCCCGAGATCGGCGCGGTCTCGCCGGGATTGGTGCCCCACGAGACATGCGGCGACAGCGTGGATACGTCGAGTGTGACCTCGCGGTCGAACGGCGCGTCGGGGTCCGATGGCAGGGTGCGCCAGTATGCGATCGCCGCTTCCCACTGCTCGACCGGCGGGGCCAGGGGACGGCCCTTGACGTAGGCGATGGTTGTTTCGTCCGGCGCCACCATGCCGACGCGGGCGCCGGCCTCGATCGACATGTTGCACAGCGTCATCCGTGCCTCCATCGACAGCGAGGTGATGGCGGGGCCGGCGTATTCGATGGCGTAGCCGGTGCCGCCATTGGTGCCGATCCGGGCGATCAGTGCGAGGATGATGTCCTTGACAGCGACGCCGTCGGCGAGCTGACCAACAAGCAGCACGCGCATCGACTTCTGCTTGCGCTGCCGCAACGCCTGGGTGGCGAACACGCATTCGCATTCGCTGGCGCCGATGCCGAAGGCGAGCGCCCCGAAGGCGCCGTGCGTCGAGGTGTGGCTATCGCCGCAAACGAGAGTGAGGCCGGGGAGGGTGAAGCCCAGTTCCGGCCCGATGACGTGGACGATGCCGTGCTTGTCGTCGCGCACCGGGATGTAGCTGATGCCGAAGCGCGCGCAGTTTTCTTCGAGGCGCGTCACCTGCCGTGAGGCCAGCCCGTCGGGCGGTGGGAGGTGGCGGAAACGGGTCGGCACCGCATGGTCGGCCACCGCGAGGTGAGCCTCCGGACGGCGCAGGGTACGATGCTCGTCGATCAGGCCGGCAAAGGCCTGCGGGCTTGAAACCTCCTGCACGAGGTGGCGGTCGATATAGAGCAGGGCGCTGCCGTCATCGTAGGTTTTGACGACATGCTGATCCCATACCTTGTCGTAAAGTGTCCGCGCGACCATGGGGAGAACCAACGAAGAAAGCCTATGCAACGATGCTACTTCATCGTGCCGCGACGCGGAGCCAATTGAATCACCAAACCCCGGCAATCTTTGCTCTTGCGGACGATGAGAAGGTCAATCTATGCTCGATTGAATGCGCATGCAACGAGCAAGGCTTGTCGACATGCGCGCGGCGAATCTGGTGCGAGCGAGGATTAGGCTATGAGGCTTGGAGTCGACGTCGGCGGCACATTCACGGACTTGCTGCTGCATGACGAAAAGACGGGGCGGACCTACCAGGCCAAGACCCCCTCGACCCCTGAAGATCAATCCGTCGGCGTTGCCGCCGGTGTGCGCCTCATCTGCGAGAAGGCCGGCATCTCTCCCTCCGACCTGCATCTGATTCTCCACGGCACGACGGTCGCGACCAACGCGGTTCTCGAAGGGAGAGGCGCCCGCGTCGGCCTGCTGGTGACGCAAGGGTTCGAGTACACCCTACATCTCGCCAAAGCCTGGACGCCTGGCCCGCTGTTCGGCTGGATCAACATGGACAAGCCCGACCCGTTGGCATCGCTGGCCGATACGCGCGGCATCCCCGAGCGCATGAATGCGCGCGGTGAGGTGGTGCGGGAACTGGATGTCGCGGTCGCGACGCAGCTGATCGACGATCTCTGCTCGTCCGGCATCGAGGCGCTGACCATCTCGCTGATGCACTCCTATGCCAACCCCGACCATGAGCGGGCTCTGCGCGACATCATCTCGAAGAAATTCCCGCAGCTGCCGGTGTCGCTGTCCTCGGACATCCTGCCGGAATTCCGCGAGTACGACCGCGCGATCACCACGGTGATGAACGACTATGTCCGGCCGATCATGCGCCGCTACCTGTCGCGCATCGAGGACCGGCTGAAGGACGAGGGAGTTAAGGCGCACCTCCATATCGTCCGTTCCGACGGCGGGCTGATGAGTGCGGCGGCGGCGTCGGAGCGGCCGGTGCACACGGTGCTGTCCGGCCCGGCGGGCGGCGTGACCAGCACGGTCATGCTGTCGCGGCGCTCGGGGTTCTCGAAGCTGCTTGCATTCGACATGGGCGGCACCTCGACCGACGTGTCGGTGATCATCGATGGCGAGGCGACGATCTCGCGCTCCACCGAAGTGGGCATGTTCCCCGCCAAGGTGCCGACCCTCGACGTGCGCAGCGTCGGCGCGGGCGGCGGCTCCATCGCCGACGTCTCGGAACTCACCGGCTCGCTTCGCGTCGGCCCGCGCAGTGCGGGCGCACGGCCGGGACCGGTGTCCTATGGTCGCGGCGGTACCGAGCCGGCGGTCAGCGATGCCAATGTCGTGCTCGGCTATCTGCCGCCGGTGCTGCTCGGTGGCGACATGACGCTCGATGTCGATCTGGCGCGCAAGGCCGTTGCCGGCATCGGCGACAAGCTCGGCCTGTCGCCCGAAGAGGCGGCGCGCGGCATCATCAATATTGCCAACGAAGTGATGCTCGGCGCGCTCCGCGTCATCACCGTACAGCGCGGACTCGATCCGCGCGATTTCGGACTTGTGGCGTTCGGCGGCGCCGGACCGCTGCACGCCAACGCGCTGGCCGAACTGCTGGGTTGCTATCCGGTGCTGGTGCCGACCAACCCGGGCGTGCTGTGTGCTCTGGGGTTCCTCGAGGCCGACTTCCGCAACGAGTTCGTGCAGACCTACATCCGCTCGACAGCGGGACTGGACCCAGCTCAGGTTTGGTCGCGCTTTGCCGAGCTCGAGGGTAAGGCCAAGACCTGGCTCAAGGAGCAGGAGGTCGCCGCGGCGGATGCGTCGATCGAGTACACGCTCGATCTGCGGTATGAGCAGCAGGGCTTCGAGGTGTCGGTCGCGGTCAGTCCCGACGAGGTGAAGCAGGGCGGAAGCCTGTCGGCGACACTCGACACGTTCCATGCCATTCACGAGCGCCTGTATGGCGTGCGCTTTCACGTGCCGGTCGAACTGGTTGCCCTGCGGGTGGTTGCCCGCGGCGCTACGCCGCCGGTTGAAGAGGTGGCACCCACCGTCGAGAACACCGATGTCCGCTCGGCAATCCTCGAGACCCGGCCGGCCTATTTCAACGGCGCCTGGCAGGACATCCCGCACTACGACCGCACGAAACTCGGCGCCGGCGCCGAGATCAGCGGACCGGCGATCATCCGCCAGTACGACACCACCACGGTGCTGCTGCCCGGCCACTATGCCGAGATCGACAAGCACGGAAACATCCTGATCTGGCCCGTCTCGAAGAAGGGGAACTGACACCATGAGCACCGCTGTCGATCCCATCACCCTCGACATCATCGAGAACGCGCTCAAGAACGCCCGCTTCGAGATGGACGGCGTGGTCGTCCGCATCTCGCTGTCGCCGGTTATCCGCGAACAGCACGACGAATTCCCGATGATCTGCAACGAACGCGGCCAGATGATCGTCGGCCAGTTCGGCTCGTACATTCCCTCGGTCGTCGAAAAATTCGGCGGCGATGTGAACGAGGGCGACATCTTCGTCTGGAACGATCCCTATGCATCAAAGGGCTCGATCTCGCACAACAACGACTGGTGCGTGATGATGCCGATCTTCCACGAGACGGTGCTCGTGGGCTTCTCGTCGATCTTCGGCCACATGGTGGATGTCGGCGGCACCGTGCCGGGCTCGATGCCCGCCAACGCCCGCACCATCTGGGAAGAGGGCCTGCGCGTCCCGCCCGTCAAGATCTACGACAAGGGTGTGCTCAACACCGGTGTGCTCGACATCATGCTCAACAATTCGCGGACCCCGGATATGAACCGGGCGGATCTGATGGCGCTCATCGCTGGGTGCCGCACCGCCTCGACGCGTGTGCGTGAACTCTGCGACCGCTTCGGCCGCGCCACCTACATGACGGCCTGCGACATGCTGCTCGCCCGCACCCGCGAAGCGATGCGCGTGGTGATCCAGAAGTACATTCCGGAGGAGCCGGTCAGCTTCACCGACTATGTCGACGACGACGGCCTCGGCAACGGTCCGTTCAGGATGACGCTGACCATCTCGCGGCGCGGCGACATCGCGGTGTTCGACTGGACCGGCACGGACGACCAGGCCGAGGGCCCGATCAACTTCCATATCCACGAAGGGCTCTGCAAGCTGTTCTTCGGGGTCTACATGATCATGTCGTTCGACCCGTCGGTGTTGTTCAACGAGGGTTTTTACGACCTGTTCGAGATCGTGTTGCCGGAGGGCTCACTGCTCAATCCGCGCTTCCCCGCGGCGCTCTCCAATCGCCTCAACACGCATACGCGGTTCTTCGACTGCCAGGCCGGTGCGCTGGGCAAATTCGTGCCGCAGCTGTCGATGGCGGCGGGCTATGGCACCAGCCCACACTTCATCTTTTCGGGTACCGACAAGAACGGCAAATACTTCCAGCTGATGGAGCTGCTGTTTGGCGGCGTGCCGGGGCGGCCGAAGGGTGACGGCTTTGATGGCCACGCCTGGTGGCCGCTGTTTTCGGCGACGCCGATCGAGTACATCGAGAACTACTATCCGGTGCTGGTCGAGGGCTACCGGCCCATCCAGGACTCCGGTGGTCCGGGCCTGCACCGCGGGGGCGCCGGCATCGAGAAGATCTATCGCCTGCTCGAGCCGGGGCAGGTTTCCATCCATGACGACCGCGAAGTCGTGCCGCCGTGGGGGATCAATGGCGGGCTGCATGGCGGCACGTCGAGCAAATGGATCCAGCGTGTTGGCGACGCGGAACCGACGCGCATTCCGTCCAAGATCGACAACCTCAAGGTGAAGCCGGGCGACCGTATCATTTTCAAGACTGCCGGCTCCGGCGGCTGGGGCGATCCGCTCGAACGCGACCCGGCCATCGTCGCACGCGACGTGCGCTACGGGCTGGTCTCGGCGGAGCAGGCGGAGGAAAGCTACGGCGTGATCCTCACCACGGGCAACCAGGCGGACCTTGCAGCGACGACGCAGAAGCGCGACGCGGCGAAGGCAGAGCGGGGTGAGCCGGCGCCCTTCGACTTCGGCTACACGCCGCCCGTACGGGAAGCCGCCGAGTAGAGGCGCCTAGAGGGTGATGGTCTTCCGGTTGATCAGTTGTCCGGCGATCGGCCGATCAATCCCCATCTCGATGGGACGCGACGGATCGTCGAGATGAAGGATCGCGAGCGTCTCGTCGACCATTTCGTCGATCGGTTGCCGGACGGTGGTCAGTTGATACGGCAACCGACGACCCTCGGGAATGTCGTCGAAACCGGCCACCATCAGATCCTGTGGAACGCGGAGGCCAAGGCGGTGGCGCAGCGTATCGATGGCGCCCATCGCCATGATGTCGTTGATGCCGAACAGCGCATCGGGCACCGGCACTTTCCGCTCACCGAACGTCGCGAAGGTCACCTCTGCGGCGCCCTCGTAGGACGATTGGCCGGGCAGCTCGAGAATGTCGCCGCGCCGGAAGCCGTTCTCGAGCAACCGTTCGACGAAGCCCCTGACGCGGTCCTGGCTAGTGGTGCCCTTGGGGTCGCCGGTGATCATCGCAAAGCTCTTGGCGCCGGCTTCGAGAAAGGCCTCGGCGATCAGCCGTCCGCCGGCAGCGTTGTCGCAGCGCACGCCCGAGGCATCGCTGCCGGGGATATAGCGGTTGAACAGAACGATCGGGATGCCGCGCTCGTGGCAGATGCTGGTCATGCGGGTCGACAACTGCGCCGCCGCCAGCACCACGCCGTCCACCTGATATTTGAGCAGATGCAGGATCGCCTCGTCGCTCTCGGCGCCGGGATCGACAGTGAAGGTCAAAACCTGCCGCCCCTGGTCCTGCAAGCGCTGACTGAAGCGATGGAGGACATGCACGTAGAACGGGTTTCCAAGGTTGCCCAAGATCAGCGCGACGATATTGGTACGCTTGGTCGTCAGGCTGCTGGCAATGGAATTGGGCACATAGTTGAGTTTGCGCGCAGCGGTCAGAACCTTCTGGCGCGTCTCCTCGGCGATGCTCGAGCCGGAGGTGAAGGCACGCGACACCGATGCCTGCGAGACGCCGGCCAGCGCCGCCACGTCGAAAGAGGTCGACCTCGAGCCGGGTCGCGTCATGAGCTATCCCTGGTCAAAATTGCGAATACGCATTCACAAGCAGCAACTTGCATAACCCGCAACCATTGGGATTTCAATGAGGCTGCTTCAGAAGTGGCTGCGGTGACTGCGAAAGCAGCACACTTTTGCGCACCGAGACCGCTGATTTTGTCCGGCTTCCGATTGACTCAATCATGAGGGTGCGCAAACAATGAATGCGCATGCAAGGTAGCGTCGAGCGGACAGCCGCCGATGGCCGATTGCAAGGAAGCAGGGAGAAAACAATGCAAAGACGCGTGTTGCTCGCAGCGATCGCATCGGCGACCGCCATCGGGCTTTTCGCGGCACCGGTCCAGGCCGATGCCGTCACCGACGGCGTGGCCAAGGCCAAGGCTGCGCTCGAGAAATACACTTCCACTCCGGCCTTCGTTGCGCCCGGCGATCCGTTCGACGCCAAGGCCTGCGCTGCCGGCAAGAAGATGATGTCGATCCCGAACAACAGCGCCAACCCCTTCCTCAAGGGCATCATCGACCGCATGAAGACCGCGGGCGCCGAGCTCGGGCTCGAAGTGGTCGAAGGGCAGAACCAGGGCACGCCCGCCGAGTGGGTGCAGCAGGTCGAACTCGCGACCCGCGACAAGTATGCCATCATCGACCTGATTTCCGGCATCGACCCCGGCTCTATCGCGCCATCGCTCGAGGCCGCCAAGGCGGCAGGCGTCAAGGTCATGACCTCGCACTTCTACGATCCGACCTTTGAGCAGCATCCTGTCGTGTCGAGCTCGCTCACCATCGGGTTCGGTGAAGTCGGCCGCATCCTCGCCGACTGGGCGACGGTGGTGACGGACGGCAATCCGCAGATCGCGATCGTCGTGTCGCGTGACGTGCCGCCGACCATCCCGCTGATCGAGGAATTCACCAAGGAGCTCGCTGCGGTCGCGCCCAATGGCAAGATCGTGCAGGAAATCAATGTCGGCGTCACCGAGTGGGGCACCAAGATCCAGCCTGGCGTACAGGCTGCGCTGCAAGCGAACCCCGACATCAACATCGTGATCCCGATCTACGATTCGATGTCGCAGTTCGTGGTTCCCGCAATCCGTCTCGTCGGCAAGACCGGTCAGGTGAAGGTCGGCACCTTCAACGGCACGCCGTTTGTGCTCGACTACATCCAGAGCGGTGAAGTCGACATGGACATCGGCGAGAGCCTCGACTGGATCGCCTATGCAACGATCGACGGGCATTTGCGCGACGCCTGCGGGCTGCCGACGCCGACCGCGCTCAATGTGCCGTTCTTCATCTTCGACAAGAGCAATGCTGCGACGGCTGGCACGCCCGCGCAGTTCGACACCGGCTATGGTGACGCGTACAAGTCTGGTTTCCGTACGCTCTGGGGCCTCTAACTCGTGCCATCAATGACGGATCTTTCCTCCCCGGATCCGGCAATCGTGCCGGGGGCGCCTCAGGCGCTCCCGGTTCTATCCGTACGCAATTTGTCCAAGACGTTCGGTGGTGCCAAGGCGCTCCGAGATGTGGGTTTTGACGTTCGCCCTGGTCAGGTCCACGGCCTTCTGGGCAAGAACGGGTCGGGCAAGTCGACGCTCGTAAAAGTTCTCGCCGGCTTCCACGCGCCCGACGACGGCGGGGGCCTCAAATTCAACGGGGAGCCGGTGAGCCTGCCGCTGCGCCCGGGTGACTACCG
>JBKJTB010000386.1:0-6062 GCA_046594305.1 Devosia sp. | reverse complement strand
CGCAAAGCTCAGCGCCGGAAGATTCCAGCACATGAGCGCGAAGCCGGACCACTGGATGATCTCGCCCAAATGGTTGGGGCAGGAGACCCAGTTGAAGAGGCCGCCGCGCGGGATGGTGTAGCCCTGCGTGCCATCGGCGCGGAGGCCGATGAGTGTGTGGTCGGACCAGATGTTAATGGCGGCGCCGGCGGCGAACACGATGAGGCCGATGATGAAGCGGGGATCGGTGAGCCAGGCGGCGGGGTAAGTGGCGCCACCGAGCTGGAGGCCATTGAGGCTGGCATTGACGAGGTTGAACGCGATGGCGCTGCCGACGATCGCCACCGGGATGGATTTGCCCGCTGTGCGGGTGCGCCACGGGAAGATCAGGCTGCGGTTGATGTAGTGCGCGACCCACAGCGCAAAGAAGATCCACATCGGCGCGGTCTTCTCATTGGGCCCGGCGAGGAACAGGCCCGCGAACACGACGAGCGAGACCAGCTCCATGAGGCACCAGCCGAGCCGGTTGGAGATCGAGGGTCCCCATTTGGTGTGCGCGTGCCGGCCATAGGGCGCGGTGGTGCGCAACTGCGTGGGGACCAGCGCGAGGGCGAGGACGGTCCAGGCGATCGCGACGATGTCGAGGGTGGTCACGCGAAAACTCCGGCGCGGGTAAGCAGTTGAGTTGCGACGATCCTGCGATAGCAGCGCAGAAATAACAAGGAACCGAGATGCCCAACATTTTCACCCGCCTGTTCGGCGGCCCGACACCTATGCCTGAAGCGAAATCCGCGCAGATGCTGATGGCATTCCGCGATCTGGGAGCACCCGACTGGACGCGGCGGAGTTTTTCGGCGCTGGCGCAGGAAGGGTTCATGCGCAACCCGATCGTGCACCGCTGCGTGCGGCTGATCGCCGAGGCGTCGACGCGGGTGCCGATGGTGGCGAACGAGGAGGGGAGACGGCTGTCGAGCCATCCGCTGCTGACGCTGCTGCGCCGGCCCAACCCGCACCAGTCGGGGAGCGAGCTGCTCGAGGCGGCGTCTGCCTATCTGCAGACGGCGGGGAATGCGTACCTCCATGCGGCGGTGACCGACGGCGAGGTGAAGGGGATCTTTGGGCTGAGGCCCGACCGGATGCAGGCAGTGGTGGGGCGCGACGGCTATGCCGAGGCCTATGCCTACACCTCCGGCGGACGGACTGAGACGCTGCGGCAGGACACGCAGCCGGTGGCATCGGTGCTGCACATGGCCCTGTTCCATCCGCTCGACGACCATTATGGGCTGGCGCCGCTCGAGGCGGCACAGACGAGCCTTGATCTGCACAATGCAGCGTCGCGCTGGAATAAGGCGCTGCTCGACAACTCGGCGCGGCCGAGCGGGGCGCTGGTCTATTCGGCCGGCGCCGGGACGCTGACGCACCAGCAGTTCGACCGGCTGAAGGGCGAGCTCGAAGTGGCGTTCCAGGGCGCGGCCAATGCCGGACGGCCGATGGTGCTCGAAGGCGGGCTCGACTGGAAGCCGATCGGAATTTCGCCGCGCGACATGGATTTCATCGAGGCCAAGCATGTGGCGGCGCGCGAAATCGCACTGGCCTTCGGTGTGCCGCCGATGCTGCTGGGGATTCCCGGCGACAATACGTACTCCAACATGGCGGAAGCCAACCGGGCGCTGTGGCGCCAGACCATCGTTCCACTGGTGCGGCGCGTAGCGGACGAGCTGAGCTTCTGGCTGGCGCCGGCATTTGGCGGAGTCAGCCTGGAGCCGGATTTCGACGGCGTCGAGGCGCTGGCCGAGGATGTGACGAGCAAGTGGACGCGCGTAGGCGGGGCAGGGTTTCTTACGGATGAGGAGAAGCGGGAGATGCTGGGGGTGGGGAGGTGAGCTCAATGCGTCACATCCGGCAGGCGCTGGACGAGGCAAGCCGAGCCGCCATCAGCCTGCAGTTGCATCTCGCGTGGAAGCAGTTGGAGTGTGCGATCAGGTTGCGGGGAGAGGTTCGGTACCGGCCGGATCAGCCAAGGGCCCCGATGGGTAGTCCAACAGGCGGGCAATGGATACTTGACTTCCGGCCCGGCGTCGACGCTGACCATCCTCCGACAGCGTTGGTCGCGGCGCGTACTGGGGCGCAATGCGATGGGTTCTCGGCAGGCTGCCAGAATGGAGGCTCCTTCGGGACATCCGCAATCGTGCACCTCGACGCGGGTAGAAGGCTGTGTTGGGATTGTGCGATAAAGTGGTTCGGGCTTGAGAATGAGACCGAGGACCAGAAGTGGAAAACGCTGATGGACTTCGACCGGACCCTGAGGACTAGGTACCCAAGATGAAATGGCGAGAGCAGATACTTGGCAGGTTGGAGCGAGGCGACATTGCTTTTGGCCGCTCGAGCACGGGGCAAGGGATGATGATGCTCGTCTATGAGACAACTGCCACGACCATATTCGGCCGGCATGTCCCTTCGCAGACGAAAGTGGAGTTCGATCGACACGGGCGATCCAAGCCAATCGACGACGACGAGACAATCACCCTCACGTCGGCGGCCCCGCTGCCGGCCGAAACCTACGACATCGTCCTTGGTCTCGACCGCAAGATGCGTCTGATGCATTCAATTGAGCACATTCGGCTCACCGACGACGAGAAACGTGTCTTGCGAGAGTACGAAGAGTTTTACGATGCGCGCCCTTTTCCCGAGGACGATGAGGCGGAATCCTCAACCGCGGGCGCCTGACCGCATCGCCGAGTTGGATGCGTTGAAACAAGGTCCATCCGGCCTTATTTCTAGCGTCGATGTTTCGATCATTTGGGGCGCAGCGATGGGGAGAAGCTTGTGCTGCGGAAGCCGACGTATTTACAACGCGCGGACGTTGCCTGACGACCAGCGTTCATTCGGCGCAGCAGGAGATAGGAAGATGGTGGCACGGGACGTGATCGAGCAGGTTCGTGCTGTCCTGCTCAGGCATTGGGACCCGATTGGCGTCGTCGATGAGCCGACAGCACAGGACGAGTATGACTCCTATGCGCCGGGGGTTGCGCGCTTGGTCCTCGCCAACGCCACGACCGAGACGATCATGCGTCACCTGATCGCCATCGAGCGTGAGCAGATGGGGTTGCCGGGCAATGAGACGGTTGCGCGGGAGGCAGTTGATCTCCTGGTTGGTCTTCGACAGAGTTAGGCGGTCGGTCCTGAGGCGCTTACAGTCGGCGATCCTCACCTGTGGCGTAGCCACGGGGGAGGGGACCAGCGAAGCTGGTGGAGGGGGCGAGACTGGACTGGGTGCGTGTGGCCGCCCCCCTTCCGTCAGCTCTGCTGACACCTTCCCCCGCGCGCGGGGGAAGGGGCGCCGACTGCGACATCGCGCTAGCGACGCCGACTGCGGGATCTAAGCTGCCCAGGAGCAGCCGGCGCGCTCGCCCTGTGCCCACAATGCGTCAGCCTCATCGGCGTAGGGCTTGGCTTCTTTTGTGCCGGCGCGAATGTCAGCGGCCAGCTCCATGTTGTCGAGGGCGGTCTTGACGTCGTCGCAAAAGCTTTGTCTGGCGGCTTCCGCCTTCTTCCTGAAGGCTTCCGAGCTCTTCGCGTAGGCGCCGTTGTTGGGCTTGGCGAAGGTCGGGGTGATGCTCGTGGCGGCGAGGGAGGCGACGAGGAGAATGACGAGGGCGTTGCGATGCGGGGTCATGGCGAAAGCTCCTGCGGTTTGATGGAGCGAGGCTGAGCCTCTGTCACTGAAGCGAGGGTGAATGGGGTTGTTAGGTGGCACCGAGTGTGCGGCTAGCCCCCACCCACCATGCTTCGCCTGGTCCCCCCTCCCCGATGGGAGGGACAGGCCAGACTACTCCGCTTGAGCGGAGCCCATCCCTCTCATCGGGGAGGGGAGACCGGCAAAGCCGGTGGGTGGGGGCTATCCCCCGAGGATCAATACACATGGATGAACTGACCAAGACGATCGCGTCGCGGGGCGATCTGGCGCATCTCGCGCTGTTCCTGTGGGCGAGCGGGGCGAGTGCGCTGCTCGTGTGGACGCTGCGCGAGCTCGCCACGGCCAACAAGCGCTTCGAGGATTTCGTCAAGGAAATCGCTGCGCTCAATAGATTGTTTCAACGCAAGGACTGACGATGGCTCACAAGATTGAGGCCGTCGAGGTGTTCCGGCAATTCGCCTGGCACCTCGCGGAAAAACTCGCGCTGCGTTTGCCGCCGGCGCCCGGGGTCTCGACCCGCGACGGGAGGCGGTGATGGAGCCGCTTCCGATCGATGGCGAGGGGCGGTTCGCGGGCTATGCGAGCGTCTTTGGCCGGCTCGACGATGGTGGCGACATCGTCATGCCCGGGGCGTTCCGCAGGAGCCTCGGTTTGCGCGGCAGGCATCGGGTCAAAATGCTGTTCCAGCACGACCCGAAGGAGCCGGTGGGCACCTGGGACGCGATCCGCGAGGACGATTTCGGCCTCTGGGTCGAGGGCCGGCTGGTGCAGGAAGTGCCGCGCGCCGATGCGCTGCGGCGGCTGATCGCCAGGGGCGCGGTGGATGGGCTCTCGATCGGCTTTCGCACGGTGAAATCGACGCGGGCGAGCCGTGAGGGACACCGGCGCCTGTGGGAGGTGGATCTGTGGGAAATTTCCATCGTCACCTTCCCGATGATGGATCTCGCCCGGATTGCTTCGGGCAAGCCGCCGGCCAACAGCCGGCTCGAACGGTCGCTCGCAGCGGCCACCTCTATGTTCAAACAATAGGATTGATGATGACGGAAATGACAGGCGGCCTTGAGAACAAGGGCAACGCAAGTGCGGACGTAATGTTCGACGAGTTCATGAGGGGCTTCGAGGAATTCAAGCGCGGCAATGACCAGCGTATCAACGAACTCGAAAAGCGCGGCAGCGCTGATGTGGTGACCGAGCAGAAGGTGGAGCGGCTGAACCAGGCGCTCGACAGCGCCAAGGCGGCGATCGATCGGGCCAATCTCGAGCGGGCGCGGCCGCGTCTCGAAGGCGGTCGGCCCGATGCGGGAGACGAGTATAAGGAGGCGTTCGCCGCCTATGTGAAGCGCGGCGAGGAGAAGGCGTTGCGTATCGGCTCCAACCCCGATGGCGGCTATCTCGTGCCGAGCGAGACCGACGAGGAGATCACGCAGCTGATGGCGGCGCTGAGCCCCATCCGCGCCATTGCGAGCGTGCGAAAAATCTCGACCGGCACCTATAAGAAGCCGGTGACCAAGACCGGCCCGGCGGTGGGCTGGGTGGCGGAAACCGCCGTGCGGCCCGAAACCGACAGCCAGATGATCGACGCGCTGAGTTTTCCGACGGCTGAACTCTACGCCATGCCGGCGGCGACTTCGGCGTTCCTCGATGATGCCGCCGTCGATGTCGGCCAGTGGATCGCCGAGGAGGTGAACGCGGCGTTCGCCCAGCAGGAGGGCATCGCGTTCGTCACCGGCAACGGCACCAACAAGCCCAAGGGCTTTCTCGCCGAAACGACGATTGCCGAAGCGAGCTGGGAATGGGGCAAGCTCGGCTATGTGGCAACGGGCACGGCAGGCGCCTTGCCCGCCAGCAATCCGAGCGACGTTCTGATTGATCTCGTGTATGCGCTCAAGGCCGGCTATCGGCAGAATGCCAGCTGGGTGATGAACCGCAAGACGCAGAGCGCCGTGCGCAAGCTCAAGGATGCCGACGGCAACTATCTGTGGCAGCCGGCTGCGACCGCCGAGGGC
The DNA here is from genome assembly GCA_046594305.1 of Devosia sp. Taxonomy (GTDB): domain Bacteria; phylum Pseudomonadota; class Alphaproteobacteria; order Rhizobiales; family Devosiaceae; genus Devosia_A. The sequence goes on along the minus strand of JBKJTB010000386.1, from coordinate 380 downwards.
AAGGCGACGCTGATGGGCTTCGATCTGGTCGAGGCCGAGGCGATGCCTGATGTCGCAGCCAGCTCGCTGAGCATTGCGTTCGGCGACTTCAGGCGCGGCTATCTGATCGTCGACCGCCAGGGGGTGAATGTGCTGCGCGACCCGTATTCGGCAAAGCCTTATGTGCTGTTCTACACGACCAAGCGGGTCGGCGGCGGCGTGCAGAATTTTGATGCGATCAAGCTGCTGAAGTTCGCCGCCTCCTAACGGAGTCGGCGAGCGAATAGCGAGTAGCGAGTAGCGAGTAGCGAGTAGCGAGTAGTGAGTAGCGAATAGGGTCCCTCCCGCCCGATCGCCACCCCCACTCGCCATTCGCTACTCGCATTTTCAAGGATATCAAC
>JBKJTB010000348.1:0-7064 GCA_046594305.1 Devosia sp. | reverse complement strand
AAAGATGCCGGGAAGCGATGTTGGCGTAGCGCTCGAAGAGGTCGGGGGGCAGGATGGTTTTGCGGGGGCGGGGCTCGACCTTTTTGTGGACGGTGTGGAGACCCTCGACGCCCAGTTCGAGATCGAAGGCGGCGGCGTCGTAGACGACGTTGTCGAAATCGTGGGCGAAGGGCTGCTCCCCGAGGAACTGGTAGAGCAGAGCAATCACTTCGGCCGGGCGGGCGGCGAGGAGGTCGTAGTCGACGATCACCAGGCGATCGGCGAACTCGGACCAGCAGGCTTCCTTGAGCGCGTGCCAGGGAAAGCCCACCATGCGGTTGGCATGGGCGAGGGCTTCGACGCGGGTGTAGACGGTGGAGCGCTCGGCCGGGTTGCCGAAGAGTTTTGTGTTCTCAAAGCCGTTCTGGCGGAACTGGCGTTCGATCGAATCCATCACCCAGGCAACATTGCGCACGCAGCAGATGATCTTTGCGTCGGGGAAGAGCGTGGTGAGGGCCGGCAGTTTTGCCGTCCAGGCGCGCGAGGTGTCGAAGATCACCTTGGCGGAATTGGTCTCGTAGTAGGAGGTGAAAAGGCCGCGCAGCAGCCGCTGCGGGTCGGGCGGTCGACCAGCGGCCCCATCTCGGAGCCGGCCGAGACATGCGCGAGGACGGCCTCGAAGAGGCCCGAGACGGGCGAGCTCATGCCGGCCGAAAAGCGCGGGTTCTGCCGCAGGATGGCGGACAGCAGCGTGGAGCCGGACCTCGGTAGGCCCGAAATAAAGTGGAAATTACGCGACACCATCACTCCCCAAGCGAGCCGTCGTCAATCAATCCCAAGTCAAACCCACACGGTGACGCGCCGAGGCGAGTTAACTCCGGCACATTTGCACGGAAACATAGTGTTAACAAACGGTTGTCAGTTCAATTCGGGCGTGATCCAGCAAATGCGCCACAGGGCGCTGGGCAACCAGTAAAGCTCAATGCCGCCAACGCCCGCGGGCCGCGGCCGAACTGGAGCGCGGCGACGATTGAGTGCGGGCGTCGCCTCCGGTAGAAGCCAGCGGCTCGGAGCAAACCATGACCACCAAACCCTATGTGATCGACCAGCTGATCTCGGCAAAAGCCATTGCGGCGCGGGTCGAGGCGCTGGCGGGGGAGATCGGCGCGCATTTCAGGGGCACCGACAAGCTGGTGGTGGTCGGGCTGCTGCGCGGCTCGTTCGTGTTCATCGCCGATCTGGTGCGCGAACTCGACCTGCCGGTCGAGGTCGATTTCATCGAAGTGTCGAGCTACGGCAATTCGACAGAATCGAGCCGCGAGGTGCGGATCATGAAGGATCTGCGCGGCGAGATCGAAGGGCGCGACGTGCTGCTGGTCGAGGACATTGTCGATACCGGCTACACGCTGAAGCATGTGCTCGAAATTCTGGGCACGCGGCACCCGCGGCGGATCGAAGTGTGTGCGCTGCTCGACAAGCCGTCGCGGCGCGAGGTGGATGTGAAGGCGCGGTGGATCGGGTTCGAGATCCCCGACACGTTCGTGGTCGGCTACGGCATCGACTACGCCCAGCGCAACCGCAACCTGCCGCATATCGGCTCGGTGCGGTTCACCGAATAGCGACCGTCAGATCAGAACGACGCTCTCCTGCTCGTTGGGATCGGTGCGGGCGATGAGGGCGCGGGCCACCTTGTCCGTCGGGTTGAACGGCTGGTGCGGCACGCCGGCGGGGATGTAGACGAAGTCGCCCTCTTTCACCACGTCGAGAAATTCGAGGTTCGGGCCGTGATAGAAGGAGGTCGAGCCTTCGAGCTGGAAGATCGCCGTCTCGTGCGCCGCGTGGTAGTGCGGCTTGGCCTTGCCGCCGGGCGGGATCACCAGCAGGTGCATGCAGATCGCCTCGGCGCCCGCCGATTCAGCGGAGACGCCGGCGAAGTAGTCGAGGCCCTGCTTGCCGTGAAAACCTTCGCCGCCGCGGATCACCTTGCACTGTTTCATTGAATCCTCCCAATCGCCTCGTTGGCCAATCGGGATCACATCAGGAGGGATGAATCAATGTCCTGGCGTCAGTGGCGGCCGTCGAGCCATTCCGTGGTCAGCGAGACGACGAGATTGACCGTGCCCTCGCTGCCGTCGCGGATGACGATGCTGAGTTCGGCGGCGCCTTCCGAGACGAGGCTCTCGCGGGTCATGTCGGCCAATGCCTTGCGGGCCTCGACGATCGCCGTGTCCATGTTGGGCAGCAGCAGTCCCACATCGTCCTGATGCTTGCCCTGGCCGTCGTGCACGTCGAAATAGTAGCGCGGCATTCTAGCGGGACTCCCGAACGAGGTGGAGGTAGCGCGCGTCGAACGACGCACGGCGCTGCAGACCGTCCCAGTCGAGGATGCGCACGGTCTGGTTCTGCCAGCTGAACAGCCCCTCGGAGCGGAGCTGCTGCAGGCTGCGATTGACGTGCACCGCCGACAGGCCGAGCGCCTCGCCCATCTCCATTTGCGTGAGCGGCAGCGTGAATGTGTCGTCAGGCCCGATCAGGCCGCCGACACCGAGGCGCACGTAAAGCTCGCAAATGAGGTGGGCGATCTGCTCCGGCGCCGGACGTGCCGCCGCGACCAGCCACTCGCGGTGAATGGAGGCGTCGATCAGCGTCATCAGCCACAGCATGCGGGTCAGATGCGGATGGGTTTGGGTGAGCGCGACGAGGCCGGGGTGAGGGAATTTGATCACCCGGCACGCCGAGAGGGCGCCCACCGAATGATCCATTTCCTTGATGAGCAAGCTGTGGAGATCGACGAAATCGCCGGGGACGTGGATCGCCGTGATTTGACGTCCGCCATCGAGGGAGTCGCGATAGCGCGAGGTCCAGCCTTCGATCACCAGCAGGGATGTAGGGGGGCGATCGCCCTCCCGCACGAGGTCGCTGCCGGCGGGGAACTCGACGAGTTCGGAGGCGCAGGCGAGCAGCGCCTGCTTTTCGGGTTCGCTCAGGACGTCACGGACTTCGAGCTTGCGCAGGAATGTGGCGAGCAGTGTCTCGTCCAGCATTCGCAAGGTACTCCAATGACTTCGCTGATGAACGCGCCGCCGCAGGCTCCCGTTCCGGCGGCGGATTAACATTGGTTATTTGTGGCGGAGCGCGGGCGTGACACACGGACGGGATGATCGATCCAACAGACGATGCCGGGCCTGCCCGGCGCGAGATATCGGGAGCTGTTCTTGTCGGGCGCGCGGCGCGGCAACTGGTGGCGCCGGCGCACCAGAAGCTCAGCATCTGGCAGGCCGAGGCGATCAAGCTCGAGGTCATGACCGAACGGCTGCGAGCGGCGGGTCGCCGCGACGCGGGGCTGGCGGAAGCGGCGCGGACGCTGCACGGTTGCGTCGCGAAGCAGGCGCATGATCTCGATGCGACCGCAGCGAACGCACCGGAGGCGGTGCGTGAGCATAGCCGCGTGACCGATACGTCCAAGGTGCTGCGGCTCCTCGCTGTGCGGCTCGAGAAGATCCTCGCCGACCTCGGCGAGCCGGCAGGCGATCAGCGTTGACAACATCGGCGCTGGGGCAGAGGAGAAGCTGTCCCTGCCGTCCCGCCGATGAACCGCCACATCCCACAGACTGAGCCTGTTGTTGCCGGTGCCGGCCGTTGGCCGAAGCCATGGCAGTGGCTGGCGCTGCTTGCCGGATCGATTGCGCTTGTGGTGCCGCTTGAGCTCCTCGGGTTTCCGGCGGCGTTTCTGCTCGGACCGATGCTGGCGGCGATTGTGCTCGGGACATCCGGCGCGCGGGTGAGAATGCCGCGGGCGGTGTTCGTGTTTGCGCAGGCAGTGGTCGGCTGCATGATGGCGCGGGCGCTGCCGCCGGCGATCTTTGCCGAACTCGCCAAGGACTGGCCGGTGTTTGTGATCGGCATCGTTTCGGTGGTCGCGGTCGCGGCGGGGCTCGGAATCCTCCTCACCCGGCTCAGGGTGCTGCCCGGCACGACGGCGATCTGGGGATCGGCGCCCGGCGCGGCGTCGGCCATGGTCATCATGTCGGAAGCGTTCGGCGCCGATGCGCGGCTGGTCGCGTTCATGGTCTATCTGCGGGTGGCGCTGGTCGCGGTGCTGGCGTCGGTGGTGGGCCGGCTGTTCATGCCGGCCGACGGGGCGTTGCCGGCCAAGGACTGGTTCGCGCCCGTGGCCACGATGCCGTTTGCCGCGACGCTGGCGCTGATCGCGGTGTCGCTGGTTCTGGCGCGCATCACGCGACTCCCGGCAGGTGGCATCATCCTGCCCATGGTGCTGGGGACCCTGCTGCAGAATTTCGTCGGGCTGCAGATCGAACTGCCGCCGCTGCTGCTGGCCGCTGCCTTCGTCCTCGTCGGCTGGACGATCGGGCTTCGCTTCACGCGGGACATCCTGCTGCATGCCTGGCGGGCGCTGCCGGCGGTGGTGGGGAGCCTCGTGGCGCTGATCGCCAGCTGTGCGGTGTTTGCGTTCCTCCTCGTGTGGCTCGCGGGTGTCGATCCGCTGACGGCGTATCTTGCGACCAGCCCGGGTGGCGCCGATTCCGTCGCGATCATTGCGGCAGGGAGCGATGCCGACGTGCCGTTCGTGATGGCGATGCAGGCGGGGCGGATGCTCGTGGTGCTGCTCACCGGCCCCTGGCTTGCCCGCTACATCGCGACGCGGAAATGGGCGCGAGCACTCTAAGGCGTCCCGCCAGCCGCAATGCCGCCATTCCCGGGAAAGCCTTACGCCCGGCGTCGGATGAGCGGACACTGCCGATGTTGAGTCGCAACGGGAGTGCACAATGCCCACAGCAGGACCAGCAGACGACGCGGCGATCCGCGAGCAGGCGTATTATTTCTGGGAACAGGACGGGCGGCCGGACGGTCGCGAGACCGAATACTGGATGCGCGCCAGCGTGGCCGTAACCGGTAAGAGCCAGCTCGATAAGCTGACGGAGCCGGCGCCGAAAAAGGCCAAGCTCAAGGCGGCGGCGAGCAAGAGCAAGGCGACCCCGGCAAAAGCCGAGCCGGCCAAGAAGCCGAAGAAAAAATAGGCTAGAGAGAGTCCCGAGGGGATTCTCGATGCTGAGCAGTTTGAAGAACGGCAATCTGGCGCTCGCCTTTGCCGTCGAGATCGCGATGCTGGCGGGCTTTGCGGCGGCCGGGTGGAATGCGACGCCGATCCTATGGCTCAGGATCGTGCTGGCGGTGGCGCTGCCGGGGATCGCCATCCTGATGTGGGCGGTGTGGGCGGCGCCAAAAGCCAAGAAGCGGCGCCTGAAACCAGGGCCGCTTCTCTTGTTCAAGCTCAGCATTTTCGGCGCTGCGACGCTCGCCTGGGGGCTGGCCGGAATGGGACTGATCGCCGCGATCTTCGGGGTGCTGGCGGCGATCAATCTGCTCGGGATCGTGGCCTTCCGGCAATATTAGCCGTTGGCCGGTGTGAAGTTGAGCGCGACGCCGTTGATGCAGTAGCGGAGGCCCGTCGGGGGCGGGCCGTCGTTGAAGACGTGGCCGAGATGGCTGCCGCAGGTGGCGCAATTGACCTCGGTGCGGGTCATGCCGAAGCTGCGGTCGACGACATCCTCGACGGCGCCGGGGAGGGGCTCGTTGAAGCTGGGCCAGCCGGTGCCGCTCTCGAACTTGACCTTGCCCTCGAACAGGGGCGTGTCGCAGCCGGCGCAGGAGAAGGTGCCCGGCCGCTTTTCGACCAGCAGGGCGCAGGAGCCGGGCCGTTCGGTGCCGTGCTCGCGCATGATGTGGTACTGCTCGGGGGTGAGCATCTGGCGCCACTCGGCGGTGCTGCGGGCGACGGGGTAGGTTTTGGTATCCATAGGATGGGCCTCCATTTGACGCCTATATAGGTCGGCGGCCGGAGAAAATCACCTCACGGGCGTGTCACTGTGTCGGGTGCGAATGGAACCAGTTGGCTCACCGTGACGTTATCGCGTCGCCGGACTCTCTGTCCGGTGTTTGGGGAGCCCATGAATTCGACGTCGAACACGAGCGACGACAGCAACCGGTACCGGCTGCTTGTCGACGCGATCTCGGACTATGCCATCTACATGCTGGATGCCGGGGGGTATGTGGCGAGCTGGAATCCGGGGGCCGAGCGGTTCAAGGGCTACAAGCCGAACGAGATCATCGGCCAGCATTTCTCCCGATTTTATACGCCTGAGGATTTGGCCATCGGCCTGCCGGAGCGGGCGCTGCGCACGGCGGCGACCGAGGGCCGGTTCGAGAACGAGGGCTGGCGCGTGCGCAAGGATGGCACGCGGTTCTGGGCGCATGTGGTGATCGATCCCATCATCGCGCCCGGCGGTGAAGTGATCGGCTACGCCAAGGTGACGCGCGACCTGACCGAGCGCCGGAAGGCCGAGGACGAACTGCGGCTCAGCGAGCAGCGCCCGGTACCTGGTGCAGGGTGTCACCGACTACGCCATCTACATGCTCGATCCGCAGGGTTTTGTCGCCAACTGGAATTCCGGGGCGGAACGGATCAAGGGCTACAAGCCTGAAGAGATCATCGGCCAGCATTTCTCGAAATTCTACACCGAGCAGGATCGGGCCCGTGGCCTGCCCGAGCAGGGCCTCGAGACGGCCCGTTCGACTGGCCGTTTCGAGAAGGAAGGGATTCGCGTCCGCAAGGATGGAACGCGGTTCTGGGCCAATATCGTGATCGATGCGATCCATAGCGAAACCGGCGAGCTGATCGGCTTTGCCAAGGTGACACGCGATATCACCGAGCGCCGGGCCGCCGAGCAGGCGCTGGCGCATGCCAATGAAGAACTGATGCAGAGCCAGAAGCTCGAAGCGATCGGCCGGCTGACCGGTGGCGTGGCGCACGATTTCAACAATCTGCTGATGGCGGTCAGCGGCAGTCTCGAACTGCTGCGCAAGCGCCTCGACGATGAGCGGCTGGTAAAGCTTGTCGACAACGCGATGCAGGGGATCCAGCGCGGCACGACGCTGACGCAGCGCATGCTGGCGTTTGCGCGCCGGCAGGATCTGCGGCCGGATTCGGTGGATGTGGCGCGGCTGGTGGGCGGCCTGATCGAGATGGTGGAGCGCACGCTGGGGCCGAGCGTCGAGATCGAGGC
>JBKJTB010000397.1:0-31654 GCA_046594305.1 Devosia sp. | reverse complement strand
CGACGAAGCTGTTCGCCGGGCAATCGTAGATTTCCATCGGCGCGCCGACCTGCTGGATCTGGCGGTCGTTGATGACGACGATGCGGTCGGCCATGGTCATGGCCTCCACCTGGTCGTGCGTCACATAGACCATCGTGGTGTTGGGCAACTGCTCCTTGAGCTGCCCGATTTCCATGCGCATCTGCACGCGCAGCGCCGCGTCGAGGTTCGACAGCGGTTCGTCGAACAGGAACACCTTTGGATCGCGCACGATGGCGCGGCCGATGGCGACGCGCTGGCGCTGGCCGCCGGAGAGAGCTTTGGGCAGGCGCTCGAGATATTTGGTGAGCTGCAGCTTATCGGCCGCGGCGCGCACCTTCTGGTCGAGCTCGGCCTTGGGCATGTTCATCAGCTTCAGCGCGTAGGCCATGTTGTCGTAGACGGTCATGTGCGGATAGAGCGCATAGGACTGGAACACCATCGCAATGCCGCGCTTACTCGGCGCCACGTCGTTGACGACGCGCCCATCGATCTCGATCGTGCCCGACGAGATCGATTCGAGGCCCGAGATCGTTCGCAGCAAGGTGGACTTGCCGCAGCCCGAGGGGCCGACGAAGACGACGAACTCGCCCGACCGGATGTCGAGATTGACATCCTTCAGGATCTCCACGCTGCCGTAGCGCTTGTAGAGATTGGTGATCTTTAGGTCCGACATAGAGGCCTCCCCTGCCTGCTAGCGCAGAATTCCAATGTAGGCACCGAACGGTGCCAGGCTCAATGCCCCCTGCGCCGGCTCGTCTTGGATGCCGGGCGCCCCGGAGGGCTGAAGATCGAAACCGGACGGCACGTTCATCGCCACCGGCTTTTCGCTCATGTTGAAGGCGCAGTAGACCCGCTCGCCCTCGCCTTCGCGGAGGAACGCGAGCACCCCCTCGGGCGCATCGAGCGTCTTGATGGTGCCGCGGATCAGTGCCGGATGCTGTTTGCGGAAGGCAAGCATCGCCCGATAGTGCGACAGCACCGAGGCCGGATCGTTGGTCTGCCGGTCGACGGCCTTGGTCATGTGGTCGGCGGGCACCGGCAACCAGGCCCGCGTCGCCGTGGTGAAGCCGCCCTGCTGCGACTGCGTCTGCCACACCATCGGTGTACGACAGCCGTCGCGGCCCTTGAACTGCGGCCAGAACTCGATTCCATAGGGATCGACGAGATCCTCGAAGGCGAGCTCCGCCTCCGTCAGTCCCAGCTCTTCGCCCTGATAGAGGCACACCGAGCCGCGCATCGACAGCAGCATCGTGCAGGCGAGCCGCGTGAACGCTTCCTGCTGGCCATGCGTCGACCAGCGCGAGATGTGCCGCACCACATCGTGGTTCGAGAACGCCAGACAAATCCAGCCGTCGGGCGCGTCGCGCTCCGTAAGGTCGATGGAGTTGCGGAAATGTGCCGCAGAGAACTCGCCACCCAAAAAGTCGAAGGTGTAGGCCATGTGCAGCCGGTTGGTGCCCGACGTGTATTGGCTCATCACTTCGAGCTGGTGCTGGCTGTCGCCGATCTCGCCCACTGAGGTCTTGGCGCCAAACTCATCGAGCAGCGCGCGGATGCGCTCCATGAACACGGCGTTCTCGGGCTGGCTCTTGTCGTAGAGATGTTCCTGGAAATTGTAGGGGTTCACCGCGGGCGCGGTCGAGGCGTTGAAGTCCTCGGGCTTGACCACCGGATTGCTCTGCAGGCCCAGCGAGTGGAAGTAGAAGTTCACCGTATCGAGGCGGAAGCCATCGATGCCGCGCTCCAGCCAGAAGCGCATGTTGTCGAGCTGCGCGTCCTGCACCGCCAGACTGTGGAAGTTCAAATCCGGCTGCGAAGCGAGGAAATTGTGCATGTAGTATTGCATGCGCCGGCTGTCCCAGGTCCAGGCGCTGCCGCCGAAGATCGAGAGCCAGTTGTTGGGCGGCGTGCCGTCGGGCTTCGGATCGGCCCAGACGAACCAGTCGCTCCTGTCGTTGGTGCGGTTCAGTCGGCTCTCGGCGAACCACGGGTGCTTGTCCGAGCAGTGGCTGATCACCTGATCGATGATCACCTTGAGCTGCAGCGAATGCGCCTTCTCGACCAGCCGGTCGAAATCTCCGATCGTGCCGAACAGCGGATCGACGTCGCGATAGTTGGAGACGTCGTAACCGAAGTCGCGCATCGGCGAGGTAAAGAACGGACTGAGCCAGATGCCGTCGACGCCGAGATCAGCCACGTAGTCGAGCCGCTCGGTGATGCCGACGAGGTCGCCGATGCCGTCGCCATTGTGGTCCTGAAACGAGCGCGGATAGATCTGGTAGATCACCGCGCCCCGCCACCAGTCGCGATCCAACACCTCGTCAGCCGGCGCTTTCTGCTCGGTCATCAAGGGCTGCGCAACCAACCGGAACTCTCCCTCTGGCATGCCGTTAGGCAGCAATTTGCCAAAACGTTTTAGTAAGCTATTATTAGCGTCGGAGCCGAGGGGACGTCAACAGCGTGGGGTCCTTGTGCGGCCGCGCAAAACCTGTTGAATATCAAATCTCTATGGGACGTAAGCCAAACCGGCCAGCCAGCCTTTCGACAGTGAGTGGGCGCAGTGTCACGATCAAGGACCTGGCCGCCGAGCTGGGGCTGTCGATCACGACGATCTCGCGCTCGCTCAACGGCTATCCCGACGTCGGCGAAAAGACGCGCAAGCGCATCAGCGAAGTGGCGCAAAAGCTCGGCTATCGTCCCAACCGCAATGCCCAACGGCTGGTGACGCAGCGCACGCATAACGTCGCCTGGGTGCAGCAGGACAACGACCGAAAATTCGTCGACCCGCACTTCGTTGAGACGATGGCCGGCGTGCTGCGCGGCGCCCGCGCGCTGAACTACGACATCGTTCTGACCAGCGAGACGCCCGAGCACGAGATGAGCGTCTATGACCGCTACGTCAATGACAACTCGGTGGACGGCTTCATCGTCGATCTGCCGCGCGAGAACGACCGGCGCGTTACGTTTCTGCTCGAGGCCAACCGGCCCTTCGTCGTGCATGGCCGCGACGGCCGGCCGGGGGAATATGGCTGGGTCGACATCGACAATTACGGCAATTTCTACAACCTCACTCGCCTGATGCTGGCGAACGGCCACCGGCGGATCGCCTTCATCAACGGCGACGAGGCCTACACCTATGCGATCTTCCGGCATCGCGGCGTGATGGACGCGATCGCCGACGGGGGCTTCGGCAAGAACACCGTAAAAGTGTTCAACTCGCTGCACCCGATGGGCGACGCCGGCTACAAGCTCACGCATCTGGCGCTCAACGATCCCAAGGTGACGGCGATCATCTACTCCTCGACGCTCATGGCCGTCGAAGGGCACGCGGCTATCGTGCGCAGCGACCCAGGCCGAAAGATTGCCGTCGCCACCATGGACGACGAGCTCCACTATATCGATCTCACGCCGTTCGCCGGACAGTTCACCACAGTTCGGTCGTCGCTGCGCGAAGCCGGCGGCGCGCTGATCGCCGAATTGGTCCGCCAGTGCAACGAGCCCGGACCGGGCAAGGGCATCATTGTTCCCTCGACCTTCGAGGTCGCGGAGGGAATCGATGGCGGCATTTTGAGCGAGCCGCTGCCGCTCAAGCGCCGGCCGTCGACCCGCAAGCTGCTACCCGCATAAGAAAAGGGCCGGCGTGGGCCGGCCCTTCAGTCTTCGCGGGAGGTCGACTGTTATTTGACGGACCCTGCAAGCAGGCCGCGCACAAAATAGCGCTGCAGGGAGAAGAACACGATCAGCGGCACGATGATGGTGACGAACGCACCGGCCGTGAGAATTTCCCAATTGTTGCCGCGCGAACCGAGCAGCGAGACGAGCTTTCCGGTTAGCACCAGCTTACTCTCCTGGGCACCGAGGAACACCATCGCGACCAGAAGATCGTTCCACACCCAGAGGAACTGGAAGATCGAGAACGAGGCCAGCGCCGGGAAGCTCAGCGGCAGGATCATGCCGGTGAATATCTTGAAGTGGCTGGCGCCGTCGATGCGCGCCGATTCGAGGATGTCCTTGGGGATGCCGGCCATGTAGTTGCGCAGCAGGTAGATGGCGAGCGGTAGGCCGAACGCGGTGTGAGCCAGCCAGATGCCGAGATAGGTTTTGCCATCCTCGGCGCCGAACAGGTGCGCAATGTCGTTGTACATCGAGAGCAGCGGAATCAGGGACATCTGGAGCGGCACCACCAGCAGGCCGACGACCAGTGCCACGATCAGCCCGCGGAACGGGAACCGCATCCAGGCCAACGCATAGGCCGCAAACGCCGCCATCAGAATCGGGATGATGGTCGCCGGTATGGTGACGGTGAACGAGTTGACGAACGAGCGGAACACGCCATTCGCTGTCAGCACCTCGACATAGTTCTCGAGCGTGAAGCGCGGCGGAATCTCGGCCACGAAGAAGACGCGCGGTCCGCGGGTATGCGCAAATTTGGTATCGGCGACCCAATCATAGGCGCCGCTGGCGTCGACTGTGATGGTGCCGCCATCGCTCATCGGCATCGAGCCGCCGGCGAGCGTTGCGGCGGGTGTGTCGGCGCCGAGGCCGAAGGCGCTCAACCGTTTGTTGGTGTCAGTGCCAAAGAGGTTGCCGCGGATGACGAACTTGCCGTTCTCTTCGATCTGCGCATCCGCCTGAGGCAGGCGCACCACGCTTTGCGACACCGACGAGGTCAGGGCGGTCCACCAGCCGGAGACGGCCAACTGGTCCTTGTCGCGAAGCGACGAGATCAGGAGGCCGGCCGTGGGAAATGTCCACAGCACCACGAGGAACAGCAGGGCGACGTGGGTAAAAATGCGCCCCACATCGACGCGGGCCATGAAGTTGGGCGTGCCGGTCGCCGGGCGGGGGATCTCGGTCGCAATGTCGGCGGTTGCCATCAGCGGGTCCCCTCTTCGGCGTTGGCGCGGCGGATGTTCCAGATCATGATCGGCAGCACCGCGAGCATGATGATCACGGCGATGGTCGAGCCCCGCCCATAGTCGAAGTTGACGAACATCCATTTAAACATGAAGTTCGCCAGCACTTCGGTGTCCCATTGGCCATTGGTCATGGCGAAGATGATGTCGAACACTTTCAGCACGACGATAGTGATGGTGGTCCACACCACGACGATGGTGCCCCAGATCTGCGGGATCATAATGTCGAAGAAGATGCGGAAGCCATTGGCGCCATCGATGCGCGCGGCCTCGAGCGTTTCCTCGGGCACGCCGCGCAGCGCGGCAGACAGGATCACCATGGCAAAACCCGCCTGGATCCAGATCAGGATCACCATCAGGAACACCGAGTTCCACAGCGGGATCGTGATCCAGGCCTGTGGCGGCAGGCCGAAGCCAGTGACGATGGCATTGAGCAGACCAATCTGCTGTTCGCCCGCGGCGCGATAATCATAAACGAAGCGCCAGATCACCGACGCGCCGACGAAGCTGATCGCCATCGGCATGAACACCAGCGATTTGGCGATATTGCCCCACCAGAGCTTGTCGGCCAGCACCGCGATCACGAGACCGAAGGCCGTGGCGAAGGACGGCACGATCAACAGCCACAGGATATTGTTGAAGATCGACTGCTGGAAATTGCTGTCGGTGACTGCCCACAGATAGTTGGCGAAGCCGACGAAATTTCCGTTCTTGTCGAAGAAGCTCAGCCGGAATGTCTCGATCACCGGGTAGACAAGATAGACGGTGAGAAACAGCAGCGCCGGCAAGAGGAACAGCCACGGCCGGATCGAGCTGCGCAGATTATCGCGCGAGGTGATCTCGTCGCCGGTGGAGCTGTTGGCGGAGGACAGGAACCTGTCGAGCAGCCAATTGCTGCCCCAGAAGTAGGCCACGGTGCCGCCAAGCGCGATGGCGATGGCAATCAGGGCACCCAATATCTGCTGGAGAATGTCGCTCATCGATCCGCCCCTCCCCTGGCATCGCGAGACTTCGGTGGTCTCAGACCCGGCACCGTAGCGCCGGGTCTGCGTTCAAACCAGTCAGATTACTTGATCGCGTCCCAGCTCTTCTGGATGCCGTCGGCAACGTCCTGAGCGGACTTGCCGCCCACGAAGTCGACCATGCCGGTCCAGAACGAACCCGCACCAACAGCACCCGGCATCAGATCGGAGCCGTCGAAGCGGAAGGTCGTGGCATTGAGCAGGATCTGGCCTTCACCCTTGAGCGTATCGTTGCCGTAGGTGTCGACGTTCGCGGCCTTCATCGCCGAGAGGAAGCCCGACTGGGCCATCCACACTTCGTTGGAGATCGGGTTCATCAGGAAATCGATGAACGCGTGAGCGGCGGGCGAGTCCTTGGTGATGGTGGCTTCGACGCCGGCACCGAGAACGGGCTTGCCGAGATCCTTGCCCGCATAGGCGGGGAAGTAGAAGAAGTCGGCGTCCTCGCCCAACACAGTGCCTTCAGGGAAGAAGGACGGGATGAACGACGCCTGGTGATGCATGAAGCAGGCCGGCGGAACCGAGAAGAGACCCAGCGGGCTCTCGCGGAAGTCCGTGGTGCCCACAGCGGCAGTACCACCAGCGACCTTCTTGTCATCCTTGGCGATCGAACCGAACAGCTCGATGGCCGCGACAACCTTGGGGTCGTTGAACTTCAGCTCGTTGGACACCCACTTGTCGTAGTCTTCCGGCGACTGGGTACGAAGCATGATGTCTTCGATCCAGTCGGTTGCCGGCCAACCCGTGGCGCCGCCCGAGCCAAGACCAATGCACCACGGCGTCTTGCCGTCGGCAACGATCTTGTCAGTGAGCGTCAGCAGGTCCTCAAAGGTTTCCGGCACGGTGTAGCCGGCGTCCTTGAAGTTGTCCGGCGAGTACCAGACCAGCGATTTGAGGTCGGACTTGTAAGGGACGGCATAGAACTGCGGAGCGCCGGCCTTGTCCTTGTAGGTGCCGAGCGCCACGAAGGACGAACCGGCAGCGAATTCATTTTCGACGCGCGACTGCATGTCGGCGCCGAGCGGGGTCAGATAGCCTTTTGCTGCCATGTCGGCGAGCAGGCCCGGCTGCGGCAGGAAGGTGATGTTGGCGGACGAACCGGCCGCCGCATCGATCTGCGCCTGCTGCTCGTAGTTTTCAGACGAACCGTATTCGACCTTGATGCCGGTCGCGTCTTCGAAATAGGCGAGAACGGTCAGGAACTGCTCCTGATCGCCGCCTTCACGCCACGGGCCCCAGACGGTCAGCTTCTGACCGGCAAGATCCTTGTGAGCGTCGGCAAACGTCTGCAGCGCGTCCCAGCTGAACGCGCCCTCGCCCTTGGGAAACTTCAGTTCCTGGGCATTAGCGCCGGCGGCGAACACCAGCGCAAAGGCGGAGACCCCCGCCAAGAGGTATTTGTGCATGTAGTCCTCCCATCGCACAGTTGAGGCGCTTTCGCGCCCCCGCCTTCCCTGCTTTGCCAAAACGTTTTGGTTCCAAAACGTTTTGGGGCCCGATTATCAAGCCTCGCACGGCGGTTAGCGGTGGCTTAAGTTTGCATAAACGAATGGCGCGGGCAAGGTGGGTTCTGGCAGCGCAATCGATACCGCCGGGCACGTGCGTCAGCAGGTATCTCAGTCTCTATCCACCGTTTGGAGGATGCGGCCCAAGTTACCCGCGACTACAGTTTGGTAGCTTGGCAGAGCCGGGTCGCACTGCGATAGTATTTGTTCGAGTGGGGGCACGCCGAGTAATTGCATCAGGACACTAGCCCGGCGACACCGCTCCCGGGGCGCGGTACCAATGTGGTGCGTGCCGGCTCGGCAGGCGGCACGCCGATCTTGGCGGGCATCATCAGCGGCATCGACAATGTGGGCTTCAGCATCGCGCTGGCCTCGTTGATGTTTGCCGGCCCGCTGGTGGGCGGGCTGGGGATTGCGGCCTCCGCGGCGATGATGGCGACGGCCATCCTTGGCATGGTGCTGGGCACGGCGAGCGGGCTGCGCGGCAATATCGGCCACATCCAGGACATCGGTGTTGCCGTGCTGGCCCCGGCGTTGGCCACGATGGCGACGGCGGGAACGCTGGAGCCCGAGGTGGCGGTCGCGACGGCGTTTGCCATTGTCGCCGCGAGTTCTCTTGCGACTGGCGCTCTCATGTTTCTGACCGGGCGACTGGGGCTTGGCCGGCTCGTTCGGTTCTTCCCGCAAACCGTCGTCGCGGGCTTTCTCGCGGGCACCGGCTGGCTCCTCGTCATCAGCGGCGTGGCAGTCGCCGCGAGCCTGCCGATGAACGAGTTGTTCGCTCCCGCGTCGTGGAGCAGCGACAAGCTGGTCCGCGTCGCCCCGGCGATCGGCTTTGCCCTCGCGCTGTGGCTCGTCCTGCCGCGGATAAAACATCCTGTCACCTGGGTCGCCCTGCTGTTCGTCGGAGTGGCGGGGTTCTATGCAGTGCTCGCCCTCACCGGCGAAACCCTGGCGCGGGCGCAGGCGGCGAGTTGGCTGCCGGCGGTGCCGCCCACCGACAATCTGTTCGATCTCGCCCGGCTGGTCCCGCTGGTCGACTGGGCGACCGTCAACGCCACGCTGCCGGTGGTTGCGATCGTCGCTGTCCTTAGCCTGCTCGCCTGCCTGATGAACACCTCGGCGCTCGAAGCGGTGACGGGGGAAGAGGCGGACCAAAATCGCGAGCTCCGGGTGACCGGACTGGCCAATATGGCTGTCGGCATGGTGGCCGGGCCGCCCGGATATTCGGGGCTGACCACGTCACTGGTGGTCAACCGCATCAGCCCCGGCCGGCGCAGCGCAGCAATCGTGGCTGTGGTCGTGGCGCTTATCGGTCTGCTCGCCGCCGAAACGCTGGTCGCCACTATCCCGGTGTTCGTCACCTCCGGCCTCGTCATCTATCTGGGTGCCGACCTCCTTCGCGACTGGTTGATCGATACGCGCCGCCGCTACAGCAACGCCGAATGGATGATCGTTCTAGCTATTGTCGTCGTCGTCGCCGTTGCCGGCTTTGCTCCAGCGCTGATCGCGGGTCTGGTGATCGGGGTGGCGCTGTTCGTGTTCACCTATGCCCGCGTGCCGGTGGTACGCCGGATCCACACGCTCGACCGCACCCGCAGTTCGCGGGAGCGCGACCCGCAGCAGGCCGCACTCCTCCGCGCCGGCGGCGACGCCGTGGCGGTGTTCGAGCTGCAGGGGTTTTTGTTCTTTGGCACGGCAGAGCGCTTGCGCAGCCAGCTGAAGGAACGCCTCGCGGACCCGGATGCGGCCAAGCTCAAGCGTCTTATCCTCGATTTCGGCCACGTCACGGGGGTCGATAGCGCGGCCCTCGTGCTGATCGAACGCATCGCGGCCATGACGGCGGATCGTCAGATCGACCTTGTGCTGTCGCGCGCCAGACCCGTCGTTGCCGAAGCGCTCGAGCGCACCGTGCCCGACGTCCTCCGTGCAGCGCATGTGCAGCAAACGACAACCCTCGACGAGGCCGTCGAGCCCGCCGAAGAAATGCTGCTGGGCGCCCCGGTCCATTCGGTGCCGCCAGCCGAAATGGCCGCGCGCTACGCCATGCCGATCGGGGATGCGGGACGGCTGGCCGCGTTCTTTGCGAGCGTGCCGACCGAACGGCTGCCGGCGGGCAGCCGGGTGCTGATCGAGGGCACGCCGGCCGACGGACTGGTGCTTCTCGAAGAAGGCGTGGTGACGGTTCGGCGACAGATCGAGGGCGCGCCTTCGCAACGGCTGCGCGCGATGGGCGCCGGCGCCATTCTGGGCGACATCGGCCTCGCCACCGGAGCGGCCCGCTCGGCTGACGTCGTCGCCGAAACCGACGTGGTGCTGCGCCGTATCCCGGCGTCCAGCCTCGCGACCATCGAAGCCGACGACCCTACCCTGGCGTTGGCGCTGTCGCGCGCCGTGATGCGAGCGCTGGCGGACAAGATCGTCACGGGCAATCGCATCGCCGAAGGCAATCCGGTCTAGCGGGCCTGCCGGCTAGCGCTGGTCCGGCGGTTCCAACTCGTCGATCGAGCGGACCTTGAGGATCGGCGAGCCGATCAGCCACAACACCGACAGCGCGCCGCCGATCGCCGAGATCAGCAGCGTCTCGCGCGCGCCGAGCCAGCTGCCAAGCAATCCACCCAGCACAGCGCCCAGTGGGCGGACGCCGAAATTGACCGTGGTGTAGGCGCCGGCAACGCGGCTGCGCATGTTTTCGTGCGTCACCTTGGCCTGCAGCGAGGTCAGTGGAATATCGTAGCACATCACCGCAAACGCGCCGATGAATTCACCCGCTGCCAATGCGACGACGCGCACCCACACGGGGCCACCGGCCAGTGCCACGACGCCGATCGCGGCGGGAAATACGACTGCCGCGATGGCGATCAGCGGGCCTGCCCCGATCCGTTCGGCCAATGGCCGCGCCAAAGCTGCGCCCAACAGTCCACCCGAGGCACCCACGCCGAGAGCGAGGCCGATCGTGCCGGCATCGAGTCCCAGATTGCGGCTCGCGAACAGGATCAGCAGGGCGAAGCCGATGAAGGAGAAGAAGTTCACAGTCGTCGAGCAAGCGAGCGCCACCCGCAGATAGGGATGCTTCAGCAAGTAACGCATGCCGCCCATGGCGCGCTTCAGCAGTGGTTCCTCGGTGGGCTCGACGTCGGCCGAAGTGGTCTTCAGGCGCGCAATCTGGATCGCCGAAAAGACGAAGGTGAGCGCGTCAAGCACCAGCGCGAAGGGCGCGGTGAGCCACTGGACGAGGACACCACCGACCGCCGGCCCCGCCATGAAGGAGAAAGATCGCGTCCCCGAGAGCTTACTGTTGGCTTCGAGAAACTTGTCGCGCGGCACGAGGCGCACGAAGAACGCCGCGTAGGCCGTGTTGAACACGACATGCGCGAGGCCCGCGAGGATCGCCACCGCGAACAGATGCCAGAGCGACATCCAGCCCAGCCAATAGACGACGGGGAGCGAGAGCAGGATCAGCGTGCGCGCAATGTCGGCGCCCACCATCAGCGCTTTCTTATTGCGCTGCTGGTCGACCCAGGTGCCGATGAACAGCGACACGAGATTGGGCAGCCACACCGCCGCCGTCAGGAAGCCGACCTCGGCCGGGGTGGCGTTGAGCATGGTCACCGCGATCAGCGGCAGCGCCAGCTCGCTGATGCGGTCGCCGAATTCGGAGACGGTCTGGGCCGACCAGAAGGTACGGAACTCCCGGTCGCGCCACAGACCCCCGAAGAGCGTGCTCAGTTTCACTTGGTGTTGTGCAGCATCCCCTGGAAGGCGCGGTAGCTGCCCTTGGGCGTGCGCGTCTGCGTCTGGTAGTCGACATGCACGATACCGAAGCGCGACGAATAGCCCTCGGCCCATTCGTAATTGTCGAGCAGCGACCAGGCGAAGTAGCCCCGCACATCGGCGCCCTGCTTCTGCGCCTCTAGAACAGCCTTCAAATGGTCGTCGTAGAACTGCACGCGACGCGTGTCGTCGGTTTCGCTCATGCCGTTCTCGGTGACGTAGAGCGGCAGCTTGGTATATTCATTGGAGACGCGAACGAGGAGGTCGGTCAGGCCCTTGGGGTAGATCTCCCAGCCGAGGTCGTTGGTCGGCAGCGGCCCCTTCACCTGCTTGATCGGGAAGGCCGGGCGCGTTTCGTCCCACGAATAGAGGCCGCGCGAATAGTAGTTGATGCCAGCCCAGTCGAGCGGGCGGCTGACGATCTCCATGTCCTTCTGGTAGTCCTTGGGCAGGAAGGGATCGAGGATCTTGGTCAGCACTTCCGGGTACTGGCCCTTGTAGACGCCGCCCAGGAACCAGCGGTTGAACAGCGCATCGCCGATATCGAACGCCTTGTAGTCCTCCTCCTTCTCGGAGGCCGGCTCGGATTTTTCGAGATTGGTCACGATGCCGATGTTCTTGACGCCAGCGGCGCGCAGCGCGTCGACCGCCATGCCGTGCGCATAGAGCACGTGGTGCATGGCACGAGCGCCGGCGCGCAGATCGCGATAGCCGGGCGCATGGATGCCGAGGATGTGGCTCAAAACCGACACGCACCAGGGCTCGTTGATCGTCGCCGTCGCGTGCAGGCGGTCACCAAAGTTCTTGCCGACCAGTTCCGCGTAGTCGGCGAACCAGCCGCCAATGTCGCGATTCATCCAGCCGCCCTTGTCCTGCAGCGTGCTGGGCAGGTCCCAGTGGTAGAGCGTCGCGAACGGCTTTAGCCCGCGCTCGAGCATGCCGTCGATCAGCCGGTCGTAGAAGTCGATTCCCGCCTGGTTCACCGCGCCGGTCCCCTCGGGGATCAGGCGCGGCCAGGCGAGCGAGAAGCGGTAGCCGTCGAAGCCGCCGTCGCGAATGAGGTCGAGGTCCTGCGGCCAAAGGTGATAGTGGTCGCAGGCGGTCTTGCCGTCGTCGGCCTGCTTCACATTGCCAGGCGTCGCCGCGAAGGTGTCCCAGATGCATGAGCCGCGGCCGTCGATCTGGCCGCCCTCGATCTGATAGGCCGCAGTGGCCGCGCCAAAAACGAAATTGGGCCCGAACTGGCCGCGATCTACGGAAAACATGTCACCTCTCCCGGAGTAACTAAGTGGGCGCCGGCTGAATCCGGCGACGCATGTAATCGATTACATAGCAGCGGTTTCGACATGTGTCACGACACCGGAAACCGCACGAAAATCAACAGCAACGCTCATTTGAGCTGCGGATTGCGCCGCAGGATTTCGCGCGCAATCGCCCGGAAGGTCGCGGCTTGCGGCCCGTCGGGGTTCACCGCGACCACCGGCTTGCCGGCATCCGATGTTTCGCGGATCGCCATGTCGAGCGGCACTTCGCCGAGGAACGGCATTCCCATGCCTGCGGCGGCGTTTGCCGCGCCGCCATGCCCAAAAATGTCGTAGCGCTTGCCTGTATCGGGGGCGACGAAGTAGCTCATGTTCTCGACCAGCCCGAGCAGCGGGATCGAAAGCCGCTTGATCATGTCGACGGCCTTCTGCGCGTCGATCAGCGCAAGGTCCTGTGGCGTCGAGACGATCACTGCGCCGGCGAGTTCGGCCTGCTGGAACAGCGAAATCTGGATATCGCCGGTCCCCGGCGGCAGATCGACCACGAGGAGGTCGAGCCCGCCCCAATCAGTCTCGCGCAGCAGCTGCCGCAGCGCCGACGTCGCCATCGGTCCGCGCCACACCACCGCCTGCCCCGGCGTCAGCATGGAGCCGATCGAGATCGCGCTCAGCCCGTAGGCCTGATGCGGCGAAAAGATGCCGTCCTCGCGCACCGCGGGCTTGCCTTCGATGCCGAGCAGTTTGGGGATAGAGGGGCCATAAAGGTCCGCATCGAGGATGCCGGTCTTCAGCCCCTCGGCCGCGAACGCCAGCGCGAGGTTCGTCGCGACGGTGGATTTCCCCACGCCGCCCTTGCCCGAGCCGACCACAATGATGTTGCGCACACCGGGCACCGGCGACTTCGGCGCCGGCCCCGGACGGCCCTGTGCGGCGGCCTGCCCCGTTGCCTGCGGCGGCGCCTTGTCCGATGTCAGCGACACCATGACCTTCCTGCCCTGCGACACCGCTTCGGCAGCGGCCTTGGCCGCATCGCGCGCCGGCCCGAACGCTGCTTCCATCCCCGGTTGCACCGAGATGGCGAGCGCGATGGCACTCTTGGTGACGATGATCTCGGAAAGGCCGGCATACTCGGCCAGCGTGCTGCCGCCAGGAATTTCGACGTGCGCCAGAGCGGCCTTCACCGCTCCGGCGAGTTCAACGTCTGCCATCAGAGGATCGACTGGCCGGTCGACTTCCAGTCCTTGACGAACTGCTCGAGCCCGCTCTTGGTCAGCGGGTGGTCGGCAAGCTTGTAGATCACTGAGGGCGGGATCGTTGCGACGTCCGAGCCGGCCAGCGCCACCTGCGTCACGTGATTGGGCGTGCGGATCGAGGCCGACAGGATTTGCGTGGTAAAATTGTAGTTGTCGTAGATCTGGCGAATCTGCTCGATCAGCTCGACGCCGTCGAGATTGATGTCGTCGAGGCGCCCAAGGAACGGCGACACATAGGTCGCCCCGCACTTGGCCGCGAGCAGCGCCTGATTGGGCGAGAAGCAGAGCGTGACGTTGGTCTTGATGCCTTCATTGCTGAAGGTCTTGGTGGCGCGCAGCCCGTCGACCGTCAGCGGCACCTTGACCACGACATTGTCGGCGAGTTTCGCCAGCACATGGCCTTCGGCGATCATCCCGTCGTAGTCGATGGCGGCCACTTCGGCGGACACCGGGCCGGGCACGATGGCGCAGATTTCCTTGATGACTTCCTTAAACTGACGCCCCGATTTGGCGACGAGCGACGGATTGGTGGTCACCCCGTCCAAAAGCCCCATTTCGTAGAGCTTCTTGATGTCCGCGATCTCGGCGGTATCGACGAAAAACTGCATCTCTCATCCCTCTCGAATTCTTTGGGTTCTTACACCCTATCTATGCCGTTTGCGGCGACCTGCAACAGATTAACCCGCGGCGCGGATCAGAAACTCCGCCAGTTCATCGACGCGATCCTCGGGGATTCCCGCGACGTTGATGCGACTGTCGTTGATCATATAGACGGCGTCCTCGGTCTTGAGCTTCTGGACGACATCGCCGGGCAGCCCGAGCAGGCTGAACATGCCGTTGTGCTCGGCGATGAAGTCGAAATCCTTGGAGTTCGACTTGCGCCGGATGGCCTCCGCCAACTTCACGCGCAATCGCTTCATCCGCTCGCGCATTTGCTTGAGCTCTTCGGCCCACTCGGCGCGCAATTCCTTGTCTTCGAGGATGACGCGGACGACTTCGGCGCCATGGTCCGGGGTCTGGCTGATGGTGCCGCGGATGATGTTCTGCATCTGGCTCGACACGACGTCGGCGGTCGCCGCATCCCTCGCGATGGCGATCGAGACGCCGGCACGTTCGCGGTAGAGGCCGAAATTTTTGCTCGCCGAGAAGGCGATCATGCATTCGGGCAGCGACGACGCGACTTTCCGCACGCCATAGGCGTCCTCGTCGATGCCGTCGCCGAAGCCGAGATAGGCGAGGTCGACCAGCGGGAAAGCGCCGGTTCGCTTGAGACTTGCGACCACGGTATCCCACTGGTCGTTGGTGAGGTTGGCACCGGTTGGATTGTGGCAGCAGCCGTGGAGCAGCAGAATGTCGTCGCTGCCGAGGCTATCGACGACTTTCATCATGGCCGGGAAATCGACCTTGCGGGTCTTGGGGTCGAAATAGGGGTAGTACTCGACCTTGAGGTTGGCATTCTCAGCCAGCGGGACGTGGTTGGGCCAGGTCGGATCGGAGAGGTAGATCCTGCCGCCCGGACGGGCCCGACCGAGCACGTGCATCAGGATCATCAGCGCACCGGTGCCGCCGGCGCCGTTCACCATGCGGATACGCGAGGCATCGACCGCGCCCGCCAGCGCCAGGTCGACGATCGCCTGCGAGAACTCCTTGTTCCCCACCACGCCCTTGTAGGTCTTGGTCTTGGCGGCATCGAGGATGCGCTGCTCGGCCTTTTTCACCGCCGACATGATCGGGGTGTTGTTCTTGGGGTCTTTGTAGACGCCGACGCCGAGGTCGATCTTGTTGGTGCGGGGGTCGGCGGCGTACTCGGCCATCAAGACGAAGATCTTGTCGAGCGTGGCCTTCTGCAGGGTTTCGAACATGGTTGGAGTCCGGTGAAAAGGGCGGCGCCTTTATAGGCGGCAGCGGTGGATTTGCAACGGAGTCAGCGTTTGAGGCCGAGCTTGTCCAGTTCTGCGAGCACGGCCGGCACGGCCTCGAACAGATCGCCCACCAGGGCGATGTCGGCGATCTTCATCACGGGCGCTTCGGCGTCGGTGTTGATGGCGAAGATGGCCTTGGCGCCCTGGATGCCGGCGAGGTGCTGCAAAGCACCGGAAATGCCGATGCTGATGTAGAGGTCGGGGGCCACGATCTTGCCGGTCTGGCCGACTTGCAGCTCGTTGGGCGCAAAGCCGGCGTCAACCGCCGCGCGAGTCGCGCCCACTGCGGCGCCGAGCTTTCCCGCCAGTTCCTCGATCAGCCCGAACCGGTCGCCCAGCGGAATGCCGCCGGCGACGACGATCTGGGCCGTCGACAGATCCGGCCGTGTGGATTCGCTGCGCGCCTCGCTGGAAACGGTGGTTTTGCCCTCGGCGGCAGTTGAAATGTTCGAAAGCGCGGCTGTATTTCCGCCAAACGCGGGCGAAAAAGCGGATGCCCGCACCGAAAGGATGTGCCTCGGCTGGCTGTCGTTCACCGTTTCGGTGGCGTTACCGGCATAGATCGGCCGCTCGAACCGGTTGGGGCCGAGAATCGCGGTGATGTCGGTCACCGGCATGATGTCGAGCAGCGCTGCGAGCCGCGGGATCACGTCGCGGCCCGTCGCGTTCGCGGCGGCGACGATGTGCGTGTAGGACTCGGCGAGCTTCGCCAGGACGGGCGCGAGCGCCTCGGCGGTGTTCGGCAGTGCGGCCGAAAGTACCCGGTGGACGCCCGCAACCGCGCGTGCCTCCTCTGCCGCGCTCGCATCAACCAGCAGGTCCACCGGCCCCAGCTCAGCCGCCGCCGCGACAATCCGTGCCGTCGCCGGCGTCAGCTTGCCCAAGTCTACATCGGCGAGCACCAGTACGGCCATCAGCGCGGCTCCATCCTGGCGACTTCAGCGACGATGGCCTCGGCGAACTCCGCAGCAGACGCGACCACCCTGCCCGGCGCCCGCTCACGCGGCGGAACGACCTTTTCGACCAGCAGCCGCGGCGTGATGTCGATACCGAGCCCGGCGACCGCCTTGATCGCCAGCGGCTTGCTCTTTGCCTTCATCACCATGGGCAATCCGACATTGCGCGGCTCGTTGAGCCTCAGATCGGCCGTCACCACCGCCGGCAGCGCCATGGTTAGCGTCTGGCGGCCGAAATCGACCTCGCGCGTCACACTGGCCGTGCCGCTTTCGACCGTAATCGCCGACGCAAACGTCGCCTGCGGCCAGCCGAGCAGCCCGGCGAGCATCTGGCCCACATGATTGCTGTCGTCGTCCACCGCCTGCTTGCCGAGCAGCACGAGGTCCGGCTTCTCTTCGCCCACGACATGCTTCAGCAGCTTCGCCACCGCCAGTGTCTCGACTTTGGCATCCGTCTCGAGCAGCAGCCCGCGATGCGCACCCATGGCCAGCGCGGTGAGGATTACGTCGGTCGCGGCCTTGGGGCCGATCGAGACCACCACGATCTCATCGGCCTGCCCGGCCTCGGCCAGCCGCACCGCGGCTTCCACGGCGTGTTTGTCGAACGGGTTCATCGACATGCGTAGATTTGCCGTTTCGACGCCCGTTCCGTCCGGCTTCACCCGGATGCGAATGGCGTGGTCGATGACGCGCTTGACGGCGACGAGGATCTTCATGCGGGCGCTATGCCAAATGACGCACCCCGGGGCAAGGGTTGACCAATCAACCCCCAACCCGGCACAATCCCGCTTTACCAGCCGAGAGTGCCATGCCTGTCATCAATCGCGTCGCCGAGTTCCAGCGCGAGATCGCTGAGTGGCGGCAGGATTTTCACCGCAATCCGGAGCTGCAATACGACGTGCACCGCACCGCGGGGCGCGTTGCCGAGCTGCTGCGCGGGTTCGGGGCCGACGATGTGGTCACTGGAATCGGGCGCACTGGTGTCGTGGCGGTCATCAAGGGCCGCAATGGTGGCGCTGGCCGCGTGATCGGCCTCCGGGCCGATATGGACGCGTTGTCGATCACCGAACGGACGGGCAAGGACTATGCGTCGCTGGTGCCGGGCAAGATGCACGCCTGCGGCCATGACGGGCACACCGCCATGCTGCTGGGCGCCGCGAAGTATCTGAGCGAGACACGCAATTTCGACGGTACGGCGATCCTCATTTTCCAGCCCGCCGAAGAAGGTGGCGCCGGCGCCCGCGAGATGCTCGAGGATGGTCTGGTCGAGCGTTTCAAGATCGAGGAGTTCTACGGCCTCCACAACATGCCGGGCATTCCCGCCGGCCAGTTCGGCATCAAGGTCGGCGGCATCATGGCGGCGACCGACGAGTTCCAGATCACCATCGAGGGCAGTGGCGGCCATGCGGCCATGCCGCACAACACGGTGGACCCCGTCACCATCGCGGCGCAGTTGATCCTCGCGCTGCAAACCATTGTGTCGCGCAATATCGACCCGATGCGCGAAGCGCTGCTGTCGGTCACCATGATCGAGGCCGGCACCGCCTTCAACATCATCCCGCGCACGGTGAAACTCACCGGCACCGTCCGGACGCTCGACGAAGGCGTGCGCAAGTTCATGGAGGAGCGGGTCCGCACCATCAGCGCCGGCATCACGGCCACGTTCGGCGCGACGGCCTCGATCAACTACCGCAACGGCTACCCGGTTACCGTCAACGCGCAAAAGCCGACCGAGTTTGCTGCCGGCGTCGCGCGCGGCGTCAGCGGCGCCATCAGCGTCGAGGCCGACGGTACGATGGGCGGCGAGGATTTCGCCTACATGCTGCAGGCGAAGCCCGGTGCCTACATCTTCCTCGGCAATGGCGATTCGACCGAGCTTCATTCCGACACGTATGACTTCAACGACGAGATCATCCCGGTGGGCGTCAGCTATTGGGTGAAGCTCGTCGAAACCGCGATGCCGGTCACATGATGAAGCGCTTCGCGCTGGCCGCCCTCGTCGCGCTCGCAGCCACGCCGTCTCTGGCGGTGCCGACGTGCAACACGCCCAAAAGCGGCAACGTCATTGTCCTCGAATTCGAGATCGGCAAGTTCAGCGAGACCGAACGGGCGCAGTTCTACGAACAGCGGCTACGGATGATGGGCATCGATGCCCGCCAGACCACGTTCTGGAACGGCTGCATCCAGACCGACGTACGCGAGAACGGCAAGCTGAAGATGCGCTTCTACGATCCGTGGACGCTCGAAGAAGTCCCGCTCGACTAGGCTCGGGTAACCCGGCTAGCCCCCACCCACCAGCTTCGCTGGTCCCCCTCCCCGATGGGAGGGATACGCCAGATTACGTCGTTTGAGTGGAGCCCATCCCTCCCATCGGGGAGGGGGACCACGCGAAGCGTGGTGGGTGGGGGCTGGCCGCTGGCACTGACTCACCAGCAGGATCGCGCAGGCGTGACAATCATGTCCGCCGCGTTGCGCCGAATTCACCAATGTTCATCGAGCTGTAACTGGCAAAGCGCCGGCGCAGGGCCGAGATATCCAGCGTTCCTCCCGAACATTATGGAGTTTTGAAATGACCAAGCTTCCTCTCATCGCCTTTGCGGCGCTCATCTCGGCCGCGAGCCTTGCGGTTCCCGCGCTCGCCTCGACCTCGACGGACACCGTGGGCAATGTCCCCTATTGCCCCAACAGCAGCGCCGCCACCATCGACGCGCAGAAGGACGCACTCGCGACCCAGCTGCAGCTGTCGAGCAAGGCCGGCTCGAGCATCGACGTGTGGAATGGCTGCCTGCAGGTGACGACCCTCCAGAACGGCAAGTCGGTGACGGCTTACTACGATCCGGACAGCCTGAACCGTATCGCCCAGTTCGGCTGACGCTAGCTGCGCGAGGGCTTCGGCCCTCGCGCCTATCCCTTCACGCCGCCTTCCGACAACCCGCTCACCAGATAGCGCTGTGCCATCAGGAACACGATGGTGATCGGCAGCCCGCTGAGGATCGCGGCGGCGGCGAAATCGCCCCATAGATACAGCTTCTCGTTGAGATAGAACCGTGATCCAACGGCGATGGTGAGCGTATCCTGCGATCTGAGCAGCACCGATGCGATGGGGTAGTCGTTGATGATGCCGATGAAGCTCAGCACGAACACCACAGCGATCATTGGTACGGCGAGCGGCAGGAAGACATGCCGGAACGTCTGCCAGGGCGTTGCGCCGTCGATCTGCGCCGCCTTGTCGAGCGCCGGATCGACCGAGTCGAAATAGCCCTTGATGGTCCAGATGTGGAGCGTCACCCACGACATGTAGACGAGGATCACCGACCAGTGGCTGTCGATGCCGAGGACCGGCGTCACGTCGCCGAGACCGTCGAAGATCGAGTAGACGGCGATCAGCGCCAGCGTCGTCGGGAAGATCTGGATGATGAACAGCGTATCGAGCACCGCCGACCGGCCGCGGAATTTGACGCGCGAGAAGGCATAGGCCGAGATCGTCGAGATGATGACGATGCCGACCGAGGCAATCATCGCGATCTTGACCGAATTGAACATCCACCACATCACCGGATAGGGCGGCTGCACGATGGTCCCATCGGCGCGCGTGAACGCCTGCCCGAAGGCCAGATACCAGTGCTCGAGCGTCGGCCGGTCCGGCAGCAGCGAGCCGGTGCTGAAATTGCCCTCGCGCAGCGAGATCGAGACCACGACGAGGAAGGGGAACATGATGAGGATAATGAAGGCGATCAGGAAGGCGTGCGCCCCGGCCTGCTTCCAGCGCAGCTCGCGCGGGTTCTCGACGATCATGAGCTGCCTCCCCGCGCGGCGGCGCGCTTGACGGCAAGGAAGTTGCCGTAGGCGATCACCGCGACGATGACGAAGATGATGAGGCTGATGGCGCCGGAGAGGCCGAACTGCTGGCCGGAATCGAGGAAGCTGATGCGGTAGGTGAACGAGGCGAGGATGTCGGTGTGTCCGGCGGGCACGATCGTCCCGATCATGTCGGGCAGGCCGCGCGTCAGCAGCAGCACCAGCACCAGATTGTTGAAGTTGAACGCGAACGAGGCGATCAGCAGGGGCAGGAAGGGCGGCAGGATCTGCGGCAGGGTAATGGTGAAGAATACCCGCAGCGGGCTCGCGCCCTCGAGCGCCGCGGCCTTCTTGTGATCCTCCGGCACCGATTGCAGGAAGCCCATCGAGAGCAGCATCATGTAGGGATAGCCGAGCCACACATTGACGATGACGATCATCGTTCGGGCCAGCCATGGATCGGTGTTCCAGTCCGGGGCGATGCCAAACAGCGCCTTAAGGATGAGATTGATCTCGCCGTAGTTCTGGTTGAACAGCCCCTTGAAGATCAGGATCGAGATGAAGGCCGGCACCGAATAGGGCAGGATCAGCAGCAGCCGGTAGAGCGGCTTGAAGCGGAGGTGCGGCCACTGCAGGATCGTCGCGAGCAGCAGGCCCAGCGCGAAGGTGAACCCGACCGACAGCAGCGCGAAGCTGAAGGTCCAGATGAAGATCGCGACCATCGGCTGGCGGATGCCCGCCGAATTGAACACCTTGTTGAAGTTGGCCGTACCGATAGTGACCGCCCACCCAGGTGGCACGGTCGCCCCGGCCTCATCGCGATAGAAGCCGACCGTCTGGTCCGGCGTCAGGATGCCGCCATCGATCGTCGAGATCAGCTTGCCGTCGGGTTGCAGCTCATATTCGGAGGTGACCGAGGCAAAATTGCGCAGGCCCGACAGCTTGAGCGCGGGGCCCGTGGGCAGCGTCACCGTGATGAAAGCGAGGTTGGCGCGGAGCGGCAGGATATCCCGCATGGCGAGCACGTCCGGCGCCGTGGCAACCGGCGTCGCCGCAACGGTGATCGCCGTGCCATCGAGCGCGAAGGGCTCGGACAACAGCCCGCCCGCCGCTTCAGGCAGGAACACCCGGTACTGGCCGTTCTCGTTGACGAGAGCGAATGGACGCTCCGACGCGGTATCGATCACCGTGCGGCTGAGCAGCACCTCGCGGGCGCGCTCGTAGGTGAGCAGGTTGAGGAAGCCGTAGTTCGTGAAGCCGAGATAGATCGTGTAGACGATCGGAAACACGACGAAGAGCAGGATCGCCGCGATACCGGGAAAGATGAAGCGGCTCGCATAGAAGCGGCGCTGCGTGAAGATCACCGCGAAGGCGACGACAAGCCCGAGCACGAGGACCGCCAGCAATGGCTGGCCGAGCAGATAGAGGAGCCACACCGCGTAGAGGCAGACCGCACTGGCGAGCAGCACGAGTGCCACGCCCAGCCAGTTGAGGCTGCGGATCGGCGCCGGCGCTTCGGCGCGCCGCAGAGCGATGTCGCTCATGGTCCCCCTCCCCTGATGGGCGAAGGGCCGGAACCTCCCGTTCCGGCCCCTTGAGTCGTGCTTACTGGCCGAGGATGCGCTTGGCGGCGTCGTCGAGCGCCGGCTTCACGTCCTGGGTGCCGCTCGTGATGTTGGCGAGCGCCGGACCCATGGCCGACCAGAATGCCCCCATCTCGGGGTTGGACGGCATCGGCACGCCGGTCGCCGCGTTGGCGAGCGTGGCGGTGATGGCCGGATCGGAACCCTGCGCTTCACCCGCCGAGATGTCGGCGAGCGCGCCGAGCTGGCCCGTCTTGTTCCAGATCGCGAGGCTTTCGTCGGTCAGGATGTAGTTCTCAAGCAGTTCGATCGCGAGGTCCTTGTTCGGCGACGCCGCATTGAGGGCGAAGGCGAACACGCCCACGAACGACTTGCTCGGCTGGCCACCGACGCCCGGGATCGGCGCGACGCCGACGTCGATGCCGGCGGTCTTGTAGCCGGCCCACGACCACGGTCCGTTGAGCACCATGGCCACTTCACCCTTGGCGAAAGCGCCGTCCATCACGCCGTAGTCGACGCCCTTGGGCATGACGCCGGTGTCGATGAGGTCCTTGAGCACCTGCGCGCCGGCGATTGCGCCGTCGTTGTTGACGCCGGTTTCCTTGCCGTTGAAGTTGCCGTCGGCACCCTTCTGGAACGCGAACGCACCATTGGCCGCCATCAGCGGGAAGGTGAAGTAGGTGTTGTTGTAGTCCCACATGATGGTCTTGCCGTTGCCCAGCGTCGCGGCGAGGGCCTTGACGTCGTCGAACGTTGCCGGCGGGGTGGGCACGAGCTTCTTGTTGTAGACGAGACCGACGGCTTCGACGCCAACCGGGTAGCCCCAGGTCTTGCCGCCGATGGTCACAGCGTCCCAGGCGGTGGGCAGGATGCCGTCCTTGATGCCGGCGCTCGGCGTCACCGGATCGATCAGGCCGCCCGCGGCCCAGTCGCCGAAGCGGTCATGCGCGAACATCACGAGATCGGGACCATCGCCAGTCGCGGCGGCCTGCTGGAACTTGTCCGGCACCGGGTCCACGACTTCCACCTTCGCCGGAATACCGAGGTCGGCGGTGAACTTGTCGAGGATCGATTGCAGTGCCGCTTCGTCGCGGTTGGTGCCGATCCAGATCAGCAGCTCGCCTTCCTTGGCGGCATAGGTCATCGAGGTCGAGCCGAGCAGCAGCGCTGCCCCGAGCGTGACCAATACGAGCTTCTTCATTCAATGTCCTCCCAGACAGGTTTGCCTTCCGTCCACTTGCCGGAATGGCGTTTCAGTTCGAGGGCTTTTTGGCCCTCCGCTTGAAGTCGATCCGGAGAGGGTTGTCCCCTCTCTCGTTGAGAACTATCCAGCCATTGGCGTAGAGCGTCAACTTGCCCTTGAGCCGCTCGACGCCCTGCGCGAGACCGGTGTCGGCATCTCCCTCGCACGTCACGTTCACTGTCTCGGCCGACAGATTGTAGATGCAGACGAGACTTTCGTCCTTGTTCGACCGGCGGAACGCCAGCACGGGTTCGGCGACCTTGAAAAACTCTATGTCGCCATCGATCAGCGCAGCATGCCCCTTCCGGAAGCCCAGCGCCAGACGGTAGAAATTGAGCACTGAATTCGGATCGGCGTTCTGGCTCGCGACGTTGAGCACCGACTGTTCCGACTTGATCGGCAGCCAGGGTTTGCCGGACGTGAAGCCGTTGGGCGGTTCGCCCTCGTCCCACGGGATGGGCGTGCGACAACCGTCGCGGCCCTTGTCTTCGGGCCAGAAGCGGATGCCGCGCGGATCGGTCAACTCGTCGAACAGCAGATCGGTCTCGGGCAACCCCAGCTCTTCGCCCTGGTAGAGGCACACCGAGCCCTTGAGCGACAGCAGCAGCATTGCAGCCTGCCGCGCCAGCGCCCGCTGATCGGCGCTGTTGTCCTTCCAGCGCGTCACATGCCGAGGCACGTCGTGGTTGGAAAAGCTCCAGCAGGCCCAGCCGTCCTTGGCCGCGTTGAAGACGCGCTCGACACGACTGCGGAAATGCGCGGCCGTAAACTCCGGCCCAAGCATGTCGAACGAGTAGCACATGTGGAGCTTGTCGCCGCCCGACGTGTATTCCGACATCAGCTGCAGGCTCTTGTGGCTGTCGCCCACTTCCCCGACGGTCGTGGTGCCGGGGAAAGCGTTGAGCAGCTTGCGGACGCGCTTCAGGAACTGCACGTTCTCGGGCTGGCTTTTCGAGTACCGGTGCTCCTGCATGTCATACGGATTGACCGCATAGGCGAGGTGCTTGGGCAGCTTGGTCGATGGATTGTTCCGCAGCTCCGCGTCGTGGAAATAGTAGTTTACGGTGTCGAGCCGGAAGCCATCGAGGCCGCGCTCGAGCCAGAAGCGCATCACATCGAGCAGCGCGTCCTGCACCTTCACATTGTGGAAGTTGAGGTCCGGCTGCGAGGTCAGGAAATTGTGGAGGTAGTACTGCCCGCGGCTCGGGTTCCATTCCCACGCCCGGCCGCCGAACACGGCCGGCCAGTTGTTGGGCGGCGAGCCGTCCTTCTTGGGTTCGGCCCACACATACCAGTCGGCGCGCGCATTGGTGCGGCTCAGCCGGCTTTCACGGAACCATGGGTGCAAGTCCGAGGTGTGGCTCAGCACCTGGTCCATGATGACCTTGAGGCCCAGCCCGTGCGCCTTCTGGATCAGCGAGTCGAAATCCTCGAGGCTGCCGAAGATGCGGTCGACCTCTTTGTAGTCGGACACATCGTAGCCCATGTCGGCCTGTGGCGACTGGGTGATGGGACTGAGCCAGATGCAGTCGACGCCGAGCGAGGCGATGTGGTCGAGCCGCCGCATGATGCCCGGCAAATCGCCCACGCCATCGCCATTGGTGTCCTGAAAGGAGCGCGGGTAGACCTGATAGATCACCCCGCCGCGCCACCATTCCCGCATCGACAGATGTCTCCCTCTTGCGGGACTGGCAGCCCGCTTAGCGGCAAGTGTTAACAAGGCTTAGGATATCGGTCAAACCGGTTTAGGTGCCGCAAGCCTTCAAATCTTTGATTGCTTGCGCGGGTTCAGCCATGCAATTCCTAAACCGGTTTCAGCATCCGGGAGGAGGATGGGTGACGACCATTCGCCAGCTCGCCGAGCATCTGGGGCTCTCGCCGGCCACGGTCAGCCGTGCCTTGAACGGCTTTCCCGAGGTTGGGGTTGCAACGCGTCAGCGCGTGCTCGAGGGCGCCGAGCGGCTGCATTATCGACCCAACATGCATGCGAAGCGGCTGGCCACCGGCAAGTCAGGCCTCGTCGGCATGATTTTTCGCGCCTCGTCGGAGCGTGGCGTCGATCCGCACGTCATGGATTTTCTCTCTGCCCTGTCGCTGGCCTTCGCCGATTCCGACATCGACCTGCTGGTCCACATCGCGCCCGACGCCCAGCAGATGGAGCATCACCAGCGCATCGCCTCGCGCGGCCAGGTCGACGGCATGATCCTCAGTGCCCCCGAGCCCGACGACCCGCGCATCGACCTGCTCGTGCGGCGCAATATTCCCTTCGTCGTCCACGGCCGCGGCACCGACGCGCCGGACTACGCCTATTACGACATCGACAATGATGGGGCCTTCACCGCCGCGACCCGCCTCCTCACTCAGCTCGGCCACAAGCGCATTGCGCTGCTCAACGGCCCCTCCCCCATGGCCTATGCCGTGCAGCGCGAACGCGCCTGGCGCCGCGTGATGGGCGAACAGGGTCTGCCGATCCCGGAGCGCTTCGTCGCCAATGGCGAGATGCATGAGGAAAGCGGCTATCGTGCCGCCGCCGCCATGCTCGCCGAAGCCAGATCGCAGCGCCCGACGGCATTCCTCTGCTCGTCGACGCTGCAGGCGCTGGGCGTGATGCGGGCCGCCGCCGAGGCCGGGCTCAAGGTTGGCGACGACATTTCGATCATCTCGCATGACGACGTGCTGCCGCATATGCTGGCCGAGAATTTCGCGCCGCCGCTCACCGTGACGCGGCTGCCGATCCGCGATGCGGGTCCGATATTGGCGAGAATGATGATGGCGCGCCTCGCGGGGACGCCCGTTCGTGAGTTGCAACGGACCGATAAGGTCGATTTGATCGTGCGCGGATCCACCGGACCCGTGCCGAAATCGGGAGCAGAAGCATGGTCGCACTAGAAGTCGGAGACGCCGTCGCCCCTGTGCTCGAGATCCGCGATCTTGAGAAGCGCTTCGGCAATGTCGAAGTGCTGAAATCCATCAGCCTCGAAATGGCGGCGGGCGATTTCCTCGTCCTCGTCGGGCCGTCGGGCTGTGGCAAGTCCACGCTGCTCAACTGCATCGCCGGGCTCGACGAAACCAGCGGCGGCAAAATCATCATCGGCGGCCGCGATGTGACGCAGGTGCCGCCGCGCGACCGCGACATTGCGATGGTGTTCCAGTCCTATGCGCTCTACCCCACGATGACGGTAGCGCAGAACATCGCCTTCGGCATGAAGGTGCGGCGCGTGCCGCAGGCAGAGCAGGATCAGAAGATCCGGCAGGTCAGCCAGCTGCTGCAGATCGAAAAGCTGCTCGAGCGCCGGCCGAGCGCCCTCTCCGGCGGCCAGCGGCAGCGTGTCGCCATGGGCCGGGCGCTGGTGCGCGAACCGACGCTGTTCCTGTTCGACGAGCCGCTCAGCAATCTCGATGCAAAGCTGCGTGTCGAGTTGCGCGGCGAGATCAAGCGGCTGCACGAGCGCATCGATGCCTCAATCGTCTATGTGACGCACGACCAGGTCGAGGCGATGACGCTCGGGACCAAGGTGGTCGTGCTCAATCAGGGCGTCATCCAGCAGATCGGCACACCGGCCGAGATCTACGACAAGCCCGCCAATCTGTTCGTCGCCGACTTCATGGGCTCGCCGCCGATGAACCTGATCCCCGGCGGCCTCGACTACGCCACCGGCAACGCCCTCATCACCTTCAATGGCGGGCAGAGCGTCACCATCCCCAATGCACCGCCGGCCCTCGCCGCCTATCACGGCAAGGACGTGACCTTCGGTATCCGCCCCGAAGCACTGTGCATGGGCAAGACGCTGACGGGTCCGATCCACCTGGTCGAAAATTCCGGCTCGGACACGTTCGTGACCTTCAAGGTCAGCGACCGCAACATCATCGCCCGCTTCTCCGGCCGCGTGCCGGTCGACCACCACCAGGACATCGGCGTCGATCTCAACCTGTCGCAGGTGTCGTATTTCGATACGGCGACGGGGCTGAGGATCGTTTAGCGCGAGCGGCAAGCCCCCACCCACCACGCTTCGCGTGGTCCCCCCTCCCCGATGGGAGGGATGGGCTCCACTCAAGCGGAATAATCTGGCGTATCCCTCCCATCGGGGAGGGGGGACCGGCGAAGCCGGTGGGTGGGGGCTTGCCCATGAACCGCCCTACCCCTCGATCAACGTCTTGATCGCGTCGAAGGCGGTGCCCCAGTTGCCTTCCGAGCGGGCCTTGCCCGCTTCGTCTTCGACGTTGCCCTGCGTCACCGTGAGCTTGGTGCCGCCGCCTTCGGGGCTCAGCGCATACGTCACTTCGGCGTAGTTCTCCGACACGTCCGGCTTGCCGCTCATGGCGCTGTAATAGGTCGTGCGCAGGAGACGCGGCGGATCGATCTCGAGGATCGTCCCCTTGTCCTCGTAGGGCTTGCCTTCCCAGATGCCGCGATAAATGAGCGGGCCGCCCTGCTTCCAGTCGCTGACGACATCGGCACCCCACATGATTTGCTTGACCTGCACCGGATCGGTGAGCGCCTCCCAGACGCGCCGCGGCGTTGCCTTGAGGACGATGGACTTGGTTGCGATGAGATTTTGAGGCATGGTGTGTTCTCTTTATGTTCCGGGGGCACTTCCTAGGCCGACCGATGACCGCGCGCTTGCAAAAATCCGCAATGGCGGAGCTGACCGAAAAGCCCGGGCCGCACCGCGGCGTGCTCGACGTCGCGCATGCGGAGCAGAATTTCACCCTCCGGCGCTACGTCCCGTCGGCGCATCTGGCGCCCTTCATCGAGCATTTCTGGACCATTCACTGGGACCTGCGCGGTCGGCCCGACTACACGTCCGAGGTGCTGCCGCATCCGAGCGTCAATCTCGCCTTCACCCCCGAGCGCGGCTGGATCACCGGCGTCACCACCGGCAAATACACCTATCGCCTCGAGGGCGCGGGCAGCGTGCTGGGCATCCAGTTCCGCCCCGGCGCCTTCCGCTCCTTCCTCTGCAAATCGGTCGCCTCGATCACCGACAAGACGCTGCCCGCGACCGAGATCTTTCCCGCCGGCGATGATGGCTTTCGCCAGCGGCTGCTGGCTCGACCGAGCGATGCCGAGATCGTCGCCGACGGCGAGGCGCTGATCGGCGCCCGCCTGCCCGCGCCCGATCCGAACATCGATCTCATCAACGACATCATCGCCCTCGTTCGCGACGATCGCGAGGTGGCCTCGGTCGGCGCCATCGCGAGGCGCTTCGGCCTCGCCGAGCGCACGCTGCAGCATCTGTTCTCGACCCATGTGGGCGTCGGCCTCAAATGGATCATCCGCCGCTACCGGTTGATGGAAGCGGCCGAACTGGCGGAGTCGGGGAGCGTGCAGAACTGGACCGAGATCGCGCACCGGCTCGGCTATGCCGACCAGGCGCATTTCACCAACGACTTCACCAAAATTGTCGGCCGTCCGCCCACCGGCCATGCAAGGCATGTGGCGCGCGCCTAGAGCCTGAGCGCGGGATGCCCTTGCTGATAGTCGTGCCAGCGCATGACCGCGGCCGCGAACGCCTCGTCGTGCGTTTCGAGTTCTGCCAGTTCGGAGAAATTCTGCACGCTCATCCGGACGGCCACTGCCCGGCGATCGATGGCCTTGCCGGTGATCTCCTCATATTGTGCGATCAGCCGCTCGGTCAGGTCGGTCGAGGTCAGGCTCGAATAGGTGAATTCGCGCGTCAGCGGCCCGATCGTCGCATCGGCGAAATCGTAGACGCCGTTGAGCACGCCGCGCTCATGGTCGAATGCCATGTTCCAGCCGTGTCCGTCGAAATAGCCGAAGATTTTGTCCTCGCGCGGCAGTTCGAGATAGGCCGCAAAGACTCGCTCCGCGAAGTCGTGCAGCGCCGGCAGCCGCTCATGCAGCACCGGCAGCACTGCCGCGGCGTCGGGCCATTCCGGTTTGGGCTCCGCGCCGACAGCGATCGCCTCGGCGACCGGGATCGCATGGAGGGCCGCGTAGAACCCGGCCAGTGCCGCCGCCATCGCCTGCTTCTGGCGGCCGCTCAGCGCATCATATCCCGCCGTCTCGATGATCGTGCCGGGGATCATCACATGTTCCGAGAACAGCGTCGGCGTTTCATGCAGCGTCATGCGCGGCACCGCGAGCGGCACGCGCGGCGCGATCAGTGCAAGAAACTTCGCCTCGCGCCGCAGCCGCGCCGGAGCATCCGCATGCTTGGGGAATTTGAAGATCGTGTCCCCGGCCTCGACCGCATTGCTGTCCCAGCCGCGCGTATGGAGCACCATCGGCCGCGCCGCGAAGTCGGGCCGCACGGCGCGGATCGCGTCGCGATAGCCCGCGGCAATGTCGGCGTCAGCAGTCATGGCGCGCGATGGGCCACCCACGGCATCTGCGTTGCGAACTTGCCACCCGACACGTCGATCATCGTGCCGGTGATGTAGCCCGCGAGATCTGAAGCGAGGAAGACGAGGAGGTTGGCCACGTCGTCAGGAGTGCCCCACCGCCGTACCGTGAGCGTGTCGAGCAGCCGTTCCTGCTCGGGTCCGGACCGCTCGGCAAAATGGTTCATCTGGGTCGGGATCATGCCCGGTGCGTAGGCATTTGCGGTGATCCCGAACGGCCCGAGTTCGCCCGCCAGCACGCGCGTGAAACTCTCGACGCCGGCCTTGGAAGCCGCATAGGCCGCGCCGCCGATGCTGGGAATGATCGCCGCGAACGATGCGGCGTTGAGGATCCGGCCCGACTGCTGCCGCTTCATGACCGGAATGACGGCCCGGCACATCCGCATGACGCCCGACAAATTGATGCCGAGATTGGCTTCCCAGACCTCGTCGTCCATGTCCTCGACTTTCGAGCCGCTGGCGATGCCCGCATTGTTGATGAGGACATCGATGCGGCCAAGCAATTGGTCCACGGCGTGGACGACCGCGTCGACCTCGGTACGCGAGGAGACGTCGCAGAGGTATTGTTTGCCGGGCCAGCCGTTCTGCTCCCATTCCGCGGCGAGATCGTCGAGCCAGGCCTTGCGGATATCGAGAGCCACAATCGTGGCGCCCTCACGAGCGAAGCGCCGCGCGATCTCGGGCCCGATGCCGCGACCCGCCCCGGTGACGATCACCACCTTGCCGCTCAGATCGATCAGCATCAGACCACCGCGCTCGGCAACGGCTCGCCGGCAAAATGCGCGTCGAGATTGGCCACCACCAATGCGCCCATCTTGTCGCGCGTCTGGTTTGTCGCGCTGCCCATGTGCGGCGACAGCACGACGTTGTCGAGCGCGAACAATGCCTCGGGCACCTGCGGCTCCTTCTCGAACACATCGAGCGCCGCACCCCCGAGTTCCTTGCTCGCCAGCAGTTCGACCAACGCCGCCTCGTCGACCAGCGTGCCGCGCGCCATGTTGACCAGATAGCCATCCGGCCCGAGCGCCGTCAGCACTTCGCGGCTAACGATCTTGTCGGTCGCCTTGCCGCCGGGCGCGATCAGCACCAGCCAGTCGGCATCGCGCGCCATGTCGACGAGCTTGTCGTAATAGACGAACGGCTCATCCGGCTGGCGCTTCCGTCCATGATAGACGACCCGCATCTTCATGGCCTGGGCGCGGATCGCGATCTCCTTGCCGATCCGCCCCAGACCCAGAATGCCGAGCGTCTTGCCGTTGAGTTCGGTGAGCAGCGGATAGCCGCCCTTCAGCCATTTGCCCTGCCGCACGAACTGGTCGGTCTGCGGGATTTTTCGCGCCAGGGCGATCATCAGGCCGATGGTGATCTCGGCCACAGCATCGTTGAGGACATTGGGGGTGTTGGTGACCCTGATCTGGCGCTCGCGCGCCGCGACGGTATCGACGCTGTCATAGCCGACGCCGAAATTGGCGATGATTTCGAGCTTGGGCAGTTTGCCGATCAGCTCGCGGCTGGCGCGCTGGCCGGCGATCCCGCGCACCCGGTCGCCGACCGCGGCCAGCAGGGCGTCCGCGTCGGGCGCCTCGTGCAGCTTGTGCACGACATAGCGCGCCGCCAGCGCCGCCTCGCAGGACGCGAGCAGCTTGTTGGTCTGTAAAATCTCGATCGGCATGGTCTCTCCTCCAGAGCCGCCTCTTTAGCGGCTTGCCGAACCCTCGGCAAACGTGCAGCAATGCATGGGCAGTGGGTAGCCGTATTACATAGCGCTGGAGTTTATGCCGGGACCAATCCCCTTCGACGAGATGACAAATGCGGATGGCTCCGTCCGCGAATCCTATCTGATCCTCGATCAGTGGCTGAAGGAACAGCCGCCCGATGCCCTGGGGCTGATGGCGTCCGACGCCGAAGGCATCTTCCGGCGTCTCGGGATCACCTTCGCCGTCTACGGCAGCAACGAGGGCACCGAAAAGCTCATCCCGTTCGACATCATCCCCCGCATCATTTCAGCAATGGAGTGGCGGCGGCTGTCGAAG
>JBKJTB010000328.1:0-3789 GCA_046594305.1 Devosia sp. | reverse complement strand
GGCACCGCGATCTCGATGGCCCGGTTATGCTCTGTTAGGGTTAATACTGTCCTAAGTCCCGGAAATCCTCAGTTTGCGGCCACCGCGGCAGGGCGCGAGGCCGGCCGCTGCACCCGGATCTCCTCGGCCACGAGGAACGCCAGTTCCAGCGATTGCGAGGCATTGAGGCGGGGGTCGCAGTAGGTGT
The DNA here is from genome assembly GCA_046594305.1 of Devosia sp. GTDB lineage: Bacteria > Pseudomonadota > Alphaproteobacteria > Rhizobiales > Devosiaceae > Devosia_A. The sequence goes on along the minus strand of JBKJTB010000328.1, from coordinate 3,602 downwards.
GGTAGCGGTCCTTGAGGTTGGCCTCGGTGATCGCGGCGACGCCACCGCCGGTGCATTCGGTCACATCGTCGCCAGTCATCTCGATATGGATGCCGCCCGCATAGGTGCCCAGATCGCGGTGGATGTTGAAGAACGAATGGACTTCGCTCAGCACGCGATCGAAGGGCCGCGTCTTGTAGCCGTTCGTCGCTTTGATCGTGTTGCCGTGCATCGGATCGGAACACCACACCACCGTGCGCCCTGCCCGCTTCACCGCCTCGATGACGCGCGGCAGATGCTCGCGCACCTTGTCCGAGCCGAAGCGGCAGATCAGCGTGATCCGGCCAGCCTCGTCCTGCGGGTTGAGCTTATCGAGCAGACGCAGCAGATCGTCATTGGCAAGGCTCGGGCCGCATTTGATGCCGATGGGATTCTTGATGCCCGCGAAATACTCGACATGGGCGGCCTCGGGCTGGCGTGTGCGGTCGCCGATCCACAGCATGTGGCCCGATGTGGCGTACCAGTCGTTGGTGATCGAGTCGCGGCGGGTGAGCGCTTCCTCGTAGCCCAGCAGCAGCGCCTCGTGACTGGTGTAGAATTTGGTCTCCCGCAGCGCTGGCGTATTTTCGGCGGTCAGCCCCAGCGCGCGCATGAACGAGATGGCGTCGTCGATCTTGTTGGCGAGTTCTTCGAAGCGCGGAAACGCCGTGGAGCCCTTCATGAACCCAACCGTCCACTCGTGCACGCGCGACAGGTCGGCATAGCCGCCGGTCGCGAAGGCGCGGAGCAGGTTCAGCGTTGCCGCCGACTGGCGATACGCCAGCAGCAGGCGCTCGGGATCGGGAACGCGAGACTTCTCGGTGAACTCGATGTCGTTGATGATGTCGCCGCGGTAGCTCGGCAGCGTCACCCCGTCGATGGTCTCGGTGTCCGACGAGCGGGGCTTGGCGAACTGGCCGGCGATGCGCCCAACCTTCAGCACCGGCTTACTGGCGCCATGCGTGAGGATCACCGCCATCTGCAGGAACACACGGAAGAAGTCGCGGATGTGGTCCGCGCCATGTTCCTCGAAGCTTTCGGCACAGTCGCCGCCCTGGAGCAGGAAAGCCTCGCCTCTCGCGACAGCGGCGAGATGCGCCTTGAGCTCACGCGCTTCGCCGGCAAACACCAGTGGCGGGAATTTCGTGAGCTGCTTCTCGACAGCCACCAGCCGGTCCTGATCGGGGTAAGCCGGAACCTGCGAGATCGGCTTTTGCCGCCAGCTGCTCGGACTCCAGGTGCTCATCGTGATCGCTCGCCTACCAAATTGGAAGGCGCGGTCTAGCGCGAGCGGGAACGCCGGGCAAGCTAGACCTTGGAGCCGTTCCGGTAGCTGTGGGTCGGGCTCTTGAAGGTCACCAGTTCCTCGCCCGCCGTTGGGTGCATGGCGACAGCACGGTCGAAATCGGCCTTGGTCGCCCCCATGCCGATGGCCACGGCGGCGATTTGCACCAGCTCGGCGGCATCCTTGCCCAGGATGTGGAGGCCGAGAACCTTGCCGCCGTCAGCTCCCGTAATGAGCTTCATGATGGTGCGCGTCGATTTGGTGGAGAGCGTGTTGATCATCGGGCGGAAGCGCGCCAGGTAGACGTCGATATCGCCGTGCGTCGCGGCCTCACGCTCGGTCAGGCCGATCGTCGCCACTTCCGGCTCGGAGAACACCGCGGTGCCGATCAGGCTGTGGTCGACCCATTGCGGGTTGTCGTTGAACAGCGTCTCGGCGACGTACCAGCCCTCGCGAACGGCCAGCGGCGTGAGTTGCGACCTGCCCGTCACGTCGCCCACCGCGTAGATCGAATCGACGCTCGTCATCGAGTATTGGTCGACCTTGATCGAACCGTTCGGGTTGAGCTCGACACCGGCCTCCTCGAGACCGATGCCCCGGGTGTTGGCCCGCCGGCCGGTCGCAAACATCACCGCGCCGTACGGTGCGTCCACTTCGTCCGAGAAGTGAACGAGGACATCCTCGCCCTGCCGCTCGAGCGAGCGAATTGTCATCTCGTATATGAACTTGACCCCGCGCTCCTGAAGTCCTGCTTCAAGGCCGGTGCGCAAGTCCTCATCGAAACCGCGCAGCAGCTTGGTGCCGCGGTAGATGATTGTCGTGTGGACCCCGAGCCCGGCGAAAACGGTCGCGAACTCGGCGGCGATATAGCCTCCTCCCACGATCAGGATCGAGTGCGGCAGGCGCTTCAGATCGAAGGCTTCGTTCGAGGTGATCCCAAGTTCCTTGCCCGGAATATCGGGGATATCCGGGTGCCCGCCAGTTGCGACGAGGATGTACTTTGCCGTGATCTCATGACCGCTCCGCACCAGCCGGACGCTGTTGGGGCCGGTCAGGACCGCGCGATCCCGCAGCAGCGTGCCGCCGGGCCGCTCCACCGCCGCGACGTAAGCGGCTTCGAGGCGCGCGATTTCCTTGTCCTTGTTGGCGACGAGCGTCGGCCAGTCGAAGCTCGCGTCAACCGTCCAGCCGAAGCTCGGCGCAATCTCGAACATGTCGGCGAAGCGCGACGCGTAGACGAACAGCTTCTTGGGTACGCAGCCGCGAATAACACACGTGCCGCCGACGCGATCTTCCTCGACCACAGCGACTTTGGCGCCGTAGGTCGCGGCCATTCGTGCCGCGCGGACGCCCCCGGAGCCGGCACCGATCACCAGCAGGTCGTATTCGAAGTTCATGCGGCTAGCGGGTGCACCAAAAAAGAACCCCGTGCAAGGCGGGGTTCGAAATCGCTGCTCTGCGCCAAACGCTAGACGTTGAAGCCGGCCGCTTTCAGCGCCGCCCGGACTTCGCGGACGAACTCCGTGCCGAAATTGGAGGTGTAGATCTGCATGACCTTGCTGACGTCCTGGTTCACCGACATGGCGTTATCAGCCAGTTTCTGGCCAACCGGCGTCTCGTAGAAGGCGACGATCTGCTGGAGCTCGTCGGTCGTGTAGGTCACGGCGTAGATGCGGGCGATCTGGTTGAACAACTCGTCGTTCTTGCCGCGCCGGGCTTCGAGCGACTTGCCGATGGTGTCGTTGATCTGGGTGGCGATCTCGGGGTTCGACTGGGTCAGCAGCTGGCTGGTCCGCTGCGCCGTCATGACCATGATCGCTTCGTAGATCTGGGCCTTGTTGGTCAGGTCGACAAATTTGCGCGCGAGAGCCAGTTGCTCGGGCGGAATCTCCTGGGAAACGGCCGGTGCCGCCGCCCCGAATGCCAGCGAGAAAGCCAGCACAGCCGCAGCCGCAAAGCGAGTGATCATCATCTGGTTCGTAACCCCCATTTGGTGACGGAATCTTCCGTCACGCGTCGATCGTTTCGATGCCGTTTGGTCCGGCAACGTAGGCTCTGGCGCATAGCCCCAGGAACAGCCCGTGCTCAACCACTCCCGGCACTTTGTGCAGGTCGGCCGAGAGCGCTTCTGGATTGAAAATGCGGCCAAATAATGCATCGAGAATGAGGTGCCCACCGTCTGTGACGACCGGTTCGCCGGACTTTCCGAGCCGGAGCGTGACCGCGCCTTGAGCGTCGTGAGCGCTCGCCACCGCCTCGACCATGTGCTTGGTCGAGGCGAGGCCGAAGCGGTTGACCT
>JBKJTB010000136.1:0-7873 GCA_046594305.1 Devosia sp. | reverse complement strand
ATCGTCGACGAGGAAGTGAAGCGCTTCGTCGAAGAGGGCTACGACACGGCGCAGAAGGTGATCCGCGAGAACATCGACGATCTCCACACCATCGCCAAAGCGCTGCTCGAATACGAGACGCTGACCGGCGACGAGATCCGCGGCCTGATGACCGGCCAGACCCCGTTCCGCGAATCCGACGCCGACTCCGCCCCGAAATCGACGGGCGTTCCCTCCGCCGGCAAGGCCCCGCCGCGCAAGCGCCCGGACGTCGAACCGGGCACCGAGCCCGAGCCCCAGCCGGGCAGCTAAACGAGATCCAGGGGCCGCCGCGAGGCGGCCCTTTTGTTTGTGCGACTGATTGTGCTGCTAGACGTGTGGGGGCCACATCCACGATGCCTTCCCAGCGAAAGCTGGGACCCAACTCACACCTTGCACCACCCGGAGGCACACATGCCCGCCGAACGCTTTCGCTCGCCCAAACGGTTGGCCGAGCGAGCCCCCTTGGGATCGGTCGGACAGAGCAAAAGGGCTCTCATGCTTCGATTAACGCTAGTCGCGCTGCAATTCGGCGTTTTGCCCCAATTGCGGTACGCTCCATTCAAATCGATTCAGGACATTGTTGATGGCGCGCAAATATTTTGGGACTGACGGCATTCGTGGGTTGGCCAATGGCGACAAGCTCACGCCCGATCTCGCGATGCGGGTCGGCATGGCCGCCGGCCTCAAATTCGATCGCGGCGACCATCGCAATCGCGTCGTGATCGGCAAGGACACGCGGCGCTCCGGTTACATGATCGAGAACGCGCTGGCCGCCGGCTTCACGGCCGTGGGCATGGACGTCTACTTCCTCGGTCCGATGCCGACGCCCGCCGTCGCCATGCTGACGCGGTCCCTGCGGGCTGATCTCGGCGTCATGATCTCGGCGTCGCACAATCCCTATGAGGACAACGGCATCAAGCTGTTCCGTCCCGACGGCTACAAGCTCAGCGACGAGGTCGAGTCCGAGATCGAAGCGCTCATGGACAGCGACATGTCCAAGCAGCTGATGAAGGGCAGGGACATCGGCCGGGCGCATCGCGACGAGGCGGCGCAGACGCGCTACATCGAATTTGCCAAGCGTACGCTGCCCAAGAACGTCGATCTATCGGGCCTCCGCGTGGTGATCGACTGCGCCAATGGTGCCGCCTACAAGGTCGCGCCCATCGCCCTGTGGGAGCTGGGGGCCGAAGTGTTTCCGATCGGCGTCGAACCCGATGGCTACAACATCAATGACAAGGTGGGCTCCACGGCGCCGGAGGCGCTGCGCGCCAAGGTCAAGGAAGTGCGCGCCGATATCGGCATCGCGCTCGATGGCGACGCCGACCGCGTCATCATCGTCGATGAGTCTGGCGAAGTGGTCGATGGCGACCAGCTGATGGCGGTGATCGCGCAGTCCTGGCATGGCCGTGGCAGTCTCAAGGGCAACGGCATTGTTGCGACCGTGATGAGCAATCTCGGGCTCGAGCGCTATCTCACAACGCTCGGGCTCAATCTCAACCGCACCCAGGTCGGCGATCGCTATGTGCTCGAGAGCATGCGCGCGCACGGCTTCAACGTCGGCGGCGAACAGTCGGGCCACATCATTCTCTCCGACTACACCACGACCGGCGACGGCCTCGTGGCGGCATTGCAGGTGCTGTCGGTGGTGAAAGAAGCGGGGCTCCGCGTCTCGGAAGTGTGCCGGCGGTTCGAGCCAGTGCCGCAAAAGCTCACCAGCGTGCGCTACAAGAGCGGCAAGCCGCTCGACCACAAGCTTGTGGTGCAGGTGATCGCCGAGAGCCGCGACCGGCTCGGCAAGGACGGCCGCCTGGTGATCCGCGAGAGCGGCACCGAGACGGTGATCCGCGTCATGGCCGAGAGCGACGACGCGGGCCTCGTCAACGCCGTGGTCGACCAGATCGCGGCCACCATCAAGCAGGTGGCTTAAGCGGGAGCGTTAACGGAAGGTTACTGGAGCGGGATTCCGCAGCATGTTCAGCCACCGTTCAGCCGGTGTTAGGGTTAAGCCTTAGGGTTAAGCGGCTTTTAAGAAACTACTGGCACAGTCAAGGCCGATCGACGGGTGTCGTCGTGGCGAAACAAGGACTGTGTGACATGCGTATTCTTCTAGCAGCGCTGCTGATCGCGCTCAGCGCCCTGATCGGCGCTCCCGCCCGCGCGGCGGACATGCCGGATTATCCGGATATCGAAATTCCCGAGGTCGACTACGGCCTTGCCGGTTCGTTCTACCTGCGCGGCTCGGCCGCCGGCAACCTGCTGTGGACGCAGGAGCACGTCGACACGGCAGGCTGCGTGTGTCTGGCCGCGGTTTCTCCGGGCTATGGCTACTCGGTCGGCGCCGGCTTCGGCTACGAAACGGGCACCGGGCTTCGCGTCGATCTGACGACGGACTACCTGCACAACGCCGGGCTGTCGGACGGCACGAACGTCCTCGAACTGCGGGCCGGCGTGGCACTGGCCAACGCCTATTACGACTTCAGCTTCGGCGGCGAGCCAATGTCGTCGGGCGGCTGGGGCGGCTATGTCGGCGTGGGTCTTGGTGGTGCGTACTACCAGACGCACGTGACCGGCGGCGCTCCGATTGCCGATGGCGAGGGCTTCAGCCCGGTGGTCGCCGGCATGGCCGGTGTGCAGTACGACATGGGCACCGTGGTTGCCGACGTCGGCTACCGCCTGCTGTATCTGCCGCAGATCAGCAACAACACCCCTGGTGCATCGTCGTTCTACCTCAACGACAACACGGTCCACGAAGTGCGCGGCACGCTGCGCTACCGCTTCCAGTAAGACTGGACACATCGACACCCGATCGTGCAACGGCGCCCCATGGGCGCCGTTGTCGTTTTTCAGTCGCCGAGCTGGAAGCGCTCGAAGCGTGACAGCTCCTCCTCGATGAGCTTCTTGTGGGCGCGCGGGCGCGCCGGCTCGAGCCAGTGCCAGGCCTGGATCAAAAGCTTCCCCGCAGCGCGGTCGGTTTTGAGATCGAGGGCGGCCACGACCTGGTCGCCGACCAGCACGGGCAGCGTGAAATAGCCGAACTGGCGCTTGGCCTTGGTCACATAGGCCTCGAAGATGTGGTCGTAGCCGAAGAACAGCTTTAGCCGCGCCCGCTGGATCACCACGGGGTCGAAAGGCGACAGGATGTGGACCAGGGGCTCCGCAACCTCGGGCACCGTGTCCAATACCTCGGGCGATGCCCAGTGAGCGACCGGCGAGTCGCCGATGCGGATTTCGCGGAGCTGCTTGCGGCGAACGCGGCGGTTGATCAGGGCGCGCATCTCGGGCGGGAATACCTTCCACGGATGCATCACCGAGGGCGCGCTGACGAGGCCCTGGGCGCGCAAAGCGCGGTCGAGTTGATATTCGACGAGCTGCGAGGGCGTGGCGCCGCGCGGCAGGCTCCTCCAGCCGAAATGGCGCTCGATGTCCTCGTAGGTCTTCACCATGCCCTGGCGCTCGCTGATGACGAGACGGCCGTCGTAGAAGCCGCGTTCGAGGATGCCCTTGGATGGCTTCTTGCTGGCCCACAAATGCGCCTTCTCGACGAGCTCATCGGTGTCGATGTCGCGGATGCTGATGGGACCATCGCGGCGGATCTTGCGGATGAGTTTTGTGCCGGCTTCCGTATCGGACGCAGACCAGCGCGTCGGGTCGTCGCGATGCGCCTTCATCGCCGGAACGAAGAAGCGGAAATCGCGGACGGGGACGTAGGCGAGGGCGTGGGTCCAGTATTCGAAGACGGATTTGTCGGCGCTCTGGGCCTGCCGGAGGTCGGCGCGGCGATAGGCGGGGATGCGGGAAAACAGGATGTGGTGGTGCGACCGTTCGATGACATTGATGGTGTCGATCTGCACGTAGCCGAGGTGCTCGACCGCCAGTTTCGTCGCCTCGGGGCCAGTGCCGAAGGGCTCGCGGCTGTCGAGCCGCTGGGCGCGGAGCCAGATTCGACGCGCGTCAGAGGGGGCGATCTCGACCGGGTTCATCATCTTTGTGCTCTGGACCGAGCGACCCGGAGACGGGTCGTTCGGCCAACCGCTAGGTGCCATTTTGAGCTCAATGCTTGACGAGTTTTAAGCATGTTCGGCGAACGGGCATGCCCAACGCGGCTGTGTGCGCTAGTCGTATAGAGCGGCGCTTTAGGGACATGCGCATTATGACTACGGCCATCTTCATCGTGATCTTCGCCCGCAACAAGTGGTGGATCGACCTCAACGGCAAGACCAAGGGGCCGTACATCAGCCGCGACGGCGCGCAGACCGAAGCGATCTCGCTCGCCAGCTCTTTCGCCAAGGACGGACGCCGCGCCGAAGTGCAGGTGGCCGAGCCGGGCGAGAAGCGCCGGATCGTCTATCAGAGCAGCGATATCGGCATGCTCGGCCGGGCTGCGGCGCTCACCAACCACTGACATCTACTTTGCCCACATGGTGCGCATCTGCGCGCGCAGATCAACATTCGGCCGCGCGCCGATGCGTTCGTCGGAGAGCGGCTGCAGCGCCGGCCACAGGACATCGTCGTAGAGCGGCAGCATGGCGCGGGTGATGAAGCGCGTGCGCTGCGCGTAAAGGTGCCGGTCGCCATGCCGCGTCTGCTGGGTGACGAAGAAGCGCTGCGGCATGACGAGGTGCAACTCGTCGCGGGCGCGAGTCATGGCGACATAGAGCAGCCGCCGCTCCTCCTCGAGTTCATGCGTCGAGCCGGTGCCGAGGTCGGAGGGGATGCAGCCATCGACGACGTTGAGGACATGCACGGCGCGCCATTCCTGGCCCTTCGCCGAATGGATGGTCGAGAGGATGAGATAGTCCTCATCCTTGAGGCCGGGACCTGACAGGTCCGAGGTCGCGTCAGGTGGGTCGAGCGTCAGTTCGGTGAGGAAGCGTTCGCGACTGGGGAAACCGGCGGCGATCTGCTCGAGCTGGAGGATATCGAGCAGGCGGACCGCGGCGTCCTCGTGCGCCTCTTCGAGAATTGGCTCGTACCAGATGCGGGCGCGGCTGAAGGCGGCGGGCCAGTCGCGGGCATTGGCGAGATCGGCTGCGACCTCGACGAGGTTCGGCCAGCCTTCGGAGCGGGCAGGGGGCGGCAGGGTGGCGAGCGCATCGAAGGGGCGAGTGGCCGCGGTGAGTTCGTCGAGCACGCGGCCGGCGGTGCCGGGGCCGATGCCGGGGAGGAGCTGCAGCACGCGGAAGCCGGCGACGCGGTCGCGCGGGTTTTCGGCCCAGCGCAGCAGCGCCAGCATGTCCTTGATGTGGGTGGCGTCGAGGAATTTGAGGCCGCCATATTTGACGAACGGGATGTTGCGGCGGGTGAGCTCGATCTCGAGCGGGCCGGAATGGTGCGAGGTGCGAAAAAGCACCGCCTGGTCCTTGAGCGCCGTGCCGCCCTCGCGCTTCTCCAGCACGCGTTCGACGATGTAGTTGGCCTGCGTGGCCTCGTCGCGCACGGTGACGAGCTGCGGCTTCTGCGTCGATTGCCGCTCGGTCCACAGGTTCTTGGTGAAGCGCTCGGCGGCTTCCGCGATCATGGCGTTGGCCGCGGCGAGCACCGGCGCGGTCGAGCGATAGTTGCGATCGAGGGTGATGATGTCGGCAGCGGGCGAGAAGCTGGAAGGGTATTCCAGAATGTTGCGGACTGTCGCGGCGCGGAAGGAATAGATCGACTGCGCATCGTCGCCGACGACCGTCATGCCGCGGCCGTCGGGCTTGATGGCGAGCAGGATCGCCGACTGCAGGCGGTTGGTGTCCTGGTATTCGTCGACGAGGATGTGGTCGAAGCGGGCCCCGAGATCGGCAGCGATCGCCGGCTCCTTCATCATCATGGCCCAGTAGAGCAGCAGGTCGTCGTAATCGAGGACGTTCTGGGCCTGCTTGGTCTCGACATAGGCGGCGAACAGTTTTCGGAGTTCTGCCTCCCACATGGCGGCCCAGGGGAAGTGGTCCTTCAGCGTCTCGGCGAGTTCGGCCTGGGCGTTGACGGTGCGCGAGTAGATGGCGAGGCAGGTGCCCTTGGCGGGGAAGCGTGCTTTGCTGTCGTGGAAGCCGAGATCGTGGCGGACGATGTTGAGGAGGTCGGCGGAGTCCTCGCGGTCGTGGATAGTGAACTGCTGGTCGAGACCGAGATTTGGCGCGTATTCGCGCAGCAGACGCGCGCCAACCCCGTGGAAGGTGCCGGCCCAATGGAGCGCGTCGGTGATGGCGCCCGACGAGGTGCCCATCACCTGCGCCGCGATGCGCTCGACGCGGCGGGTCATTTCGCTGGCGGCGCGGCGCGAGAAGGTCATCAGCAGGATGCGGCGCGGGTCGGCGCCGTTGACGATGAGATGGGCGACGCGGTGGGCGAGGGTGTTGGTCTTGCCCGAACCGGCGCCGGCGATGACCAGCAGGGGGCCGCCGATCGTGTCCCCGCCGACGCCATGCTCGACGGCGCGGCGCTGTTCGGGGTTCAGGCGATGGAGGTAATCGATCTGGGCGAGCACGGCGAATCGGGCAAATTGCGGTGGGGAGCAGTGAGCCTTATTCTCGTTTTGTTCACAAGGCGTGAAAGGTCGTCCATCGGGAATCCTCTCCCGCAGGCGGGAGAGGATCGCCGACCGCGGGCCTCGAGGTCAGCCGCCTTTGCTGCCGGCCAATGCCTTGCGGTCGTCGGGTTCGCTGTCGCCGGCTTCCTCGTCGATGGCGGAGGCATCGTCGGGCGCGGCTTCGGTGCCGAGGTAGAGGTTGTACATGCTGGCGGCGAGTTCGTAGCAGTAGATGATCTCGTGCGCGCTCGGGTCGTAATAGGCGTTGGCCTCGCCGCATTGCGTGGCGCGGAGGGTCACGGGGCCGGGGAGGGCAAAGGTGGTGCGGAGGAGTTCGGCGAGGTTCTCCATGACCCGCCAGTCCTTGAGATTTTCTTCGATGATCGCGTAGTCGCCGGCATCGTCGTAGGTGATGGGGATTTCGGCGCCGGGTTCGGTGGCGAAGTGCGGGTCGAGCACGGTGAGCCAGGAGGTTTCGGCCTGCGCGTAGACGCCGCTACAGGCTTCCTGGCGGTCGGGGTCCATCTCGTAGATGTCGGCGGTTTCGCCGAACTCGGCGGGATCGGCGCCCACCATCATGCAGACCATGGCGTAGGCGCGCTGGATGTCGAGGCTGTGGTCGTCGTAGTAGCTGAGGTCGTCGATGCCTTCGCCGGTGGTGTTTTCGGCGTTGAAGTACCAGCCGTCGGCGACATCGATCAGCGTGTTGAAGCGCTCGATCTCGTCGTCGGTGTATTTGAGGATCATGATGACGGCGAGCGCGTCGGCCGCGTCTTCTTCCTTGCCGAGGACCGGGAGGCCGAGCTCGCCGACCAGCAGATGGCCGGCCTCGTGGTAGAGCGTGAAGATCGCGTCGTGCATGGCGAACTCCATGGCCTGGGCGCGATCCTCGTCGGTCGGCTCCTGCGCCAACGCGGGCAGGGCGAAGGCCGCGAGCATGAGGATGGTGAACGGGCGCAGGAATTTCATTCGGGCGGCTCTCCAGGCGGCGACGGCGATAGTCGTGTAGTCGATCATAAAGTGGTGAAGCAATCGGGCGCATCGGGCGCTCACGGGTTATGTCTGGGTATTCCAGGGGAGAGATTGATGCTGAGAATTGCGATCGTGCTCGCGGGCCTGCTGGCTGCGCCGGCGTTTGCCGCGACGACCATCGACGGGGCTGCCATCGATTTCGAAAAGATCGGCGAGGGATTCTCGCGGCCGGTGGAAGCCGTGGCGCTGCCGGGGGATGGGCGGTTGCTGGTGGTCGAAAAGACCGGCACGGTCCGCTTCCTCGAGGACGGCAAGCCGGGGGCGGTGTTCCTCGATCTCAGCGAACAGGTGAGCGATGGCAATGAGCAG
>JBKJTB010000062.1:0-4335 GCA_046594305.1 Devosia sp. | reverse complement strand
CGGGCTGTGGTTCCGGCGCGGTCGTCTTGTCATGGTCTCTCCTGTTCACGGCATCATGCCGATCTCAGGCAGATATTCCACTTATCCCCGCTGTGCAGATTCCCCGAGCCATCTCTTCGTTCGTCGCGTACCACCACACTTGGAACACCTGGGCCTCAACGGGCAATCGTTGGGTTAGCTGCATGTAGTCTAGCCAACCCATAAAAAGCGGCGCATCGTTAGCTCGGTCCGAAAAGTCGGCTAGCAAGGCTTCATCGTCCCGCGCAGTTTTATTGTCGCGCTGATAGTAGTGCTTAATCGCGTTCCAATATTGATTTCGCAGCGCTCGTACCTTGCGCATATCAACGTCAGGAAACGTTTCGAGAATATGTGATGAGAGCGTCGGCATCGTCGCGTCTGTTGCCAATCCTTCGATAATTTCGCTTCCTCCACACGCCAAAGCGTGAACAGACACTGGATCCCTACTCCTGATAAAAAGATCTAGTGCTGTGCCGAGTTGCCTGCGAGCGATTGCCAACTTTACCGACAAGTTGTCCTCCACCGAAGCGATTCCCCTGCTACTCCGCCGCCTGCGCCCTTTTGCCCGGCCGTCGCCCCAGCAGCTCCTTCAGAAACTGCCCGGTGTAGCTGCGCGGTTCGGCGGCGATGTCTTCCGGCGTGCCTGAGGCGACCAGTTCGCCGCCGCCGTCGCCGCCTTCGGGGCCAAGGTCGAGCACCCAGTCGGCGGTCTTTATGACTTCGAGATTGTGCTCGATGACGACGACCGTGTTGCCCTGGTCGACCAGCTCGTGCAGCACTTCGAGCAGCTTGGCGACGTCGTGGAAATGCAGGCCGGTGGTCGGCTCGTCCAAAATGTAGAGCGTCTTGCCAGTGGCCTTGCGCGACAGTTCCTTGGCGAGCTTGATGCGCTGCGCCTCGCCGCCCGACAGCGTGTTGGCCTGCTGGCCGATGTGGATGTAGCCGAGGCCGACCTGGTTGAGCGTGACCAGCTTGTCGCGCACGCCGGGCACCGCCGCGAAGAAGTCGACGCCTTCCTCGACCGTCATGTCGAGCACGTCGGCGATCGACTTGCCCTTGAACAGCACGTCGAGCGTCTCGCGGTTGTAGCGCTTGCCGTGGCAGACGTCGCAGGTGACGTAGACGTCGGGCAGGAAGTGCATCTCGATCTTGATCACGCCGTCGCCCTGGCAGGCCTCGCAGCGGCCGCCCTTGACGTTGAAGGAGAAGCGGCCGGGCGCGTAGCCGCGCGCCTTGGACTCCGGCAAATTGGCGAACCAGTCTCGGATCGGCGTGAAGGCGCCGGTGTAGGTGGCGGGGTTGGAGCGCGGGGTGCGGCCGATCGGCGACTGGTCGATGTCGATGACCTTGTCGAGAAACTCTAGGCCCTCGACGCGGTCGTGGTCGGCCGGGTGCTCGCGTGACCCCATGATGCGGCGCGAGGCGGCCTTGAACAGCGTCTCGATGAGGAAGGTCGACTTGCCGCCGCCCGACACGCCGGTGACGGCGGTGAAGGTGCCGAGCGGGATGTCGGCGGTGACGTTTTTGAGGTTGTTGCCGCGCGCGCCGACGACCTTGATCTTGCGGTTCTTCTTCAGGGCGCGGCGCTCGGACGGCATGGCGACCTCGAGCTCGCCGGACAAATATTTGCCGGTGATTGAGTTCGGGTTGGCCATGATGTCGCGCGGCGAGCCTTGGGCGATGATCTCGCCGCCATGGATGCCGGCGGCCGGGCCGATGTCGACGACATAGTCGGCGGACAGAATGGCGTCCTCGTCATGCTCGACGACGATGACGGTGTTGCCGAGGTCGCGCAAATGCTTCAGCGTGTCGAGGAGGCGGGCATTGTCGCGCTGGTGCAGGCCGATCGACGGCTCGTCGAGCACGTAGAGCACGCCGGTGAGGCCCGAGCCGATCTGCGAGGCGAGACGGATGCGCTGGCTCTCGCCGCCCGACAGCGTGCCGGAATTGCGCGACATGGTGAGGTAGTCGAGGCCGACATCGTTGAGGAAGCGCAGCCGCTCGCGGATCTCCTTGAGGATGCGCGTGGCGATCTCGTTCTGCTTGGGGCTGAGGTGGGCCGGCAGGTCGGCGAACCACTGGTTGGCCTTGCGGATCGACATTTCGGAGATCTGGCCGATGTGCAGGCCGGCGATCTTCACCGCCAGCGTCTCCGGCTTGAGCCGGTAGCCGTGGCAGGCCGGGCAGGGCGAGGCCGACATGAAGCGTTCGATCTCCTCGCGCATCCAGGCGGATTCGGTCTCCTTCCAGCGGCGCTCGAGATTGGGGATGACGCCCTCGAAGGTTTTCGTCGTCTTGTAGGAGCGCAGGCCGTCGTCGTAGCTGAAGGTGATTTCGCGGGCGCCGGTGCCGTTGAGGATGGCGTTCTTGGCCTCGTCGGAGAGGTCGGAAAAACGGTCGCCCAGCTTGAAGCCGTAGGCCTTGCCGAGGGCTTCGAGCGTCTGCGTGTAATAGGGCGAGGTGGACTTGGCCCAGGGGCTGACGGCGCCGTCGCGCAGCGAGCGGCTTTCCTCCGGCACGACGAGCGACGGGTCGATGGCGCGCTGGCTGCCGAGGCCGTCACAGGTGGGGCAGGCGCCGAACGGGTTGTTGAAGGAGAACAGGCGCGGCTCGATCTCGGGAATGGTGAAGCCGGAGACCGGGCAGGCGAATTTTTCCGAAAACAGAATGCGTTCGTGCGTTTCGTTGGCGGATTTGTTGACGGAGTCGGCGCCGGTCTGGCTGGCGTCGAGCGGCTTGTCGGCGAATTCGGCGACGGCGAGGCCCTCGGCAAGCTTCAGGGCGGTCTCGATGGAATCGGCAAGCCGCGTGCCCAGGTCGGCGCGCACCACGACGCGGTCGACGACGACGTCAATGTCGTGCTTGTACTTCTTGTCGAGCGCCGGCACGTCGGCGATCTCGTAGAAGGCGCCGTCGATCTTGACGCGCTGAAAGCCCTTCTTCTGCAGTTCGGCGAGTTCCTTGCGGTATTCGCCCTTGCGGCCGCGCACGATGGGCGCGAGGATGAAGAGACGCGTGGCCTCGTCGAGCGCCAGCACGCGGTCGACCATCTGCGACACGGTCTGGCTTTCGATCGGCAGGCCGGTGGCCGGCGAATAGGGAATGCCGGCGCGCGCGAACAGAAGCCGCATGTAGTCGTAGATCTCGGTGACCGTGCCGACCGTCGAGCGCGGATTGCGCGAGGTGGTCTTCTGCTCGATGGAGATGGCGGGCGACAGGCCGTCGATCTGGTCGACGTCGGGCTTCTGCATCATTTCCAGGAACTGCCGCGCATAGGCCGACAGGCTCTCGACATAGCGGCGCTGGCCCTCGGCATAGATGGTGTCGAAGGCGAGCGAGGATTTGCCGGAGCCGGACAGGCCGGTCATGACGATCAGCGAATCCCGGGGGAGGTCGAGATCGATGTTCTTCAGATTGTGTTCGCGTGCGCCGCGAATGGATAGGAATTTATGGTCGGCCATGACCGCTCCACCGCTCAGTCTTGCATGTCGGGATGGCAGAGGAAAAGCCGCCAAGCCCATATCTAGGTATTTTCGCCGCTGCGTCGAGAGGCAGAGCCGCCAACTCTTTGGTCTAGTCAGGAATCAGCCCCAAGGGCAAGCGTAAAGAACAAAGGTCGAACAGGCTCCTGACAAAGGACGCCGGACCGGCAGGATCGGGCCTGATCGATCACGTTTTGTATAACCGGCGGATTGGCGATTGACGGGCCGGGACCATGGGTACAGACTCCAGATTGTCACCGAGGCCGAATGTCGACGCGACATTCATCGCTGCCAGCGAGGTGGTCTGCGAGACGCCGCAGACGGGCGACAAGGCCACGGCGCGACATGTGTGGAAACGGACGTAGGAGTGAGGCATGACGCCACCTAATAGTCCCCCCAGGCTCCACTGAAGACTGGAGCCGCAGCCGGCGCAGGTGCCTGAACTCGTTCGGCAAACCGCGCTGCTGACCCATTACAATTTGAGACCACAAGTCGGATCGTCGGCTGAATGCCGCGTAGCATCCGAGATTAAAGCTGGTCGTTGACGACCGGTATTTTGGGCAATGCCCAAACACGGCCCTGTCTGTTCCGACGAACGGCAGGGCCGGACTCTGTGGGTCGGCCTTGGTGCGTTGCAGGGGCGGGCTTCTCGGGAGAGCCTCGGAGCATCGCAGCTCCAGAGTGCAGATGAGGCGTTGTGCATTCACGGTTTTCCACAGCCTAGAGCATCGGGCGCTTAATGTGCAACACAGCCGGCTTGCCGGAAGTAGTTCCAGCACTCCTGTGGCGTAAATAGATCGCAGACTTTTCCGACGGCTTTCCACAGATCGTCGTA
>JBKJTB010000409.1:0-20168 GCA_046594305.1 Devosia sp. | reverse complement strand
AGCCCGTAGCCCGTAGCCCGTAGCCCGTAACGAAAATGCTGAGTTCGGCCGAGGGAAGCGTAACGAGCCACGCGGGCGCTCGAAAGACTTTTCAGTCAAATATTCGCTTGCTAGATTTATGGAACCGGAGTGGGCCGGGGCGACCCTGCACCGTCCGAAGGAAGGCTGCATGGGATTGGGAGCCCATGCGGCCTTCACCTCCGACAATTGACGCGGCCAATACGACAGGGAGGTTTTGCTCACCTTACTCATTCCTCGCATTGCGAAATTGGGCGACTACTGAGACCAGTGGGCGTAAAAGCCCGCATGGCCCATTTTTACTTCCACGTTCGGCAAGAAGAGACGCTGTTTGAAGATCGGCGCGGCGGCGAGTTTTCCGACTTGAAGGCCGCATGGACCTGGGCCGAGTCCGATGCTCGCGCGATGGTTCGCGACGGTCAGATAAGCACAGCCGCTGATCGTTGTTGGATGGAGATTTGCGACATCACTGGCACTATGGTGGCGTCACTACCGTTCGTTCGCGTGGTGAATTGACAGCGGATTAGGCTCGCCTAACCCCGGCTACGGCGACAACGCTGGCGATAGTCACGACGAAGTTTGCCGCGTCCGTGACGACGATCCTAGAGGCTCTTGCTTGCACCAGCGCAAGGTGAGCATCAACGGCTTGTTGGGGTGTGTCTGCAACGTGGCGGCCAGCGCCCGTCGTCATCGAGTAGGTTAACAAATAGCTCACTGAGTTCCTTGCTGCTGACGGAAGCCTCGCCAGGATCAGAAGGTTCCCAAACAACCGTCAGCTAGCTGAACTTCACCGTCACCACGTGAGCATCTTCCTGACGATCGAGGGAGGCCGCCCATGGCCCTCGACCGGCACCGCGGAGCAGGACGGCGAGGTCGGTGCTGGAACCAGGTGGATTGCCTCCGACCCCAAACCCGCGCGCATCTTCGCCACCGTTGCGGAATCGCTCGTGATGAAGTCGGGACGGCTGTCGGCGTGGAGCGAGATCGAGACCTCAGTCATCGGCGCCGCCGTCGAGCGACGTTTTGCTGGGTGCTTCCCGTGCCCTGTACTTTTCTAGCTTCGCTTCGACGTAGGCAAGCTGTGTGCGGTATGAATCGACGACGTCGGCAGCCTCCACGAAAAGGCCGCTCTCAGCTGCCGCAATCTTGTTGCGCAGAAGGCCCGCTTGTTTGGACAAGGCGGCGGCCTCCACATCGGAGATGGTACTCGGGTGGTCTTCTTTCATAGCCGGCTCATAGGGTTGCCATGTCCCTATACGTTGGAGACGGGAAAAAGTTGAGTCCCGCCAGCGCTTTAGCTTAGGCTTGCTCTGATCACCTTAGCCTGCGCAGGAGAGATGTCGGCGCTGTTCAATGCGCACTCCTGCAACTTCTTAAGGTGATCAGGAATCGTGCATACTGGTTTGATCAGGCCGCTGAACCGCTTTTGCAGCATCTTGCCACCGTCCAGTTCGTAAAACTCATCGAGGCACACCCAGCTTTGCCCCTTCAGGTGGCAGCACCTATCCGGGAGATAGAAGTTTGGGAAGCGGTCCTTGGGTTGGCAACCATACTCAGTGCCCCGCCCCCTTTGCTGCGACGTCGTCTTCGCGACGATGGATCGCCTATCTTCCGAGCCCAGTACCACGAAGAGCTTTTCTCCCGTGCCACCGTTCTGGAAGGCGAACTCCTCGTCAAAGAAGATGGAGCCGGGGTTCATCGAAGACGCTGCAGCAGCTCCGAACGTTCCGAGACAACTCGCTTTACCAGATCAACCTCGTCCGGCCGAACGGCCAGTTCATAGGGAATTTCTGCCTGCTTGGCGCCCTGCTCGTTCCAAACCTTGTGCCATGGCAAGTTTTCAAGATGCGTGGCCTCGATCATCTCGTCGGCGGTAGCGTCTCGATACTCGCTGGCCAGCGCCCGCAACAACGCAAGCTCGCGCTTGGAAAAGTGTTCATCCGAAAAAGCTGACTGCGAATTGACGGTTAGCATCGCGCCATCGTTGATGGGTTTCTCGCGAAACTCAACGACTGCCGCCATATCCTCGCCCGGAGCACCAATCTCTTCGAAGAGCGCTACGGGGACAGGCCCCATCTTCCACGCGTTGTAATCGAGCCCAGTCACACTACGGCCCGTTGCTTGAAAATGCTGGAAGTCGAGAAAATATAGAAGCTTGAAAAGCTTCGTCTTTCCGAGCTTACGGGTTTGCTGGGCGAAGAAATTTATCGCCTGAATGAGCTTCTCACGCTCATGCGTGACAATCATCGCGGAAACCCGCTCCCGGAATAGCCTACGAATCGGAAAATAGACGAGAACGTTTATGAAACGTTCATATGCCCCAATTGTGTCGGTGATGATGTAGCAGGCGCGCAACATGGTGTCTAAAGCCGCTCCACGCAGACCCGGTCCACGCCCGCCTCGATCATCCCCAGTTTTGACGCTGCCGCCCGGCTGAGGTCGAGTGAACGCCCGTACTTATGAAAGCCGCCACGATCGTTGACCCGCACCACCACGCTCTTGCCCCGATAGGTGACGCGGAGCTTGGTCCCGAAGGGCAGCGTGCGATGGGCAGCAGTCATGTCCCGGCCGGTGAAGCGCTCACCATTGGCGGTGCGGCCGCCGGACTCGGTGCCGTAGTAACTGGCGGTGACGACCTGCCCCGCGCACTCCGCTGCATGCACCGGGACGGCGAACACCAGTGCCCACATGCAGGCGAGCAGGATCAGCGCCGCGCCCGCGAGGGCAACGGCTAAGGGAGAGCGCATAACGATTTCCTTATGTGGTGGGAGCCAGCCCTATTTCGGGATGAACTGGTCGACGAACCGCCAGAGCGCGATCCAGTTGGTGCTGGCGAGATACCAAAGCCCGCCGGCGAGGATCGACAGAGCGGCAACGATCGCCCCGCCCCGCATGGTCCAGCGCCGCACGACGGCGGCCGTTGCCTCTACCTTGGGCGCCAAAGCCTGCACCTCTTTGGTGACGCCTTCGATGTCCTTGCCCTGCTTGTCGACAAGGGCGCCGAGGATCCGAACCGTGCTGTCCGTCTGCTGCACGCTCCGCCCGAGGCTTTCCATCTTCTCGTGCATTCGACGGCGGTTTTCCGTCGTCGATGTGCGGTCGTCCTTGGCCTCGGTCTTGAGGTCGGTGATGTCCGACTGGATTGCCGTTACGGTGGCTTCGAGGCGGCCCAACAGCCGCAAAATCTCGTTGCCCTCGGTTTGGTTCTGGCGATTATCGTTCACGGCAATAGGTCCTCGAAAATATTCGACGGTCGCGAGTGACGCTCTCATGCCGGCCTCCCGTCAGGTGCGCTTCTTGGCGGTCGCGAGGTGCGGCAACGCCAACTGCTCAAGACTGTCGCGGCTGAGCCCCAGCCGCTTGATGGTCCCGCCGTTGAACGTCTCCACATAGTCGGCCGCCGTCGAGATTAGCTTCGCCTTGTTGGTGCGGGGACCGAATGCCTCGATCGCAGCCAGCATGCCGCGCTCGAGGGCGGCGTGAAGAGCCTCGGCGCTCTTGGCGTCGAAGTCGGCCTTGAGCACCCGGTTCCACTGCCAGACGATCCAGCCCACCGCGGCAGTCGCCGCGGCGGAGACGAGCGGCATCAGGAACGACAGCGCGATCTGCATGCCGATATCAGCCCAGAGGTTGCCGCCGTCGCCGATCAGACCGAACGGCCGGTCGTGGGGCACGGGCGGGCCGAGCAGCGTCACTTCCTCGCCCGTCACAGCCTGGCCGCCGAAGAACACCGACGCAGCTACCAGAGCGGCCAGCACGCCGATGACCACCAGAGCCAGCCAGCCGGGCCGTGAGGGCTTCGTCGCGGGCGGGGCGATGTCCGCTTCGTAATCCTCGGCAGGCGCCACCACAGGCGGCTGCGGGGCATCGACGACACCACCGTTGCCGACGTGTTCGGCGTAGGCGTCGAGCGCCACCTTCGCCCACTGCTGGCGGCTGGGGTAGTGCTTCACGCCGGCGCGGAGGAACGCCTTTTCGAACGCGATGACCTTGGCGTCGAGCGTGGTCGCCTTGAGCAGCGCGGGGATCGCCTTCTTCTCGGCGCCCTTGAGTTCGAGGAACAGCCACTTGTAAGCGGCGATATCGCTCGCGGGATCGAGCTTGTTGCGCACGCAATAGGCCTCCATCGCCTTGCGGCGCGGGCCGGTCCACTGCATCCAGTTCAGGCCCCCGCGCGAACCGGCGACGACGGGCTTGTCCTCCTGGTCGTCGGTGAGCCCCTTGGACTCGTGGCCCGCATTGCCGAAGATCGCTGCGGCGTCATCGGGGCCGAGCTGCGGGAAGTCGGTCAGCAGCAGCCGCATATAGATCGGCGCGACCGAGCGGAAATGCTGCTCAGTGTTCTGAGGCATGGGAAGTCTCCGTTGCTGGAAGGAATTGCCCGCTCTAGGTGAGCGGTTTACGTTCGGGCGGCCTCGGTAACTGCCCTGAAACCGAAGCTCGGGCCGGGGGAGGTGCGGGTCTCCTTCCCGCCTCTCCCGGCTTTCCGTTGCCCGCCACCCCGAGCGAGCGGGCGACATAGCTTCAGATCGACTCTGGACGCCTACTGCACCCACCAGGGCCCGGGCCGGGAGAGGATCAGCCCCCAAGCTGCCCCTCTTCCGGTTTCCAAGTGGACAAAGCGGCGGTCGGGGAGGCGGCCTAGAACAATTCTCTGATCGTGAGCCCGACACCCGCGGTCGCGAACTGCGCCTGCGTGATCGGGTCCATCTGCCCGACGCGTCCCCAGAACGAGCGTTCCTGCATCTGCGCAGCGGACGCTGCTGGATCGGGGATGACGTAGACCAGTTTGTCGAACCCCACCGTCCGCTGGAACCGCGCGAAGGCGCCGAACGCCTCGCTTTCATTGAGCATCGGGATCTGGAAGTTGATCAACCGGCGGTTGCGGATGCGCGACTGGTTTTCGACCTTGCCGAGGGTCTCTACCCGGCGCGTATTGTCTTCCCAGCTCAGGCCGTTCGATCCGGGCGCGTAGTTGATCGACGGCTTCAGGAGTTGCGGCAGGAACAGCTTGCCGATCTGGACGTACCCGGCGACGTTGGTCGTGTTGTCCAGTTCGATCTGCCACCAGCGGTAGCTTTGAGCCGCGGCGAACATGACGACAACGTTGACGCCGCGCTCGACGTCGATATCCGAGGCCGTGAGCGTCGGCGTGCTCCACCCGCTGTCGAATCCGGACGAAAAGGCATTGGTCGGCGCGCCCTTCACGCGGACTTTGTAATCCTTGTCGAGGTTGGTCGGCCCGAGGATCGCGCTTTCAATCGCCTGCGCCGCCCCGAGGTCGCAGATGAACTTGGTGCTGGCGAGCGTCGCATCAGTTGATCGAGCGACCTCAAAGAGCTTGTCGGTCTTGACGTTGTTGAGCGGCGACCCCGCCGACCAGCTGCCACCCGAGAGCGTCGCGGCGTCGGACCATGGTGTGTGGGCAATAGCGATCGACGCCATTTAGTCGGACTCCCAATAGCGGTAGAGCGTTGAATAAATGCGGACACCCGCCCAGCAGGCCCATGCGCGCCACGGAGCAACGTCGAGCGCGAGCAGGGCGAGACGTAAGGGGCCAGTGAATACACTCATGCTGCTACCGATCCGGCGCATCGGCGGCGATGAGTCTGAGCATCCTTTTCAGCATAGTTTTAACGTCCGCCAGATTGCTCACGTTCTGGTCTACGTAATCATCAATTTCCTGCGGGCTGGCGGCGGCTAATTTGCGACGCAACGCCAAGCCAGCCACATCGGCACGCATGGCGGTGCGCCTGATCTGGGCAGGCGTCGGAACCTCTGGGGGTGCTGGCGGCAACTTGACGGGCTGGAGGGTTTTCAGATCAATCCGGTAAAACTCATCTGAAAACTCTCCCTCAATTGTGCCGTACCCCTCGCTGGGTCCGTGGCCCTCGAACCACATCATGCCTTCCTCGCCGGTCTGCCCGAAATCGCGAATCTGGCCAGCCGTGTGAGCGTCGACCCCTTCGCTGGCGGGGACCGTGGTCAGCCAGTATCTCGTGTATTTGAACATCATGGGATTTTACTTCTTGTAAAGCGAAACCACGCCGCGATTGTAACGCCAGTTTGATTGCTCGGAAGTCGCGCCGCCCGACGCCAACGACCTGACCTGAACGACATAATCGTAAGTCCCGGCGCTTGGACTATCGAGCAGCACGTAAGACGATTGATACCTATACGCGACCGAGCCGCTGCCGCCCGCGTTTATCATGGACCCATAGAACGTCGCTACAACCGTCGCATCCCGAAGAATTTGGAACTGGTTGGTGCAGACGTTTCCATTCTCGCCTGAACTGCTAAAGGTCAACTGTGCACTTGCACCCGTAGGCACGACCACGTTCGCTACCGTGACGATCGTTTTGTAGGTGGTGCTGTTGTTGGCGGTTATCTGAGTGTCGGTTCCGCCAGAGTAAATGTTGGTGATGGCGTTGTTGGTAATGTGCCCGGTGACAATGAGCGATGACACGACCAATAGGTCGGCTACCACTGTGCCAGCCGTCACCTTGGCGGCGGTGATTGCGCCATCGACGATCAGCGAGGCGTTCTGAGCCTTGCGCATATAGAGATTGTAGTAGTCGGCGGTGCCAACGGTGGCTGCTCCAACGCTGGCTGCGTATCGGAGGAGGCGGAAATAAGCATTCGCCGCAGTGGCCGGCGCAGTTGCGATTTCGTTGTAGGCGAGCCCTCCTACAGTGCTACGCGTGAGCTGCGCGCTGCCGCTGATGATCGCTCCCGCGCTGTCTAGCCATACGATATCGGCGCGGAGACTTCCGGTTCCACCCGTACCTAGCCCGAGCGTAGCGCCGTAGGCATATTCTTGCCCTGGGATGACAGGGAAAATCTGCGACCGGCACGCAAAGACAAGGTCGCTTCCTGCCCTGGAGATGCCAGCAGGTACACGTAAGAATCTGCCGCCTTGGACGTTGCTGCCAAAGCTGGATGCCGACCCAAAATTGACCCCGACCACATCGGCCCAGGTGTTCGCGAAATTTGCGAACCCCGGATCACCGATCATGTTGGAAAAGTCGGCTAGGACAAGTTCACGAGCACTGATCGTGCTGACTTGGAGCACTGATCCGGGAACCGAGTTCGGCAGCAAATCCGAGCCGGTGAACTTGTCGAGCGTCGTCCCGCTGACCCCTCCCGTCGCGCTAACCGGCCACCAGTCCCCGACGTTGCTCGATTTGTCGACCGCACGCACCCAGTAGTAGCGCGTGGTCGAGTAGGCGAGCCCCGACACCGTGAGCTTGGTGTCCCGCGGCTCTGCCGCCAGCGTCGCCCCCGCCCGGTCGTTCGTCGCCGCCGACCAGACCTCGAAATGATCGAGATCGAGGTAAGGCAGCGGGTACGGCGCGCCCGGCACTGTGGCGGCGCTGAACGCCCAGGCAAGGACGTGGACGCCCAGGCCGCCGGCAACGGCCAGCGACGAGCAGGTGATATTGCTGTCTGCCATGCTAGCCCCAGAGCGTCAGGCGCGTCTGGCCTGCTCCGAAATCGTCGTCGCGCGCGATCACGACAAAGTTCTTTGGCGTCCAGCCGTACCGGCCAATCGACACCGCGACGGTCGAGCCAAGCGTCATGGCGTCGGCATCGAGCAGGTCCACCTGCACTTCAACGACCTGCCGCAGGACCGCATAGAGGTTGGCGCGCCGCGTCACTTCGGTTGCGGCATCAGCCGAGCTGGTCATCAACGTCTCGATCGTCAGTTCCGGCGAGAGCAGATAGGTCGTGAGTACGGCGACGCGCTCGTCCTTGACGGTGCGCCACTGCTCCTGCGCGTAGCCGCGACGGGCCGCCGATGCACCAGGGGCGATCTGTCCATTCTCACCGCCCTGCACCGTCCACGACCGTCCGTATTTGAGGATCGTGCGGTACGCCGGGAGGCCCTTGTCGGTATCAGGGTTCGCAAGGATCGCTATGTCGGTGTCGGCAATATTGTTGAGATCGAGCGTCCACGCCGGCGAGGCGATGACGGGCGCAAGGCCGACCTGGAATGGCCCGGTCGCCATCGTGGTCAGATACCCGCCGACGCTCCCGAGCACTTGCCCGATGGCATCGTTGCCGCGCATCGCATCGTTGAGGAAGATGCCCACTTCCTGCGCCGCCGCGGAGGCGAAGGCGGCGAAGCTGGCGCTGCGATGTTGGTGCCGCCGGTGAACCCCATCTTGCTGAGAATGCGCTCGGTGATCTTGCTGGCATTGCGGTCGGCGAGCGTCGCGCCTTCCGTCACGTCGGCAGTCAACGTGAAGTACGTCTGCACACCTAGCCGGAACAGACCCTCGGCGAGGCAGGTGCCGTACTTCCCCGGCGGGATCGTCGCCGCCTGCAGCAGCGCTACCGTGGCATAGTTGGCGACAAGGATCAGCGGCACCTGGCCGTCATAGACCGTGATCACCGACACTGCCCCGTCGCTGACCTGGTAGATGAGGTCGAACGGATTGACGGTGACCGGCCCGACGTTCTTGTTGGCGCCGAAACAGAGCGGCTTGGGCCGATCCTTCATGTCGGCGGTGCCGTTGGCCAGATTGCCCACGAGGCCACCGCTCGTTGTCGTGCCGCTATAGACGTTGGACTGCACCGGATCGTCCAGATCGAGCAGACGATCATAGAGGCGGAAGCGCAGTTCGCGCAGCGCCTGGTTGGTGCTGATGCCCTCAATCGTGGCGCGCAGTACCGTCACGGCCGATGAGAATGCCGCGTTCTTGTTGGCGAGGCGCTTGACCACTACCTTGCGGCCATCGAAGCCGTAGTTGAGCAGGCCATCGAGAAGGCTGTCCGCGTTGACGAGTCCGAGCTCACCGAAGGCGATCTGGCCGCGGCCCATGGTCTTGCGATTGGCGAACAGAGCACGCGAGAGCGAGCCGGCTGCGCTCCCGCTGATCCGCGCATCGTAGAGCGTGTTGGGCGGCGTGTCGGCCGGCCCAGTCGTATAGCCCGACGACGAATAGCGCAGCGTCACCACCGTCGAGCCATTGTAGGCATCGATCTCGTAGAGGTATTCGGGCGCGTCGGTCACTTACCCGGCCTTCTTGTTGGCTATGACGCGAATTTCCTTGATGAAATCCTTGAAGTCTTTGCGCAGATCCTTCGCTTCATCGCCGCGGAGTTTCGACACTTCGATCTGGAGCTTTGTCATCCTCTCCATGATCGATGCGACCGTCTGAACGCCGATCTCGATCCCACCGAGGTGCGTGATCGTCTTGTTCGTGGCTTCAAGCTGCTGCTGGGCGCTGCTCAACTGCGTGCCGGCAGCGCCGACTACCGAGCCGAGCACACCTTGAACGCGGTCGAAGATGTCCTGGTAACCCGCCGAGCTGCCGAGGTAGCCGCGCGCCGCATTCAGATACTCCGTTGACGCCCCTTGGAGGCGACCCTGAGCATTGGCATCGCCAAGCTGGGCTTTCTTCGACAGAAGATCGAACTGCTTCTGGGACTCGGCGAGCATCTGTTGCGGACTGAGCGGCGAATACTGCTTGTCGAACATCAGGCTCGAGCGAAACTGCTCTGTCGTGGCGATGAAGTCGCGGGTGCGATCGATGACAGCCTGGAGCCCGTCAGCCTGGGACTGATACGCATTGAGAAGGTCGTCCTTGGCTTCCTTGAACCGGTCGCGGACGGCGTCCGCCTTTAGCGTGTCTCTGTACGCCGCAGCGGCATCCTTGAGGCGCTTCACAAGGGCCTGGTCGCCGGCCGCCTGAGCGAGCTTGATGTACTCAGCGGCCTGAGCTTTGTACTGGATCACCGCAGCGGTGGTTGCGTCGATCTCCTTGCCGTAGCCGGCACCGATGAAGGCGTTGATCGACTGCTTATTCTCGCCGAGCAGCTTCTTGTTCTTCTCCAGTTCGGCGTTCATGCCGATAAGGCCGCCCACGAGCCCCGCGATACCGCCGATGACTGCGCCCCACGGACCAGCCGATGCGCCCGCTAGTGCGCCGCCCACGGCACCCATGAGAGGGTTCTGCGTCTGGTAGCCGATACCGAGCCCGCCGAGGCCCGCGGAGACGGAACCAGCGCCGCCGGGGATGGCCTTGATGACGTCGCCGAAGCCGCCGAGCGTGCCAGCCTTCGCGCCATCTCGAACTGCATCTCCGAACACACGCGCCTGCGCATCGGCCCATGACGAACTCTTGTTGTCGTTCGCGCCGATCGTACCGGTGAAAAGGCTCTGCAGGTTCTGCTGCCCGATCTGGGCAAACGAACCGAGGATCCCATCCATCGCGTCTTGAACGCTGGTGAGCGGTCCGTCGAACAACGAACCGAGCGCCGAGCCGAGAGTCTGCTCGATTGTGTCGGCGAGCTTCTGAGCTTCCTTCTGCGCGTCGCTCAGGCCCTCGCGTGCGAGTTTCTTGTGTGCCTCATTGGACTTGTCGGCGCCTTTCGCAGCTTCGGCTTCGGCAAGCGCTAGTTTGCGCGCGCCACCGGCGACGGCGTCGTAATACTGACCCATGTAATCGGTGCTGAAGGCCCGCCCGAAGTTCTTGCCGGCAATGCCCGCTACGTCGCTATCGGCATTGCTCGGCGTACCCTTGAAACCCGAAAGGTCGGCGGTGGCGAGGCCGCTCATGCCGACCTTTTCGAGAAGACTGTTGATCGGCCCGACAATGCCGTTGATGCCATTTTCGACAATGTCGATCGCCCCGTTCATCGCCTTTATGAAGAGGCTGGCGAACGCATCCGGCAGCATGTTCCATGTCTCGACGACTGTGCTGTAGGCACCATCGAAAACCGCGATAATGGTGTTGCCGACTCCCTTGACGACCGGAGTGAGCCAGTCGACCAGCGAGCCAATCCAATCACCGATCTTTTCGATTGCCGGCCGCACAAAGTTCGCCACGCCGCTGGCGAATAGCTGCCACGCGGACATCGCGACATGACCGAAATTCACCTGAACGTCCGACGCTTCGTTGATCTGGGCAGTCATGCCGCCGATCGCTGCCGATGCGAGCCCGACGGCCGCGGCGACAGGCCAAAGCTTGGTGACAAGACCTACAGCCATCTTGCCGGTTTCCGAAAGCGCGCGACCGAGACCACCTTCGCCGTTCCCGTAGATCATCGAAATCTGCGAACCCTGCTGCATGGCGACCATCAGCGGGTTCATGCCGCCGGCGAGCGAGACGCCGATGTCCTGCAGCTGGAACATCAAGTTGGTGCGCTGAGCACCGGCCATGCGCATGGCAGCAGCGTTGCGGCGGTGCGCCTCGCTGTTGAGATCGAGGGCAGCATCCTCGACCGTCAGTTTGCTGTTGAGCGCGGTAACGGCGGCGGCCAGCTGGTAGTGACCATGCTCAGCGAGATCGGCCGCATTGGCGACCAGCCCATGCTTGCGCTGAATGCCGTCGAGGATCGTCTCGGCCTGACCCATCGGGACGTTGCCGGTCTCGATGCCGCGACCCAGCGTCGACACCGCGCGGCTGAACCGCTCGGCATTGCTGAAGCCGTCGACATAGGAGCGGCTGAGACGGGTCAGCACATCGCCCGACTGGCTGACCTTGGTGTCGGTGGCCTTGATCGCCGCGCCGACCTGTCCGGACGAAGCCGCGCCGCGCTGATCGGCGGCGACCTTCTGCGCCATGCCGGCGGTGTACCCGCTGGCATCCATCGACGCGACGACGCGAAGCTCGCTCAGTTTAGTGACCATGCTCGCTCCTTTCGCGTCATTTGGTTTTGGTTCGGGCGGCGCGCCAGTCGAGGTATTCCGCGTCGAGCGCACGCATGAAGAGGTGGAAGGTGTCGCGGTCCGCGCCGGTCAGGCCGATCTCGTCGGCGTACCTGGCACGGGCAACGAATGGGATCAGGCTCTCGCCGCCGAGCGCGCCGTAGGCACGATCGAACCGGAGAGCGTCGAAGGCCCGGTAGTAGAGGTGGAACCAGTCCTCGTCCGGGACCGTGTCGTCATTGGCCGGACCGAGCCAGTCGGCGTCTTCCGGGTATTCCTCGGCCAGCTCTGCGAGCCAGCCGTCGATGTCGCCGGCGCCTTCCCGCTCTAGACGCTTGCGGAAGGCGCGGCGGAGTTTCCCGAGGCTTCCTCGACGAAGGCGATGTTCGCCTCGCCCACCTGTGCGGCACAAAGCTCGACGGCGCTGAGCACGGTGCGGAAGGAGCGGTCGCGCAGCGTCGCTTCGCCCTTTTCGGCGGAGTATTCTTCGTCGAAGCCGCGCCAGCCGTGGAGGATGTGCTTGGCGACGAGCTTGCCCATTTCGTCATGACGGACATCGACCGGCACGGGCTGACCGCGATACTTGCGGGCCCAGCGCTGCAGCAGCAGATCACGGGCGGTGACGAAGGCCGGGGTTTGCAGCGAGGACACGAGAAACTCGACGCCGGGCAGATCGGCCGCCGGCATCCATTCGCCCTGGTCTTCCTTGGTCAGGTCAACCTTGGCGCTCGAAAGCTTGATCGTCATTCGATTTCCTTTTGCGGGGTGTGGAGCTGAGTGCGCGTAGCGACGTGGCCCTTGGCGCGCATCAGCTCAGCGAAGTCTTCGGTGACGGGGATGGATTCCACCCCCGCCTTGAACAGCACGGCGGTCTTGCCGTCGGGGTAGCCGGTGAAGGTCTCGGCCGGCGTGAAGGTGACGAGCGGAGCATCCGCCTTGTCGGGCTTCTTGCTCATTACGCCACCGCGCGGGTGAGGGTCATGGTGGCCGCGCTCGACGAGTCGTACTTGGCCTGGAAGGGCACATCAATCATGACCGACTGGCCGTTGCCGCCCACCACCGGGCCGCCGTCCATCAACTTCACGATCGGCAGCGCCAGGGTGTACTTGTTGAGCGTTGCCGCACCGAGCGTGATGCTGAGTGCGACGTCGCTGTGACCCATGATGGCATTGTAGGTATCGAGGTCTCGGAAGTAGGTCTGCATTGAGCCCGACACTTCAAAGCGGCCAAGGCCGTGGCTGTTGGTCACCTGGCTGCCGACTTCGTCGTTGGCATAGAGGTTCGATTTGATCGACAAGCTCATCGACTTGACCTTCGGCGGCGTCGTCATGCCGGTGATCGAAAGCGCGGCGACGTTTGTTGCGGCGTTGAGCACCGGGGACGTGGTTGCGGCCACATAGGTCGCGCCAGTGATGATCGCCGTCGTCGGCGTTGGGCTGTCGATGCCCATGATGCCGAACGAGCCCTTGACGACCGCCTTGCTCTCAAGCGTCAGGTCCATGCTGTTGATGCGGCAGGCGCGGTAGCGGATGTAGCTGTCGGTGGTGCCCTGCTCGAAAGTCTTCTCGAAGGTGAATGTCTTGTGGAGGATGCCGTTCTTCAGCACGTCGCTGGTCCATGTGCTGCGGAACAGCGCTTCGAGGAAGTCGTCGAAGGAGCCATAGCTCAGCTCAAAGGCAAGCGGACCTTCGACCGAGCGGCCCACGTCGATGATATCGGTGATATTGCCGTCACCGCGGATTTCATCCGAGATCACGGTCTGCTTCGACAGCTTGATGCCTTCGCTGGTGTAGCGGAGGGTTTTGAACGCCGGGGTCGCCGGCGTGGTGCCGATCGTCGCCTCGGCAATATAGCCGAGACGGGTCAGCGAGGCTTCAGCGATACCCATCTGGGTCTCCTATGCTGCTCAGGTTTCGTCGAATTCCCAATCGACCGTCACGGTCATCGGGAAGTAGTTGCCGTCCTGCTTGCCGGGCTCACCGGCGCCGATCGACATTTCGCGGAAGCGAACGCCGGAGACCTCGACCTCTTTGAAGAGATCGGCCAGGGCGTCGGCATGGACGCGGGCGGTGCGGGTGCCGCTGCTGTTCGGGACGAAGACATGCATCTGCAGCGAGCCGCTTTCGCGCCACAGATTGTTGCCCGGCGCACCGACCGATTCCTGCGCGTAGCTGCCGCCGAATATCTCGACATAGACGAAGGCGGCCGGCTCGGTGTCGAGCGGCCAGTCCTCATTCTCGAACACGAGCGGCGTGTCGCTCCATCCGGCCACGAGGAAGGCTTTCAGCGCATCGAAAACGGCAACGCTCGACATCAGTTGAGGACCATGTTGATGACAAGCGCGGGATAGGTGATCGGTTGGCCGGCATCGCGGTCGCGGCGGCGCGCAAGGCGGCTCGCGCTGCTGATCCGAGCCCCGGCCTTGATCGCACCGCGCTGGGCATTGTAGCGCCGCGCGTGCTCGCCCCGAAGGATGTAGGGCACGCGAGGATCGATGCCCGAGCGGATGGTCAGGAACCGCGTCATGATCGAGAACGAGCCCTTGGTCCCATACTTGCGGCGAAGCGCGGCGTTGGCGCTGTCGAAATGGTAGGGCGGCACCGACATGCTCATCGCGCCGACCTCGACCTTGCGGGTGTAGGGCTGCGCGTTGAAGATGATGACCTCGGCATTGCCGGGGATGTTGTCGTAGTCGCTGACCGGCGTCTGGTTGGCGAGCACAATGAAGGAATTGCGATAGCGACCGGAGCGCTTCGGGCTGCGCTTGACCAGCTCGGCCAAGGCATCGCGGATCAAGTCGCCCCACCATGCGAACTGATAGACGATCGGCCCCGGCGCGCGAACTGTGGTCTCCGCTGCGCCCTCGCGGCCATTGACGAAGCGCGTGTGAACCCGCGTCCCCTCGCCGGACTGGATCACATCGCCCAACTCGGCGATCGCGAAGGCTGCGAGTTGCGCCTCAATAGCGTCCTGGGACAGGCCGGCCGTGGCGATCTGGATATCGCGGGCGAAGGTTTCGAAACGTGCCATCAGCCGCGGACCTGCAAATTATAGCGGACGATCACGCCGGCGAGACGGACTTCCTCTACCGACTGGATGTTGCGGGGTTTTGTGCCGCCGACGACCGCCTTGTCATTGAACTTCGGCGGAGCAGCGAGCCCGGTCGGTGAGAGGCTAATCTTGCCGTCGCCCTGCTGGATGGAGCCGATCACCTCGTCGGGCTTGTAGCCACGGACGAACGCGCGAACTGTTTCGGTTGATGCGATGGTGCCGCCGGTCATGTGGCGAAGGGCGATATCCTCGCCATGTTCAGCCAGTTGGCTGTCGAGCGATGCGATGGTCTGGGCGGGTGTCAAATGCCGACCCGCCTAAATGGTGCGAGCCACCCATCAACGGCATTATCGATGAGAGAGCCGGCCTTGTCAGCATCGCCCCATGCCCGCGTGCCGACGCCTTCGACGGTATCGCGAACGAGGAACGGATCTGCCTTGGCAAGAGCGTAGGCATGGCCCAATTTGAGGCGGATTGCGAGCTTGATCGGCTCCGGAACAGCGGTCGCCGCGCCATATCCAGCGGTGAATTCCACCAGAATTGCCTGCGTTTCCGCCAAGTCGCCGGGAAAGCTGAAATCGTCGTCAAATCGGACGTAACTGCCGAGTTCGTCGGCCTTGAGCGAGTAATCTTCGGCCGCAACCGTCGAAAGCGTGCCTGCCGAGGCGCGATATTTGACGCTGGCGATCGTTGCAGCTGGCATTGGCAGTCGAAGACACTTGGCCCAGCAGTCAAAGTCCTGCCGCCACGTCTGAGTGACGAGGCAGCGACCTAGAATGCCGCTATATCCGTCCAGCCAGCCCGTCGCGGCACCAATCAGGGAGCCGATGAGCGCGTCATCACCCGAACCCGTCTGACGAAGCCACGCTTTGGCCTCTGTCAGAGAGATTGGGGTCTCGCTTGGCGCTGCGACGAGGATAGGAGCGTACATCGGCGATCCTCAGCGGAGAATGGATGGGCGGCGGTTGCCACCCATCCTTGGGTTACACAGGGCGCTGAGTTGCGTTGCCACGGATGGCGACGGCCCCGGCGGCGATCGAAGTGCCGCTGTTCTTTGTCGCCACAACGCGAGCGTAACGCTTGAAGCCGTTGTATCCGACCTTGAAGCTGCCATCCGCAGTCAGCGGATTGACCAGCGTCGAGCCAATCACATTGGCCGCCGCAGCAGCGGCGAAATCGCCGTCGGTCGTGGTGTCGGATTCTTCGACTGTGACGGTGAAGTTGCCCGCCGCCGCAATCGCACCGGTGTTGATGACGAACATCACGCTGTCGAAGCCGCGAAGGTCGATCGCGGTTCCTTTGATAGTTGCCGCCTGCACGGCCGGCGAGAGCACGAGCGCCACGCCGAGGTTGTTGACAAGATCGCGCATCGCGGCGGACCCCTTTCACAAAATGAGGAAGCCGGGCCAGACCATCCGCCCCGGCTAAGTGGCGCTTAGTCGCCGAACTTCAGGAACTTCACGGCTTCGAAGTTGATGGCGTCGCCACCCACCCGCTTGGTCGTGTAGAACCCGACATAGGGCTTGTTGGTGAGAGCGTCGCGCAGCACGCGGATGCCGACCCGATCAACGATCTGGTAGGCCTCGCGGAAGTCGCCGAACGCCAGCGACAGGCTGTCAGCAGCCATCACCGGCATGTCCTCTGCCTCAACCACGTTGAAGCCGAGGATAGTGCCGCCACTGAGCGCCGACAGGGACGGCTGCCAGGCGTAGTTGCCCTGACCGTCCTTGATCTTGCGCACGGCGCCGATCGTCGAGCGTGCCGCCATGAAGTTGGCGTTCGCGCGATATCCGGCCTTCACCGAGTAGACCAGATCGATCAGCTTGTCGGTGCCGTTTGTCGTGGTGCCGAAGGTAGCATCCGTGCCAGTCAGGATGTGCTGGAACTGCCCCCAGGCGCGGGTCGCGTCTGCGGTAAGTGCGGTGGTGTAGGTCAGGAGGCCGCGAGGCTTCAGGACGCCATCACCGTTGAGGAAGGCTGCGTTCTCGGTGCGAATGAACTTGTCCGAAGTCTTGTCGGCAAGCCACGCCTCGATGTCGAACATCGAGTCATCGAGGAGCTTCTGGGTCACCTGCGGGAACGCATACAGCTCATGGACGGGGATTTCCCACTTGCCGAGCTGCGGCGTGCCGGTGGCCGGGCGCGGAGCAGTTTCGCCGACCCAACCGGCAGTGCCTTCGCCGAGGTCGTTGAAGCCTTCCAGCCGGTCGGTGCCGATGGTCGTGACCGACGCAACCTGCCGCATGGGCGAGGTTTCGAAGATTTTCTTGACGATGCGCCCCGAGGTGTCTGGGGTGACGGTGTAGCCGCCATCGGGATCAGAGCCCACCGACATTGCAGCCATCACGTCGCGCGGGGTGTTCCCGCCGCGGCGCATATAGACCGACAGGCCGTTCTTGTAGGCCTGATAGTCCTCAAGGCTGCACTCGACGCCGCGTTCCTTGGCGAAGATCTTCGCCATCTTGGCATCTTCGCCGACTTCGCCGTTGCCGCCGAGAGCCGCGCCAGCGGCACGGTTGGCAACATCGGCGAGCTTCGACTGCAGATCGGTGATGGTGGCGTTGATGCGGTCGACCTCTTCGGCGCGCACCACGTCTTCCTTGCCGGCCTCAACAGCCTTCAGGCGCTCGTCATTCTTGGTCTTGAACTCCTCGAAGGCAGTATTGAGCGCCTTCAGCAGAGCCTTGGGGTCATCGGCGTCATTGCGAACGACAACCGCCCCGCGCACAGGCTTAAAGGCCTGCGGGTCAAACTTGGTCATGGTGGTCCCTTTCAGGAACGGAGGGTTTGGATTGCCGACAAGAGGTCGGCCGTCAGTTCGCCTGCATCGCGCGCGGCGGGTCGGCTTGCATCACGCGGGGCCGATAGTGCGTTGATGGTGTCGAAGCGCTCTTTGCGCCCCATCCCTGCCTTTGCCAGAGCCGCCTCAGTGCGGCGCCGGGCAATGAGATCAGCCGGGACGGTCGCGCTCGCTTGCGCGCCATCGTTTTCCGGCTCGAATGTTTCGTCGGCGAAGCCTTTGTCGATCGCTTCGGCGGCGGTCATGTACGTGCCATCCGAGGAACGGGACGGACCGTCGAGCATCGGCAGGATGTCCGCCACGGCAATCCCGGTGCGTTCCGCGTAGATCGCCGCCATCGAACTATCGAAGGTCTCGAACACATCCTTGGCGTCGGCGAAGTCATGGCGATTGCCGATCACCAGCCCCCAGGCATTGTGGATCATCAGCATCGAGCCGGTGCCCATCTGCACAGTGTCGCCGGCCATTGCGATGATCGAGGCCGCAGATGCAGCGATCCCCATCACCTTGACCGTCACTTCGGCCTTGTGCTCGCGAAGCAGGTTGTAGATCGCCAACCCCTCGAACATGTCGCCGCCGGGCGAATTAATGTTGACCGTCACCGCGTTCTTGCCGATTGACCGCAACGCGCCAGCCATGCGCTTGGCGGTAAACCCCTCGCCGGTCCAGAAATCCTCGCCGATCACGCCATAAATTGAGATCGTGTTCGGATCGTCGGACTCCGCAGCGAGCGGGCGATCGGTCCATTCCGAAAAAGCCGCCGGCGGCGTGTCCCAAGTGTACCCGTCAGGCCGCTGGAACGCGGCGGGCTTATGCAGTTGCCGCAGGCTCATCGAGGCCTCCAGTTGGTTCGTTTGCGGGTTCAGGTTCTTCTGCCTGCGTCTCGTTTGGAGGCACCGCGTAGTCGTCGCCGGCTTCATCCTCGCGCGGGTTCATGTCGAGCAGGGCGCGCACATCGTTCGCGCTGTAGATGCCCCACTGACGACCCTTGGTGAAGGCGTCCCACTGTGTTTTGGTATCGCCCTTGAGCAGCGCCTGCGGGAAGAAGCGAACGTCGATGGTTTCCCACTCAGACTCATTGATCACGTCGCGCTTGAGCGCTTCCTGCCACGTCACCAGCCAGTCGTTGAGCGTGTAGGTGACGAACCCGATGCCCATCTGCTCAATGCCGGAGCCCCAACTTGTCGCCTTTTCGGTGGCGCCGATCATGTGCGGCGGAACGCCAAAGAACATCGCGATGTCGTAGCGCTGGAAATTGCGCTGTTCGAGGAACTGCATGTCGACGGCCGACATACTCGTCGCCTCCCACTTCATCCCTTCCTCGAGTATTCGCGTACTGCCGGCCCCTTCGCTGCCGCCGTTCTCGGCGATCGATGCTTTCAGCCGATCATATGCCTCGATGCTCAGTTTGTTCGGGTGCGTCAGAACCGAGGTGGTAAATTGCCCGTTCTTCATCAGCTTCGCGCCGGCCAGCTCACTCTGGAGCGCCAGGCCAAGGCTCTCGCGCATGTGGGAAATCACCGACATGCCCTTAACGCCATCGAGCGTCATGCCCCGAAGGTGCAGGATTTCCGACTGCTGATAGAAATGCACAGCGCCGCTCTTGTGCGTCACCTGATAGCGCAGCGACAGGTCAGGTAGCTGCTCGACCATCACGCGGTCGGGAACGATCGGGATCAGCCCGACAACATCGCGGCCGACCCTCACCTTCAAAGCGTAGGCGTTGCCGCGTAGCAGGAGATGCGTCTGCATCATGCGGCGGAACTCGCTCGGCGTCTGCCAGATGTTCGGCTTGACAGTGAGAACGCGACGCAGCGGATGACCGCGCGCCGGGCGCCGTACGGTCTCGCTTTCCCTGCGGATCAAATCCAGAGGCAGTGAGCCGACCGTGCCCGAAATGATGTTGACGCAACGCCACGCCGCGGCGACGCGCATGGCCGAATTGTCGTTGACCACGGCACCCGAAGCGCTTTCCATGCTTCCGCCGATGCGGAGAAAGTCCCGCACCTGTTCCGGCGACATAGACGTCAAATCGAAACTGGTACTGGCTCGCGGCCTACCCGCGAGAGCGCCGAGCAGATTCTTGAGATAGCTCATCTGCGCTCCTAGACGGTGAGAATGCCGCGGCCTTCGTAGACCGACGAACCGTCGCCCATTTCATTGTCGGCGGCGCCCGTCATCATCGCGATCGTCACGATGCCGTCGATGCGGCCACGGCTGCGCTTCTTGTCGAAGGCCCGGTTGGCCTGACCATCGCTGTCGAGATGCGCATTGGCGGCGCAGGAATAGGTCACGGGCGAATCCTCGATGGTGATGGTCTTGGCGAGGATGCGATCCTCCAGCCGCTCGATCGAGCGCGGCATCGTCAGTTGCTTTTCTTCGAACCGAACTAGCTTGCCCTGAGCATGGCTCACGAGTTTGAGCCCGACGCCTTCCGGCTTATCCGGGCCCTCCCATTTCCAGACCGGGAAGCCGATCTGCTCGCAGGCCGCGATGAAGTCTGCGATGCCGGCCGGATCGAACGCGAGGAACTCGACGTCGTGCTCGGCGCAAATCTTCTGCACCTCGGCCGCGATGAACGTCTTGTCGACCGTCGCGCTATCGAGCGCGGTGATCAGGCCGGCATCAGCCCATTCGACGTAC
>JBKJTB010000316.1:0-3932 GCA_046594305.1 Devosia sp. | reverse complement strand
ACCAGGACATCGAGGTCAGGCTCGAAAATAGGGATGTTGCCGGCCATCAGTGACACGATCTTTTCGGCGTTGATATCGACGCAGAAAACATCGTGGCCCACTTCGGCCAGTACCGCCGCCTGGACCAGGCCAACGTAACCGATGCCAAACACTGTAACTTTCATGGATTTACCTTGGGGGACGGGCAACCGCGGGGCAAACGCTTAGTGTTGACAGGCACAATGCACAAGCCCCATCTGCCCGTGGCCGGATTGCGGCCGGGAGTTGCTGGTTGAACATCTGGCTGGTGCGCGATCTGGAGCCGATCCCCACCGATCCGGGCGATCGGCGGCTGATGCGCGCCGGTATGCTGGCGCAGGCGCTGGCCCGGCGCGGCCACGCGACGACATGGTTCACCTCGACGTTCGACCACTACCAGAAGCGACGGCGCGGCGACCGCGATGCGACGCTGGTGCCCGAGCCTAACCTCACCATCGAGATGTTCCGCGGCCGGGGCTATGCCCGCAATGTCAGCCTCGCCCGCATCGGCCACAATCGGGATTTTGCCGCGCGCTGGCTGCGCTACGCGCACGCCAGTTCCCAATTGCCCGACATCCTCGTCACCGATATCCCAACCACCGAGGCGGCCGAGGCGGTGGTCCGCTTCGCCAAGTCAAACGGCATTCCAACCGTGCTGTCGGTGCGCGATCTGTGGCCCGATTTCTTCGTCGACTATCTGCCGCCCCCGCTGCGGCCGATCGCCCGTCCATTCGTCTTCCCCCTCGACCGTCAGGTCCGCTATGCCGCCGCCAATACCACCAGCCTGCTCGGCATTTCCGACGACTACCTCGCATGGGGCCGCGCCAAGGGTAACCGCCCACCGAGCGATCTCGATCGCGTCTTTCCGCTGGGCTATGCCGCACGGCCGCGCCCCGGTGACGCCGCCGTCGCGGCTTTCCGCGATACGCTTGGTCTCGGTGACAAGACCCTCATCAGCTTCGTCGGTTCCTGGGGCCGGACGTACGATCTCGAGCTCATCGGCGCGGCGGCAGCGAGCCTCGCCAGCCGCGGCGACCTCGCCTTCGTTGTCGCCGGCGACAGGGACACACAGCCTGCTCTGCGCGATGCTCTCGCCGCAATGCCCAATGTGGTGCTGACCGGCTGGCTCAGCGCGGACGACATCGCGACACTGGTCAGCGCGAGCGCCATCGGCCTGTTGCCCTATCAGCCCAAGGCGCCGCAGGGCCTGCCCAACAAGGTCTTCGAATACATGGCCTATGGCGCCTACCAGCTCGCCACGCTCGAAGGCGAGATCGGGCGTTTTTACGCGGGTACTGGAGCAGGGCAGGCCGTCGGCCGTGACCTCGCTTCAGCTATCACCACAGCCCTGCCGCTTGCCCTCGATCCGGTCAAACGCGCCGAACGCATCGCCCTGTTCGAACGCCGTTTCAGTGCCGACGCCGTCTATAGCGGGCTGGTCGATCACATCGAGCGCGTCGCAGCGCCATAGGGGCCTCCACCGCAGTGAACACGACATGATGCAGACCGCGGTCACGGCCCACATCTGCACACAATTTGTGCGACACTCGGCCTCAGAGGCTTGGTCTCGGCCTTGTCCCGGCGCGAAGCTCCGACTAACATGTTAGTGGGAGAGACACATCCATGAACACTTACGACCTGCAAGACCGCGTCGCCATCATTACCGGCGGCGCCCAGGGCATCGGCCTTGCCGTTGCCGAGCGCATGCTGGAATCGGGCGCCAAAGTCTCGATCTGGGACCGCGACCAGACCACCCTCGACGGCATCGAGGCACGGGGCGATGCGCGCATCCAGACCCTCAATGTCGATATCGGCGACATCGCCTCGGTCGAGGCGGCGACGCAGCACGTGCTTGGCCGCTTCGAAAAGATCGACATCCTCATCAACAACGCAGCGATCGTCGGGCCCAACAAGACGACGTGGGAGTACCCGGTGCAGGACTTCATCGATGTGGTCCATATCGGGCTCGTCGGCACTTTCCTCTGCTGCCGCACGATCGTCCCCCATATGATCGCCCGCAATTACGGCCGGATCGTCTCAACCGCGTCGGTTGCGGGCAAGGAAGGCAATCCCGGCGCTCCTGCCTATAGCGCTATGAAGGCCGGCGTCATCGCCCTCACCAAGTCGCTCGGCAAGGAGTTGGCCAAGCACAATATCGCGGTCAATTGCGTCACCCCCTCGATGGCCGCCACCAAGTCGGCGCTGGCCCAGGATCCAAAATTCATCGAGATGATCCTGAGCAAAGTCCCGCGTGGGCGCTTCCTCGAATTGAGCGAGGCCGCCGCAATGATCTGCTGGCTCTCGAGCGAAGAAAACTCGTTTACGACGGCGGGCGTTTTCGATCTTTCCGGCGGTCGCGCAACCTATTAGAACCCTCGCCATGAAAGTACTTGTCACGGGCGGCGCCGGCTTCATCGGCGCCAATTTTATTACGCATCTACTTGCAGATAGCGCCGCCGAGCGGGTCGTTGTACTCGACGCGCTGACCTATGCCGGCAACCTGGCCAATCTTGCCGCGGCGCATCGCGATCCGCGCTTCCGCTTCGTCAAAGGCTCGATCCTCGATCGCGCCCTGGTCGAGGAACTGCTGGCGGCCGAAGACATCGGGGTCGTCGCGCATTTCGCCGCCGAGAGCCATGTCGATCGGTCGATCCGCGGCCCCGAGGCGTTCATCGAAACCAACGTCACGGGCACGCTTCGCATGCTCGAGGCGGTGCGCGCTCATTTGGGAACGCACCCGAACAAGCGCGACTCCTTCCGCTTCCTCCACGTCTCGACGGACGAAGTCTTCGGCACGCTCGGCCCCACCGACCCGAAATTCTCGGAGGACACGCCCTATTCGCCCAACAGTCCCTATGCCGCGAGCAAGGCGGCGTCCGATCACCTCGTTCGCGCCTGGCATGAGACCTATGGCCTCAACACGCTGATCTCGAACTGTTCGAACAATTACGGGCCGTTCCAGTTTCCCGAAAAACTCATTCCGCTGGTGATCCACAATGCGCTGGCCGGCAAGCCGCTGCCGATCTATGGCGACGGCCAGCAGATCCGTGACTGGCTCTATGTGGGCGACCATTGCGCGGCGCTCGCGACGATCATCGCGCGCGGCCGGCCCGGCGAGACGTATGCGGTCGGCGGCGACTCCGAGCGGACCAATCTCGATGTGGTCGGCACCATCTGCGCGCTGCTCGATCAGCACCGTCCGCGCAATTCCGGCTCCTACCGCGACCAGATGACTTTCGTTGCCGACCGTCCCGGCCACGACCGGCGCTACGCAATCGACGCAAGCAAGCTGAAGCGCGAACTCGGCTGGCGGCCAGAACGGGAATTTACTTCGGGCATCGAGGCCACCGTGTTGTGGTACCTCGACAATGGCAATTGGGTGAGTGACGTCACGTCCGGCGCCTATCGCGACTGGGTGGCGGAGCAGTACGCGTGAAGCTGCTGCTCCTCGGTCGCAACGGCCAGGTCGGGCGCGCCCTGTCGCCGCTCCTGCCGCAGTTGGGAGAACTCGTCGCGCTGGGCCGGGACGAGGCGAATTTCGAGGACCCTGCGGCGCTTGCGGCTCTCATCCGGCGCCACGAGCCTGACATCATCGTCAACGCCGCCGCCTATACGGCTGTCGATGCGGCGGAGGACGATCGCGAACGCGCCTTCCGCGTCAATGCCGAAGCGGTCGGCGCCATCGGCGAGGCGGCACGCGCCATTGCGGCGTTCGTCGTTCACTACTCGACCGACTTCGTCTTCGACGGCACCAGCAACTCGCCCTACCGCGAAACTGACGCCACCAACGCCCTCTCGGTCTACGGCCAGAGCAAGCTGGCCGGTGAAATCGCGCTGCGCGAGAGCGGCGCGGTGCACCTGCTGCTGCGCATCAGCTGGATCTATGCCGACCGTGGGAAGAACTTCCCGCTCTC
>JBKJTB010000139.1:0-2702 GCA_046594305.1 Devosia sp. | reverse complement strand
TATGGTTCAGCAGCCGCTGATAGTGGGTGATCACCAGCATGGCGCGCGTCGGCGAGCGCAGCGCGTTGACGCCGTCCGACACGACCTTCAGCGCATCGATGTCGAGCCCGGAATCGGTCTCGTCCAGCACGCACATTTTTGGCTTCAGTAGCGCCATCTGCAAAATCTCGGCGCGCTTCTTCTCGCCGCCGGAGAAGCCGACGTTCAGCGCGCGCTTCAGCATATCCTGATCGATATGGAGGTCACGGCCCGCGTCCTTCACCGCACGCATGAAATCGGGCGTCGACAGCTGACCCTCCCCCCGCGCCTTGCGCTGCGCGTTCATCGCCGCCTTGAGGAAAGTCATCGTGGCAACGCCGGGAATCTCGATCGGATACTGGAACGCGAGGAACAGCCCGGCCGACGCGCGCGCCGACGGGTCCATCTCGAGGATGCTGACGCCGTCGAGCAGCACTTCGCCCTCGGTCACCTCGTAGTCGTCCTTGCCGGCAAGCACGTAGCTCAGCGTCGATTTGCCGGAGCCGTTACGGCCCATCACGGCATGCACTTCCCCGGCCGGAACCACCAGGTTCACGCCACGAAGGATTTCTCGGTCCTCGATCCGCGCATGGAGGTTGCGGATTTCGAGCATAGGGGTGGTCATATCGTCTTGCCTTCTTCGGAACCTGGTTCGCCGTCCCAGTAGTCGACGCCCTTGTGGTCGAGATGCTGGAGATGGCGGATGGTCGATTTGTCGTAGGGATTGCGGGTGTGGCGGCTGAAGACGCCGAACTTGCCGGAGTCGGGATACTCGCAGACGTCGGCGATCGACATCGTTGAAATGGCGTAATAGCGCAGCGGTCCCGTGCCGGTATTGATGATCTGATGCGCCGTGTCGTGCCCGCCGGCTGGCGCGCCGAGCACGCTGCCGGCCTTGATCGGAAAACTCTGGTCGCCGAAGCGGTAAGTCCCCTCGCCTTCGAGGATGATGAACATCTCGTCCTCGACATGGTGATTGTGGAACGGGCAGCCGGACTTCCCCGGCGGCACTTCGGAATAGGAAATGCCGAGATCCTTGACCCCGATCATCGGCCCGAGGCGCGCATCGGCGCCGGCATAGAGCGTCCCGCGCTCCCAGCGATCGAGCGGCAGTTCGTTGATGTTGACGACAGGCGAGCTCATTTCAGCACTCCCGCAGCCCGATAGTCGTCCACCGTCCTGACCGGATCGCATTTGGCCACGCCAGCCCAGATGAAAACGCTCGCGCCAGCGATCGCGCGCACCACAAAGGCGGCAACACCGAAGGCCACAAGATCGGCGAGGCCGAACAGCAGCATCGCCACGCCGCCGCCGACCATGGCCAGTACGAACCCGACAATGACCGCCCAGCCCTGCCAGCGCAGCGGGCGAAGGCCACGGCCGCGATTTGGCTTCAGCGTCGTGCGGGCGAACCAGTAGTCCTGCTCAGCCATTGGACGTGTCCTCCCCCAAATCCTCGCCGTCCCAATATTCCGTGGGTGTCACCCGGCCCCTCACCTCGAAGAACGAGAGCGGCTCCCTGTCGTTTCCATGCGCAATACCGACGCTGATCTGCCCGCTGTCCGGGTACTCGACCAAATCCGCCCGGCCATGGTTGGCGAAGGCGATGTAGCGCAGCTCGCCGCTGCTGGAATTGACGATCTGGTGCGCCTCGCCGCCTGCCGGCGCGCCGATCAGATCGCCCGGCTTGATCGGCAGGCGCCTGTCGCCGACGCGATAAGTGCCCTCACCGGCCACGACGTAGAAAATCTCGTCATTGCCGTGATGCCGATGATACGGCCACGCGGTCTTCCCCGCCGGCACGACATGCAGCGTCGCACCGATCTGCGTAGTGCCCAACGCACCATCGAAATCGCCCAACGCAGCCTCGAACCGCGGCCCGGAATGAAAGGTCCGGGTCGGGATGTCGGCAACGTTGAGGATGTCGCGGCGGTCGGTCATTGCTTATTTCACGGAGTCCAGAAGCCCGAGCCGCGTCTCAATCCGATCGAGGCGAACCTTCACGCTTGCGCTATCTTCAAGCAGTTGTTCGACGCGTGTGTTCACCGCGCGAACTTCGAACCGCGTTGCCGTCTCTTCTGAACGCATACCACGTACCTCGTCCTTCAGAGTCGAGAGCTCAGCTCGCAAAGCTCGAAGATGCTCCAAGACCAGGTTTCCAACTTCATCGGTCATCCCACACTCCCCTCGAGTGAAATGCTGATCAGCTTCTGTGTCTCGACCATGAACTCCATCGGCAGATGCTGCAGCACGTCGCGGACAAAACCGTTGACGATCAGGGCGACCGCCTCTTCATCGC
The DNA here is from genome assembly GCA_046594305.1 of Devosia sp. Taxonomy (GTDB): domain Bacteria; phylum Pseudomonadota; class Alphaproteobacteria; order Rhizobiales; family Devosiaceae; genus Devosia_A. Next base: position 385 of record JBKJTB010000139.1, on the reverse strand, counting down.
TCAGCCCGCGCTGCTGGCAGTAGAACATCTGGTCGTCGGATATCTTCGACGTCGTCGCCTCGTGTTCGAACACGGTCGACGCATTGCGGCTCTCGATATAGGGCACCGTGTGCGCGCCGCAGGTGTCGCCGATCAACAGGCTATCGCACTGCGTGAAGTTGCGCGCGCCCTTGGCCTTGGCGTGCGACGACACCTGACCGCGATAGGTGTTGTCGGAAAAGCCCGCCGCGATGCCCTTCGAAATGATCCGGCTCGTCGTGTTCTTGCCGAGGTGGACCATCTTGGTGCCGCTGTCGACCTGCTGGTAGCCGTTCGAAATGGCGATCGAGTAGAACTCGCCTCTGGAAATATCCGAGCTGCATCCTGCGCGGCGATAATTCTAGAG
>JBKJTB010000177.1:0-25099 GCA_046594305.1 Devosia sp. | reverse complement strand
CTGCCGCAGCAGAACAAGGTCGTCGCAGGCGACACCGTGCGCGAACAGATCATGGCGACCGGCAAGCACGTCATCGTGATCGGCGGCGGCGACACCGGCTCCGACTGCGTGGGCACGTCGAACCGTCACGGCGCGCAATCGGTGACGCAGTTCGAATTGCTGCCGCAGCCGCCCGAGCAGGAAAACAAGCCGCTCGTATGGCCCTACTGGCCGGTGAAGCTGCGCACGTCGTCGTCGCAGGAAGAGGGCTGCAACCGCGATTGGGCGGTGGCCACCAAGCGGCTCGAAGGCAGGAATGGCAAGGTCGAGAAGCTCGTTGCCGCGCGCGTCGAATGGCAGAAGGGTCCGGACGGGCAGATGAAGATGGTCGAGATGCCCGGCACCGAGTTCGAGCTGCCCGCCGATCTCGTGCTGCTCGCGATGGGCTTCGTCGGGCCGGTGCAGAAGGGCCTCGTCGAACAGTTCGACGTGGCCCGCGACCCGCGCAGCAACGTGAAGGCGAACACCGACGACTACCGGACGTCCGCGGACAAGGTGTTCGCCGCGGGCGACATGCGCCGCGGCCAGTCGCTGGTCGTGTGGGCAATTCGCGAGGGCCGCCAGTGCGCCCGTTCGATCGATCAGTATCTGATGGGGCAAACGACGCTGCCGCGGTAACTGAATCCGGCAGTCGGGTTCCTTCCCCCGCAAGCGGGGGAAGGTGGCAGCGAAGCTGACGGAAGGGGGCGGCCCCGAGCACCGAGTCCAGTCTCGCCCCCTCCACCAGCTTCGCTGGTTCCCCTCCCCCGCTCCGCAGGGGAGGATCGGCAGGAGCCGCCGGCTACTGCGCCGCCACCGCCGCCGGCGTCTCCGCCTCCACCGGCATCTTGCCCACCCCGAACGCATCGGCTCGCCCCACCGGCGCGTCGATCATCTGCATCACGTCGAAAATGTCCTCGACCGGCACCGGGGCATTGATCGCCGTCACGAGGTCCGTGGCGCGCTTCGGCGTGGCGCTCAGCGGGATTACCGCACCGGCCACTTCCAGCAGCCGGGTCTGGCCGAGCCCCTGGTAGGGCGGCCGCACCATCAGCCCCGCATCGGTCCCTACCAGCGCATCGGCGATCTCGATGCCGACGCCACCGGCGCCCGTGTAAAAAGTCTTGATCGTCTGACTCAGATAGAACGCCACTTTATCGGCGCCCGCCGAGCTGAAATGGATGCCGTCATCCTTGCGCATCGACACCCGGTTGCCGTTGAGGTCCGGCCCCGACTTCGCGTACTTGCCGTCCTCGCCGACGAACCGGTCGTAGATGTCGAGGAATTCCGCGCCGCCGCCGAACACCGCGAGCCGCTGGATGCCGCTGATCTGCCCCATGGCGTTCGAGTAATCGGCCTTCGACATCGGAGGCAGGCCGATCCAGATCAGCGGCTTGTTGGCGCCGCGCACGGCATTCACGAACCCCGCGATGCGCGCCTGGTAGGCCGCGTTCCATTCGGGCGTCAGCGCCTTCAGCGACCCGGCGTCCGTCTTGATCGTCTGCCGGTCGTTGATACCGATGATCATGATGGCGATGTCGAAACTGTTCGCCGCCACCTGCTCGGCGGCCGTCTTGCTCCAGTCGAAGAAGTCCGGCCGTACGAAGCCCGACGAGCCGACACCCTGATTGATCACCACCAGATTGGGGTCTTCGGCATAGTAGCGCTCGAGCGCCTTGGCCACGTCCACCGCCAGCGAATCGCCGAACACGACGAGCCGTGTCGCGGTCGTGGCCTTGTCGATCTTGGGCTTTTCAGGCACCGCCGGCAGCGATGCCTTTTTGGGCTGCTTCACCACCGGGGCGACCGGCTGCTGCTCTTCTTCGGCGCCGCCGAACAGCAGATCCATCAGCGTCCGGCGCTTCTTCTTGACCTGCTCCTGCGCCGCGGCCTCGCTCACAATGAACGACGGCGCCAGATCGCCGAAGGCGAACAGCGCAAGCACAACAAGGATGATAACGCGGCGGAACATGAAACCTTATCGCGGCCTTTGCGGGCAAAATGAAGACTAGTTTGCTGCCGAAAGCTCTTCAAAACTCTTGTGCGTGATGAAGCCGTCGGCCACCTCGCCCTGCCCCGCCTGGAATTTCGCGTAGGCCGCCTGCGTGATCGGCCCGAGCCGCCCATCCACCACGCCATCATAGAGCCCCAACTGCTTGAGCCTCGCCTGGATGGTCTTGCGCTGCTCGAGATTGGGCAACCGTGTCGAGCGCGGCCAGTCGCTGACGAACTCGCCACCACCCTTCAGCCGGTCCGCCAGATGCGCCACCGACAGCGCATAGCTATCCGAGAAATTGTAGCCCTTCAGCACCAGATAATTGTTGGTCATCAGGAACACGGGACCGTCCGCACCGGCCGGCGCGTAGAGAAACACCGGGATCGCCGGGTTGGAGAAATCGCGCCCGCTGACCCGCGCCACCCCGCGCTCGGTAAAGAACGAGATCGGCCGCAGCGTCTCGCGATCCGCCAGCAGCCAGTCGAAGCCACCGGGCACGGTGACCTCGAAACCCCAGTCGAGCCCCGGCGCGTAGCCAATATCGAGCAGGAATTTTGCGCTCGTCGCCAGCGCATCCGGCAGCGAATTGTGGAGGTCGACCCGGCCATCGCCATCGCCGTCCGTCCCATGCTGGATGACGTTCCACGGATTGACCTGCAGATGCCCGATCGCGCCCGCCCATGAGCCGACCAGATGCTGCGCATCGAGCGGCCCGCGCTGCACCAGCAGCAGCGCGGCGACAAAGTCCTGCTCGTCCTCCTTGAGCCGCCCGCGCTTCTGGTACACCACCGAGGCCAGCGAGCGGATGATCGGCTTGATCAGCTTGGCGTTGCCCAAGACCGCGCCATAGTCCGTCTCGACGCCCCAGATCGCGCCCAGCACATAGGGATCGACGCCCGTCGCCTTGCCGACATTGGCGAACAGCGAGCGGTTGTTCTCGATCGCCGCCTTGCCCCGCGACACGCGGCCATCGGTAATGCGTGAATCGAGATAGTCCCACATCGGCGTCGTGAACTCGGGCTGTGTCTCGACGAGCTTGGGGATGCTCGGATCGGGTGTCAGCCCATCGGTGGCGCGGCGATAAGTCCCGCGGGTGACGCCCGCATCCACAGCCTTGGCTTCGAAGGCGCGAAGGAATTCGGTGAAGGTTTCGGCGTGGGCGGGTGCTGCGAGGAGCGTCAAAATTAGTGCCATCAACCACGTCCGCATGTGCCCTCCACCAGCCCCTTCCCAGCGAAAGCTGGGATCCAACTCGCAGCTTGCGCAAGCCCACTATTGGGTCCCTGCTTTCGCAGGGAATGGCATTGTGGTGTGGCGAAAGTGTAGTGGCGAATGCGAGCGCCCCTACCGGTTCCGCGTCACCAGATACCGCTCCCAGTCCAGCGCCGTGCTCACCATCTCGCGCAGATCGTCGTGCTTGGGCACCCAGCCCAGCGTCTGCCGGATTTTCTCGCCCGTCGCCGTGATCGAGGCCGGGTCGCCCGCCCGCCGCGGACCTTCGTCGACATGGAAGTCGACCCCCGACACCGACTTCACCGTCTCGATCACCTGCCGCACCGAGAAGCCCTGTCCATAGGCGCAGTTGAGCGTCGTGTTGTCGCCACCCTGCCTGAGATGCTGCAGCAGCAGCGCGTGCGCCTCGATCAGATCGGTGACGTGGATGTAGTCGCGCACGCAGGTGCCGTCCGGCGTCGGATAGTCGGTGCCGAAAATGTCCATCTTGGCCCGCTGCCCGAGCGCCGTCTGCGACGCGACCTTGATGAGATGCGTCGCAAGCGGCGTCGATTGCCCCGAACGCTTGCCAGGGTCGGCGCCCGCCACGTTGAAATAACGCAGCACGCCATATTTGATCGGATGCGCCGCGGCGACGTCGGCCAGCATCCATTCGGTCATCAGCTTCGATTTGCCGTAGGGCGACATCGGCGCCAGCGGCGTCGTTTCCTCTACGGGAGCGAGCCCGGTCATCCCATAGACCGCCGCCGTCGACGAGAAGATGAAGCGCTCCACCCCGCCCTTCACCGCCGCCTCGAGCAGATTGCGTGAGGTCGCCGTGTTGTTGCGATAATATTTGAGCGGATCGACCACCGATTCCGGCACCACGATCGAGCCGGCAAAGTGCACGATCTCGGTGATCCCGTAGGTCTTGATGACCTCGCCGACGAACGCCATGTCGCCCGCATCGCCCTGCACCAGCTTCGCCCGGGGGTCCACGGCCCAGTCGAATCCGGTGACCAGATTGTCGAGGACGATCGTCTCTTCCCCGGAATCGCCCAGTTTGAGCGCCATATGGCTGCCGATATAGCCAGCCCCACCGGTCACCAGAACCGTCATCGATCAATCTCCAATTAAGCCCGCAAATGCTATTGGTGAGGGGTTGAGATAGTCTTTCAGCCTCGCCGGGAGCCCTTACCTTGTCCAAGCGCGTTCGCACAGCCGTGTTTCCGGTCGCCGGTCTCGGCACCCGTTTCCTGCCGGCCACCAAGTCCATGCCCAAGGAAATGCTCACCGTCGTCGACCGGCCGCTCATCCAATACGCGGTGGACGAGGCGCGCGAGGCGGGGATCGAGCACTTCGTCTTCATCACCGGCCGCAACAAATCGGTGATCGAGGATCACTTCGACAAGCAGTTCGAGCTGGAGCACACGCTGCAATCGCGCGGGAAATCCCAGGCTCTCAGCGAACTCGAGCGCGACCTGCCGCAGGCGGGCCAGGCGAGCTTCACCCGCCAGCAGGAGCCGCTCGGCCTCGGCCACGCCGTGTGGTGCGCCCGCGAACTGGTCGGCGACCAGCCGTTCGCGCTGCTCCTCCCCGACATGCTGTTCAAGGCCAATCCGGGCGTCCTCAAGCAGATGATGGAGGCCTACGAAACCACCGGCGGCAACATCATCGGTGTCGAGGAAGTCGACCCCAAGGACGTCTCGAGCTACGGCATCGTCGCCCGCGGCGAAGGCCCCGACAGCGGTTTCCGCATCACGGGGATGGTGGAAAAGCCGAAAGTCGGCGAAGCGCCGTCGAACCTCTTCATTTCCGGCCGCTACATCCTCCAGCCCGAGATTTTCGCGATCCTCAGCGAGAAGACGAAGGGCGCCGGCGGCGAGATTCAGATCACCGACGCCATGCAGGTGCTGATCCGCCAGCAGACGTTCACCGGCGTCAAATACCATGGCCGGGTCTTCGACTGCGGCAGCAAGATCGGCTTCCTCGCCGCCAACGTCGTCTTCGCCCTCGACCGGCCCGACATCGCCGAACCCTTCCGGGCGGAGCTCAAGAAACTCGGCGTACTTTAGAGCCTGCGGCCTCCCCCTCATCCGCCCTTCGGGCACCTTCTCCCACAAGGGGAGAAGGAGGTTTGCCACATTGGTGCCGCCTCTTCCTTCTCCCCTTGTGGGAGAAGGTGGCTGCGAAGCAGACGGATGAGGGGTGAGCCGCTTGCGCTGGCCGTCGGGGCTACCTGTTCACCCTCAGGCCGACCGACACCGTATGCGTATCGTTCACCGGCGTTGGCGGCGCATAGTCCCGGGCCCAGGCATAGTCGGCCGACCAGATGATGTGCTTGGAACTGCGGTAGTCGAACCCAACCCCGGCATCGAGGCCCCAGCTGTTGTCGCCGGTCCCCAGCGTTACCGTGCGGTCCCAGCTGCTCGTCGCGCGCAGCGTCAGCCACGGATTGACCTCGTAGCGCGCCGTCCCGCTCAGCAGCGTGCCGACATCGGTGTCGCCGGGCACGTTCGCCGACGGCTTCAGCGTCGTTTCCAGCGCGGCGGTGAGGCTCAGCGTTTCATCCGGCTTGACCGTGATGCTGCCATTATACACCCAGCTCTGCGTATCGGTGATCGACCCATCGTAGTAGTCGAGCCAGGCGCGCCCGATCGACGCCTCGGCGTTGATGATCGAGCCGTGCACGAAACTCATCCCGGCGCGCAACTGGTAGGTCCGTCCATCGAGAAACTTGAGCAGGGTCGGATCGGCTGCGTCGAATTTCTGCGTGCTCGCTTCGCCCTCGACGAAGGTCGAGATCAGCGGCGTTATTTCGTAGCCGAGGCGCAGCGTCGCGCCGCCCTGCCAATAGCTCTTGTCGGAATTGTCGATCGTCGAGAGGTCGATGAGCGTCGTCTTGCCGGTCACCCGCCGCTCGCCATCGAACGTCAGCGTCGCATCGATCTTGCCCATGTCCTGCGTCAGACGGCCCTGCGCCGTGCCATCGAGCACCAGCGGCGCGATCAGCGTATTGACCGGCAGGCTGCTGTCGCTCGGGTCCAGTTGCGTGAGCTTGCCATTGATCGCCCCGGCGAGCGTTGTCGTCACCCCGAGCCGCAAGCTGCTGGCGACGCCCGCATGGAGGTCCGACACGCGCGCCTGTCCCGCGCCGTCGACGATCAGCTCGCTCCCGGCGCTATAGGCGGTCACACTGCTCTCGCCGCCCAGCGTCAACGACACCTCCGGTGTCAGCGCCACCGATGGCTTGCCGCCGGTGAGTGAATTGGCCGCATAGCTGCCGCGCAGCCCGACACTCCAGTCGATCCCCGAAAGCTGCTCGGCCACTGCGCCGGTCGCCTCCTCCTGCGCGAACGCAGCCGTGGCGCTGATCAGCGCAATAGCCACTATGGTCGTGCGTAATAGCGAGCGCAAAGAGCCTCCTCGCACCCGAAAAGGTGCCTAACAAACCCTTGCAGCTTATGGTTAAGGAAGGTTTGCACCGGCCCTACGAAGGCACGCTTCAGTCCGGGTTAACCACCTGACTTAAGCGCGATTTATCCGGTCCGGAGCAAACATGCGGACGGCCATTTATCGCCCATATTTCCCGCGTCAGGACTTCACCCGTGGATATCGCAACCATCATCGGCATCGTCGGCGGCTTCGGCATGCTGTTCGGCGCCATCCTGCTCGAAGGATCGAGCCCGCTAAGCTTCCTCAACCTGCTCGCGGCGGTCGTGGTTGTCGGCGGTGGCTCGATGGCGGTGCTGGCGCGCTACCCGCTCAATAGCTTCCTCCACGGAGCCGGCGGTGGTTTGAAGAGCGCCATCCTCTACAAGGCCATCTCCCCGACGAAACTCATCGATCAGCTTTCCGAGATCGCCGACACGATGCGCCGCCAGGGGCCGATCGCGCTCGAACAGGTCGAAGTGGACGACCCGTTCCTGAAGCGCGGCGTCCGCATGATTGCCGACGGCTTCTCCGCGGAGGCACTGCGCACCTCGCTCGAGCGCGAGCGCGACCTCGATTACGAACGCGTGCACCACGGTCACGTCGTGTGGAAAGCCTTCGGCGAAGCCGCGCCCGGCCTCGGCATGGTCGGCACGCTTATTGGCCTCGTCTCGATGTTCGGCCACATGGACGATCCCAAGAAAATCGGTCCCGGCATGGCGATCGCGCTGCTGACCACGCTCTATGGCGCGGTGTTCGCCAACGTCCTCTGTCTGCCCATCGCCGACAAGCTCGCGCACCGGGCCGAGGAGGAGGGCACCAACCGCAGTCTCGTCATCGAGGCGCTGGTGATGGTGCGCGAGGGCAAGAACCCCGCGACCATCCGCGACGAACTCGCGAGCTACCTGCCGCTCCATAGCCGGCAGAAGCTGCAGGAAGCCGCCTGATGGCGAGGAAAGGACATGGCGGGGGCGGCGGGCACGGCGGCGCGTGGGTCATTTCCTTCGCCGATTTGATGGCGCTGCTCATGGCGTTCTTCGTGATGTTGCTCAGCTTCTCGGTCCAGGATCAGGAAAAGCTCAACATGGCGGCGGGCTCGGTGCAGAACGCTTTCGGCATCCAGCCCTTCTCCGACATGACGGGCATGATCGAGCGCTCCGGCAATCCGCAGCGCGACTATCTCAAGAACACCACTCCAGCCGAGACCAAAGCCTCGACGGAGTTCGCGACGACGGACAATCCCGAGCACGAGAACCAGGGCCAGGAAGCCAACACCTTTTCGAAGGAACGCACCGCCATCGAGCGGGCCGCGCAATACTCGCTCGCCGCCGCCAGCCTCAAGCAGGCGTGGCAGGATCTGCCCGACATCACCTCGGTCTCCGACAGCATCACGGTCGAGGAAACCGAGGAGGGCCTCAACATCGTGATCTCCGATCGCGACGGTCGCCCGATGTTCCCCGAAGGCAGCAAATATCCGTTCGAGATGACCCGCAAAGCCATCGCCGCCATGGCGCCGTCGCTCGCAAAACTGCCCAACCGGATCCGGATCACCGGTCACACGGCGTCCGGCTCGACCTATGACAATCCGCGCTACGGACCGTGGGAACTGAGCTTCGACCGCGCCAACGTGGCGCGGCAGATCCTCGAGGAATTCGGCTTGTCCGACGACCGGCTCGAATCGGTGGTGGGGCGGGCCGATACCGAACCGTTCTTCCCCAACGACCCGTACCTCAGCGCCAACCAGCGTGTCTCGATCCTCTTGGTCTACGAAAACCCGCCGGTGCCAGTGGATCTAACGCCCTAGCAGGGCGAATAGCCAATAGGGGAGCGAAGAAGTGCAGCCCTATTCGCCACTCACTACTCGCTATTCGCTTTTCTACGCCGCTTCGACCTTGAGCAGCGCGCCGTCGGCGCCGACGACGCGGACGCGGCGCCCGACCGCCAGGTCGGGCCCCGCGATGCGCCACGAACTGTCGCCGAGGTTGAGCCGGCCGTAGCCGTTGACGATCGGCTCCTCGATCACCGCCTCATGGCCGATGAAGGTTTCGGCCCGCTTGTTGAGCAGCGGCCGGTCGCTCCGTGGCTTGCGCGTCCGCGCGATCAAGGTCCAGCCGACCACGATCACCAGCGCCAGCGCGCCGAAGATGGTCACCTGCAGCGGCCATGTGATGCCCGGGATGAAGGCGAGCAGCCCGGTGACGATGCCGCCGGCACCCAGCCACAGGAACCAGCCGCCCGGCACCACCAGCTCGAGCGCAAGAAGTACAAGACCGAGCACGAACCAGGCCCAGGGGCCGTAGTTGATGAACAAATCGAGCAGTACCATTGGAATGCTCCTCTAGCTCAGATCATTGATTGGTCGACGGGGGACGCGCGGTCGATCCACTGGTGGGTCGCAGCGCCGGCTTCTCGCCGCCAAAAGTCTCGCGCGCGATCTCGGCGATACCGCCGATGGCGCCGATCACGCCGGCCGCATCGACCGGCATCATCAGGATCTTCTGGTTGGGCGAGCGGGCGATGCCCTCCAGCGCCTTGATGTAATTGTTGGCGACGAAATAGTTGATCGCCTGCACGCTGCCCGAGGCGATGGCGTCGGACACGACGCGCGTTGCTTCGGCTTCGGCCTGCGCCGACCGCTCACGCGCTTCGGCGTCGCGGAACGCGGCTTCGCGCCGGCCCTCGGCTTCCAGCACCTGCGCCTGCTTGGCGCCTTCGGCCTGAAGGATCGCGGCCTGCCGCTTGCCTTCGGCCTCGAGGATCAGCGCGCGCTTCTCGCGTTCTGCCTTCATCTGCCGGCCCATCGATTCGATGAGATCCTTGGGCGGGTCGATATCCTTGATTTCGATACGCGTGATCTTGATGCCCCACGGCGACACCGCGGCATCCACCACCTTGAGCAGGCGATGGTTGATCTCGTCGCGATTGCTGAGCAGTTCATCGAGGTCCATCGAGCCCATCACCGTACGGATGTTGGTCATGGTCAGATTGAGGATGGCGTTCTGGAGGTTGTTGACCTCGTAGGCCGCCGCCGGCGCATCGAGCACCTGGTAGAACGTCACGCCGTTCGCGGTCACCGAGGCGTTGTCCTTGGTGATGACTTCCTGGTGCGCCACTTCGAGCACCTGCTCCATCATGTTGATCTTCCGCCCGATGCCGTCGACGAACGGGATAATCAGGTTGAGGCCCGGCTTCATGGTCTTGATGTACCGGCCGAACCGCTCGACCGTGTAGTTGTAGCCCTGCGGCACGGTCTTGACCGCCGCCAGCAGCACCAGCACCGCCAGCACGCCCAGTACGATCAGGGTTATGCTGCCGCCATCGAGAATGAAATCCATGGGTCTCTCCCTCGCGCCGGGGTTCACGAAACTGCGGCGCCATGCTGCTTAAGAGATATGCACCGCAGCCGCCCCACGCAATGCCTTCCTCTCCCGCAAGGCGGGGGAGGGGAACCATGCGAAGCATGGTGGAGGGGGCTTTGGGGAACAAATGCACAAAACTTCCGTTGAATCGCCGAGTTCTCCCCGCAATCGAGGGTCCAAACATGGCTGCTTCGCGTCCGATCTGGAAAGGCCAGCTCCGGCTGAGCCTGGTTTCCATCAATGTCGAGATGTATCCGGCGCACAAGTCGGGTGCCGCAACATCGTTCAACCAGATCCATAAGCCCTCGGGAAAGCGCGTCCACTACCAGAAGGTGGTCGACGGTATCGGCCCCGTCGAGGCTGACGACATCAAGAAGGGCTACCAGTACGAAAAGGGCGAATACGTCCTGCTCGAGGACGAGGAGCTCGACGCGGTCAAGCTCGAGACCAAAAAGACGCTCGACCTCGTCCAGTTCGTCGAGGAGTCGGAGATCCCGCCGCTCTACTACGACGCGCCGTATTTCGTCGCGCCGGCCGACGAGTTGGCCGAAGACGCCTTCCGTGTCGTCCGCGATGCGATGCGAAATGCCAAGAAGGTCGGCCTCGGGCAACTCGCACTGCGCGGCAAGGAATATCTGGTCGCCATAAAACCCTGCGGCAAGGGCATGCTGCTCGAGACCCTCCACTACGACGAGGAGATCAAGAAGTCCGACAGCTTCTTCTCCGACATTCCCGCCAAATCCGCCGATAAGGATTTGCTCGAGGTTGCCACTGCCCTCATCGACAAGAAGACCGACACGTTCGACCCGAAAATCTTCAAGGACCACTATCATGCCGCGCTGCGCGAGCTGATCCAGCGCAAGCTCAAGGCCAAGGGCCGCAAGATCGAAGTCGAGGACGACAGCAAGGATCGGAAGCAAACCGGCAACGTCATCGACCTGATGGCGGCGCTGAAGAAGAGTCTTGCATCCGGCGCCCGGACGCCCGCAAAAAAGGCGACCGCCAAAAAAGCTCCGGCGAAGAAGGCTGCAGCCAAGAAGGCACCCGCCCGCAAGAAAGCCAGCTAGATGGCCAACGCCAAAGCGCTGCTCAAAACCTACCAGGCCAAACGCGACTTCACCAAGACCGCGGAGCCATCGGGCAAGGCGGCGGCGAAGCGCAAGGCCGAGCAGCTGAGCTTCGTCGTCCAGAAGCACGACGCGACGCGGCTGCATTTCGATTTCCGGCTGGAGCTGGACGGGGTGTTGAAGAGCTGGGCGGTCACCAAGGGGCCGTCGAGGAATCCGACCGACAAGCGCCTCGCTGTTCACGTAGAGGACCACCCGCTCGACTATGGCGGGTTCGAGGGCACCATCCCCGAAGGCGAGTATGGCGGCGGTACGGTGATGCTGTGGGATCAAGGAACGTGGGAGCCGATCGGCGACCCGCACGAAGGCCTCAAGAAAGGCGACCTCAAATTTGTTCTCCACGGCAAGCGCATGAAGGGCGAGTGGGTGCTCGTTCACATGAAGGGCCGCGACAGCAAGACCAAGGGCGGCACGCGCGAGAACTGGCTGCTCATCAAGCATCGCGACGACGACGCGGACGACGCCGACGGGCTGACCGAGAAATTCACCACCAGCGTCGAGACCGGTCGCACGCTCGAGGGCATCGCCAAGGGCCTCAAATCGCGCAAAACCTTGCCGGCGAAGTCGACTTCACGGCGTTCGCCCGCGACGGTATCGTACGCGCCGGTCGCCGCAGAACCCGCGGCCAGCCCAAAGGCAGGACGAGGTAGAAACGTGAAGCCGCTGGTGTTCACCGATGAGATGGGGATGGCCGCCGCCGAGCGGCTGGGCGTCAAGCTCACCAGCCCCAACAAAATCGTCTATCCCGAAGGCAACATCACCAAAGCGCAACTCGTTGCCTATTACGACGCCGTGTCCGGGCCGGCGCTGCGCCACGCCGCCGAGCGCCCGCTGTCGCTGCTGCGCCGCCCAACCGGCACCGCCAAGCCGTTCTTCCAGAAGCACGATTCCGGCGGCTTCCCCGACGCCTTCAAGAAGGTGAAGATTCCCGAGACCACCGGCGACACCGACATCTACCTTTACATCGACGCCGCCGCCGGCCTCGCGGCCAGCGTCCAGATGTCGGCGCTCGAGCTTCACATCTGGGGCAGCCACGTCGACAAGCTCGAGCATGCCGACCGCATCATCTTCGATATCGACCCGGACGAGGGCCTCGACTTCGCGGCCACCAAGCAGGCCGCGATCGACATTCGCGATCGCCTCGGCAAATGGGGCCTCCAGAGCTTCCCGATGGTCACCGGCGGCAAGGGCATCCACGTCATCGCGCCGCTGCGCCGCACGCTCGAATGGCCCGAGATCAAACTGTTCTGCCGGACGTTCGCCGAAAAGCTCGCCCTCGACGAGCCCGACCGCTTCACCGCCAACATCCGCAAGGCCACCCGCAAGGGCAAGATGTTCGTCGACTATTTGCGCAATGAGCGCGGCGCCACGGCAGTGTCGCCTTACTCGACCCGCGCCAAGCCCGGCTGCCCGGTGGCAACGCCGGTGTCGTGGGACGAGGTGGGATCGCTCGAAGCCGCGAACGTGTTCTCGCTGGGCGAGGCGGCCGCGCGGGCCCAGGGGCCGGATCCATGGCCTGAGTATTTTGATCTGACGCAGTCGATCACCAAGGCGATGCTGAGCAGCGTCGCGGGGGATAAGCTCTAGCGAGGCCAGCCCCCACCCACCGGCTTCGCCGGTCCCCCCTCCCCGATGGGAGGGATGGGCTCCACTCAGGCGGAGTAATCTGGCGTATCCCTCCCATCGGGGAGGGGGGGACCATGCGAAGCATGGTGGGTGGGGGCTAGCCCCAGCGCAGTACGCTAAATCCACCCCATCAATTCATTGCGCACGATCGCCTCGATCATGCCCATGCCCAGTTCGCTGTCGTTCAAGCACGGGATGTAAGCGTAGTCGTCATGCCCACCGCCGGCCGCGACGAACTGCTCGTGCCCGGTGATCGCGATTTCTTCCAGCGTCTCGATGCAATCGACTGAGAACGCCGGCGCCACGACGGCGATCTTTTTCTTCGCCGCACCCAGCTCCCCCAGCACGTCCACCGTGTACGGCTTCAGCCATTCGGTCGGTCCAAAGCGGCTCTGGAACGTTACTCTAAGCTTGTCCTCGCTCCAGCCCAGCGTCTCGCGCACCAGCCGCGTCGTCTTGAGGCAGTCGCAATAATACGGGTCGCCGCGCTCGAGATAAACTTGCGGCATGCCGTGATAGGACGTCAGCACCACGTCCGGCCTGAACGGCAGCGTCGCCACGCCATCGGCGATCGATTTGGCCAGCGCCGCGACATAGTCCGGCACCTCGAAATAGGGCGGCAGCGTCCGCACCGCCGGTTGCCAGCGCATCGTCTTCAGCGCGTCGAACGCCTTGTCGTTGGCCGTCGCGGTGGTTGTCGCGGAATATTGCGGATAGAGCGGCGCCAGCAAAATCTTCTGGCATCCCGCCTGCTGCAGCGCCTCGAGCCGAGAGGCCGTCGAGGGGTTGCCGTAGCGCATGGCGAAATCGACGATCACGCCGTCGCCCAGCCGGTCTTGCAGCTTCGCGGCCTGCCGCTTGGTGATCACCCGCAGCGGGCTGTCGTTCTCCACCTTGTCCCAGATGCGGGCGTAATTGGCGCCGCTCTTTTGCGGCCGGAAACTGAGGATCGCGCCCTGCAGGATCGGCTGCCAGATCAGGGGATTGGTCTCGATCACCCGCTGGTCGCCCAGAAACTCGCTGAGGTAGCGCCGCACCGGCCAGTAATCGGTGCCGTCGGGCGTGCCCAGATTGAGCAGCAGCACGCCGATCTTGGGCGCTGGAAAGCGAGGGTGATCGGCGGGTTTGGTGACGGCCATCAGGGGTGCGCGCGTTTAGAAAGGTTCTAAGTCGCGCGCACCATAGCCCTGAAAAGATTGGGTGCAAGGTCCGCTTTGTCGCGGGTCCCGGAGCGTTTCCAGGAAAGGTGGGCCCGGCTTTCCGGTTCGGAAACGCGACAAACGAAAACCTACAGAGCCCCCGTCAGGAAGTCGAAAATCAGCTTCGCATTCAGCGAAACCAGCAGCGTCGCGATCAGTGCTGCCATAAACGTCAGCCAGCGCGGGGCCACCAGTTCACCGAGCTTGCCCTTGCTCGCCGTGAACATCACCAGCGGGATCACGGCGAACGGCAACTGGAAGCTGAGGACCACCTGGCTCAGCACCAGGAGCTTGCCCAGTTGCGCTTCGCCGGCGATCAGGATTACCGCGATCGCCGGGATAATGGCGACGAGCCGCGTCACCAGCCGCCGCGCCCAGGCCGCCATCTTGATGTCGATGAAGCCCTCCATGACGATCTGCCCGGCCATGGTCGCGGTCACCGTCGAGTTCAGACCGCAGCAGAGCAGCGCAACGCCGAACAGCACCGGCGCGATGGCCGAGCCGAGCAGCGGGCTGAGCAGCCCGTGCGCGACGTTGAGGTCATCGACCACCTGCCCGCTGGCGTAGAACGTCGCTGCCGCAAGAACCAGCAGCGACGCGTTGATGGTAAGCGCGAACATCAGCGCCACCGTCGAGTCGATGGTCGCAAATTTCAGCGCCTCCTTCTTCTCGGGCACCGTACTGCCATAGGCGCGCGTCTGGATGATGCCCGAGTGGAGATAGAGGTTATGCGGCATCACCGTCGCCCCGATAATCCCCAGCCCCAGATACAGCATGTTGGGATTGGTGAAGAGGTCGGTGGTCGGCGCAAAGCCGCGGATCACCTGCCCCCAATCGGGGTCCGCCATCGCGATCTGGACGATAAAGCAGAGCGCGATCACGCCCATCATGGTGATGATGAAGGCTTCGATCCAGCGGAAGCCCTTGGTCTGCAGCCACAGGATCAGGAACACGTCAAGCGCGGTGATGAAGATGCCGATCTCGAGCGGAATGCCGAAGATCAGGTTGAGCCCGATCGCCGTGCCGATCACCTCAGCGAGGTCGGTGGCGCAGATGGCGAGTTCCGCCAGCGCCCACAGCGGCCAGGCGACCCAGCGCGGGAAGGCATCGCGGCACGCCTGCGCCAGATCCTTGCCGGTCGAGATCGCCAGCCGCGCGCAAAGCGACTGCAGGATGATCGCCATGATGTTGGAGAGCAGCGCAACCGCCAGCAGGGCGTAGCCGAACTGGCTGCCGCCCGCGAGCGAGGTCGCCCAGTTGCCCGGATCCATGTAGCCGACCGCTACGAGATAGCCGGGCCCGACAAAGGCGAGGAACCGGCGCCAGCCGCTCGCGCCGGCTCGCACCGGGATCGAGCGGAACACATCGGCGAGGGGCGGGGTGGTGCTGTCGCGCAGCCAGACGGGCCGGCGAGGAGAGGCTGTGGTGTCCATGGGCTCGCTGGTCATTGGGTGTACCTTCTTAGCGACAACGCGCGCAAATGCAAATCGTTCGCAACAACAACATAGATGCGAATCGTTTGCAACTAGGATTCGCCCGGAACCAAATCCGCTCCGCAGGGGTTTCAGGTTGGGGCTCAGATTGCGGGGAAGATTGACCAAGGACGAAGCCTGCCAGGAAGCCCTCCGGCGCTGGCACTTGCTACCGGAAGACGAACGTCAAACCCACACAGACGCCAAAGTGTTCGCCGCCGGCCTCGCCGACGCGCTCGATTTCCGCACCATGGGAAACGAGCGCAAGGTCATCGAAGCCTGGCTGGTGCGCGACCTCGAGCAGCACCAGCACGCCGCCGAATGAGCTGCGGATATCCGCCGGCGTTAACGATCGGTTAACCGCTTCGCCGGAAGGTCGGGCTGCATAGTCCGACGAGGCCCAAGTGTTTCAACTGACCCGCCATCAGGCCGAACAAGAAGCGCTCCGCCGCTTGTACGACCTGCATCCCTCCCAGCGCGAGACCTACGATAAGGCCGAAGTTTTTGCCGGTCATCTCGAGGTCGAGCTCGACTTCTACACCGTCTCGAGCAAGCACCGGCTCATCGCCGCATGGCTGATCCGCGAGATTGCAAGTGCGCGCAACCTCGAGCGCGCGGCCATGCAGGCGGTCGCCGCCTGAGCGGCAAAAATCGAACCCGGTTCTACGGAAACCCCCAGCCTTCAGCGTTAACGCGCGGTTAGCCGGCATGGTTGATTATTCGTTGCGTCACGAACGATCAATTGGGGTGCCCGCCCATGACCAAACAGGAAGCAGAGCAGGAAGCGGTGCGCCGCTGGAACTTGCTGCCCGAACATCTGCGCGAAACCTATGAGCAGGCCGAGGCCTATGCCCTCCGGCTCGATCTCGAGCTGGTTTTTCCCAGCATCATGGCCCCGCGTCGGCTGATCGCCGCGTGGCTGATCCGGGAAGTCACCGCCAAGCGTCAGTTTGAACGAGAAAGCCGTATCGCCTCGGAGCGCCTCCTCGTCGCGGCCGAACTGACCGAAACGGCGCAAGCGGCCTGATCAGAGGCTCGCGAGCAGCAGCACCGCGCCGAAGCCGAGCACGGCGACGGCGGCAAGCAGTTCGACCCACCACAGGATCGCGCCCGTCACCGGATTGTCGGCGCCCGCGAGACGCCGCGCCAATCCCTTGGCACCCGCAGCCAGTGCCGCCAGCGACCCCGTCGTGATCGCCGTGCCGAGCCCCATCAGCAGCACGGCGAAAATTCCCGCCACGAGCAGCCCCTGGCTGAGCGCAAAGGCGAGGACGATCAATGCCCCCGAACAGGGCCTGAGGCCTACCGCCAGCACAACGCCAACTTGTTCGCGCCAGCCGCCGGCGGTCTGGCCGGGCATCACCACATGCGCGTGCCCATGATCGTCGTCATCGCCATGACTGTGTCCATAGTGAGCATGACCCGGCATCCGGCCGAACGCATCGACGCCACTGGCCACCGAGAAATGGGTGAGGGATGGCCCGCCCGCGGCCAGTGCGTGGGCCGGCTGCCCCAGATGCTGCCGCGCCAGCGACTGCATCGATTTGGCCGGCACTACGTGGTGGTGATTGTGTCCCAGCCGAAACACCTTTCGCACGATCAGCCACAGCCCGAGCAGCACGATCATCGCGTAGGACAGAACGCCGATCCAGTGCGCCGCATCGTTCATCGCCATGCTGGTCATGCCCAGCACCAGCGCCGCGATCAGCACAAAGGCGATCGCCACCAGCGATTGCAGCATCGCGCTCAGAAAACTGAGCCACACGCCGCGCCGCACCTGCGCTTCGTTGGCCAGCACATAGGACCCGATCACCACCTTGCCGTGCCCCGGCCCGGCGGCGTGGAAGATGCCGTAGAGGAAGCTCAGCCCGCCCAACACCCAGAACGCCGTCCAGTCCTGCTTCAACGCATCGAGCGAACTGACGAGCGCGAGATAGAAATCTGCCTGCTGCTGCGACACCCAGCCGAGGATGCCGGTCTTGGGCAGCACCAGCCCCGGCTCCGGCGGCGGGCCACCCAGCGGCCGGTTCCCAGAGGTCACAATCGTCGGCGTGCCTTCGGCCATCTGCGTCACCGCATCGAGTGCCGTCGACGGCTCAGCAACCGCCACCGGCGCTGCCGCCTTGCCCGTCGCGCTGCCGCCGGGACAGTTGACGACAATCGCCCCCTGCACGCCGCGCATCTGCTGCTCGAGGGCAGGCGGCAGCCTGGTGACATCCGGGCCGAGATCGGTGAGCTGCTGCTGCAGCACATCCGACATCGGCTCGGGATCCTCGAGCGTGAAGCTGCAATTGCCGGGCGCATTCACCAGCGTGATCGCCGCGTCGTTCGCGAAGGTGATCGCGACGTAATATTCGGGATCGTTGATCGCCAGTTCGAGATGGTCGCGGATCGCGTAGGGTGTATCGAGCGCCACGTCGAAGTTCAGCGTCTGCCGCCCATCGGCAAAATCCATCGTCGGGTTGCTGCCGAACGCAAATTTGAGATTGGCCGGCCCCTCGCCGGCGAACGTGTAGTATTCGTACTCGCTCAGCCCCTGCATGTTGTCGTCGGCCAGCGGCTGCAGTTCTTCGCGGGCGACCTTGCCATCGAGATTGGTGTCGAGCCCCTGGATAGCCCAGGCCGAATAGGCCTCGTCGAACGTCCAGCTGTTGTGGATGCCGACCACCTGCCCCGCATCGTCGAAGGTGATGGTCGCCTTGGCGTCGACGAAGATGTGCGGATGCGCCAGCGCTGCGGACGGCAGCAGCGCCGCGCCCAGAATCAACGCTGCAATCGTGCTTCGAAATGCCGTTTTAGTTCACCGGATGGACTTCGAACCACTGGACCAGATGATCGATCAGCGCGCGCACCTTGCCGGCCAGATGCCGCCGGTGCGGATAGACCGCCTGCAGGCTCGACCCCGTGTTCATGTAGCCGTCGAGGATGCGCACCAGCTTGCCCGCCTTGATCATCGGATCGGCGAGATAGCCGGGAAGTAGGGCAATCCCAAGGCCGGCCAGCGCCGCGTCGCGCGCCGAAAACGGCGAATTGACCCGCACCGTGCCGTGCACATGTACCGATACCGTCTGCCCCCTGTCGACGAAGCGCCAGTTCGCCTGCCCCTGGAGATTTGTGTCGACGACGCAGGAATGGTTGCGCAGATCCTCGGGCGCGTTGGGCGTCCCATGCGCATCGAGATAGACCGGCGAGGCCACCACCGAATGCTGCATGTCGCAGATCTTTCGCGCGATCAGCGAGGAATCCTGCGCCGCCGAAATCCGCAGCGCCACGTCGATCCCCTCATCGACCAGATCGACGAACCGGTCCTCGAGCCGGAGGTCGAGCGTCACATCCGGATGGTCGGCGAGGAACGCGAAGATCGCCGGCGCGAGGATCATCTCGCCGAAATTGCGGGCCGCCGAGACACGCAGCAGACCGCGTGGCGCCACCGTCTGGTCGAGGATCGAATTGTCCAGATCGTCGAGCTGCTGCAACAGCTGGCTCGCCTCGCGATAATATGCCTCGCCCGCCTCCGTGAGGCTGAGCTTCCGCGTCGTCCGGTTCATCAGCCGGACCCCGAGGTAATCCTCGAGATCGGTCACATACTTGCTGAGCAGCGCCTTACTCCGCCCATGCTGCCGCGCCGCGGCCGAAAACCCGCCGGAATCGAACACCTGCACGAAAGCGCGGATACGCGCGAGATCCTGAGACATTCACCAGCGATAGCGTATCGATCGCTGAACAATCAACCGGTCAATCGCCCGAACCGCCGGTCGAGCAGCATCGTCGCCGTCACCACCACGAACGCGAACAGCACCATCCCCGCCGACACCCAGTGCGCCTTGATCCATTCGCCGCGTTCGACAAAATCGTAGATCGCGATCGACAGCACTTTCGTCTCCCCCGGAATATTGCCGCCGATCATCAGCACCACGCCGAATTCGCCCACCGTATGCGCAAAAGTCAGGATCACGCCGGTGAAAAACCCGGATTTTGCCTCCGGCACGATCACGCGGAAGAACGTCTGCCAGCGGCCGGCCCCGAGCGTCTCGGCTGCCTCGATCGGATCCGTCCCCATCGTCTCGAAGGCCACCCGGATCGGCTGCGTCATGAACGGCAGCGAATAGAGGATGGAACCGATCACCAGCCCCTCGAACGAGAAAGCCAGCGTCCGCGCCCCCCAGAGGTTGGCGATCGGGCCGCCCGGCCCGTTCGGCCCGAGCGCAATAAGGAGGTAAAACCCGATCACCGTCGGCGGCAGCACCAGCGGCAGCGCCACCAGCGCCGCGATCGGCTCGCGCCAGCGCGACCGGGTCCGCGCCAGCCACCAGGCGATCGGCGTGCCGATCGCGAGCAGCAGGAGAGTGGTGACGCTCGCGAGTCCGGCCGTCAAAAGGATCGGCGGCAAAATCTCATCGAGCGTCGGCATGAATCCTATTCTAGCTCATAACCCGCGGCTTTGATAACCGCGATTGCAGCGTCGCTCTTCACATAGTCGAGGAAGGCTTTCGCGGCCTCGTTGGCCTCGCCGACCTTGAGCAATACCGCATTCTGCTTGATCGCCGGGTAGCTGTCCTGCGGCGGCAACCACACCTGCGTCGCCGGCTTGCCGATCACCTGGCTCAGCGCCACGAAACCCAATTCGGCGCTGGCGGAATCGACGAATTGCAGCGTCTGCGTGATGTTCTCGCCGGTGACGATCTTGGGCGTCACGGCTGCCGTCAGGCCCAGCGATTCAAGCACCGCCATGCCGGCGGCACCGTAGGGCGCGGTCTTGGGGTCGGCGACGGCGATGTGCTGGAACCCGTTGGCCGCAAGCACCGCCGCACCGTCGGTCACATCGAGCGTCGGCGAATAGAGCACCACCTTGCCCACGGCATAGGTGAAGTCCGTGCCGGCAACGCCAAAGCCCTCATCGATCGCGGTCTTGGTCCGCTTGGCATCGGCCGAGAAGAACACGTCGAACGCCGCCGCCTGGGTGATCTGCGTATAGAGCGCACCGGTCGCACCGAAGCTGAACACCACGTCATTGCCCGTGGCCGCCTTGAAGTCGGCCCCAAGCTGCTCGGCGACTTTGGTGAAGTTCGCGGCGACGGCCGCATTGACCGTGCCGGCCTGGGCCGGGGCAAATGTCAGCGCGGCCGAGAGGGCAACCGCCAGACCGAGGAAAGAACGGCGCAAAAGACGCATGGAGGGCTCCGATATGTTTTGGAAACTATATCGGTTTTCGCAAAGCCCGTCGCCGTGGGCAAGCGTTATTTCCGGCCGGCCATATCGAGGCTCTTCGTCACCGCCGCGACGTCTCCGGCAATCGCCTTGCGGGTGGCGTCCTGCATCGCCCGGTAGCGCTCGAGCACGAAAATGCCGTCCTCCGTCAGCGACGCCCCTCCCTGCTCCGAACCGCCGCGCGAGGTGGTGACCAGCG
Source organism: Devosia sp. (assembly GCA_046594305.1). Classification (GTDB taxonomy): domain Bacteria; phylum Pseudomonadota; class Alphaproteobacteria; order Rhizobiales; family Devosiaceae; genus Devosia_A. The sequence continues at coordinate 4,251 of JBKJTB010000177.1, read as the reverse complement.
GCCGCCCAAAACCCTCATTGAGCGCCTGCACCAGCGACCACGCCCGCTTGTAGCTCATCCCCATGGCCTTGCCCGCCGCCGCGATCGACCCGGTCGCGGCAATGCCCTCGAGCAGATCGGCCCGCCCCGGGCCCACATAGAATGCATCGGAAAATGTAACGCGCAGATGCGTCAGACCCGGAGGCTCCTGGCCCGCTGGCCCGCGCTTCGGCATCAGGCGGCCTTCTTCAGCGCCGCCGCTTCGCGCGCCAGCCCCTCGATGCGCTTCCAGTCGCCACTATCGATCGCGTCCTGCGGCATCACCCACGAACCGCCGACGCAGATGACATTGGGCAGCGCCAGATACTCTCTGGCTTTGGCCATATCGATGCCGCCCGTCGGGCAGAAAATGATGTCGCTCAGCGGCGACGCGTAAGCCTTCAGCACCTTGACCCCGCCCAGCGCCTCGGCCGGGAAGAATTTGAGGAAATTGTAGCCGTGCTCGCTCGCCGTCATCGCCTCGGTCGGCGTGCCGATCCCCGGCAGCAGCGGGATCGAAAATCCATCCGCCGCTTCGAGCAGCCGCGGGCTCGCGCCGGGCGACACCATGAACTGGCACCCCGCATCCACCGAATGCCCCATCTGCAGCGGCGAGCGCACCGTCCCCGAGCCGACGACGGCACCCGCAACCTTGGCCATCGCCTCGATCACCTGCAGCGCATGCGGGGTGCGCAGCGTCACCTCGAGCACCGGCAACCCACCCGCCACCAACGCCTCAGCCAGCGGCCGCGCCTTGCTCACATCATCGAGAATAATCACCGGAATAACCGGCGCCAGCGACAGCGTGGCACGAAGCGCAGCAACATCTTGCGGCATGGCGAACTCCTTGGCTGAGCCGTCAGTTAGGACGTTCCGGCGGGCGGTGCAAGCGACGCGAAGACCGCCCTACCTGACCCCGCTCAGCAAATACGCCGCCACCGCCCGCCGATCATCGTCGGTCCACTGCGACGTCTCATCGCGAACCACTTCGGCCATCGCGCCACCGAGATTGTCGAACCCCGGCGTAAACCCGTCGGTGAGCGTCTGCACCAGCGCGTCCACATCGTACTCGTGCTTTTCGAGGTCGGCTTTGAGGATCGATGGCGCCTTGCCGCCCGGCCCGCCCGCAAGATTGCCCGACAGCTCCTTGCCTGCCTCGAGCCCGCCCAGCAGATTGCGCGGACTGTGACAGGTGATGCAGTGCCCCGGTCCGAACACGATGTACTTGCCACGGTTCCACGCGTCGCTCTGGCTGGCATCGGCAACGAACCGCTGCGGCTTGAAGAACAGATGCTTCCATCCCACCATCGCCAGCCGGATGTTGAACGGGAAGCCGACCTCGTGCGCCTTGGACTGCGCGTCGATCGCCGGCGTCACCAGCAGCGCCGCATGGAGATCGGCGATCTCCTGGTCGCTCATCAGCGTGTAGCTGTCGAAGGGGAACGCCGGATAAAGGTGCCCCTGCGGCCCCTCGCCATCGCTCATGGCTTTGGAGAATTGCGCCAGCGTCCAGTTGCCGATCCCCGCCGTCTTCGATGAGGTGATATTGGGCGGATAGAACGTCCCGAACGGCGTCGGCAGTCCGGCTCCACCCGCGAGCTGAGCTCCGCCGGCCTTTGCATCGGTGTGACAGGTCACGCACCCGCCCAGCCGGATCAGATACGCCCCATGTTCCGCATCGCCGGCCAGCGTCAGGTCGCGCGCCGGCCCCGTCACCGGCGTCAGCATGTAAATGCCGATCCCCGCCCCCACCACCACGACGACAAGGATGATCCACCGCAACAACCGCATGCGCGCCTCCGCTTGCTAGAGTTCGGACCAAAGCAGACGACAAAAGGCGCGGCAACCGAACTATATTTTGGGTAGTGTCTCAGTTTGAAATTTGAGCCGCTTTTTTGTAGGTGACGGGGCGAACCGGCTTCTTGGCATTGGCGTCCACCAGCCCAACGATCCATTCCATATCGCGGACGGTATCGGCAATCCCGGCTTCCATCGCCGGGGTGACGCGCAGCGTCTTGTGGATGCGGCAGAAGTTGTAGTGAACGAAGAAAATCGAGAGCATGTGAATGTGGTTGTCGATCTTCTTGCTGAAGCCGTTGGTGAGGCGAGTGAAGCGACGGTTGCCCATGCGGATCGTGAGGTTCGCCCGCTCGACATAAGACGTGCTGATGTGCGCCGGATCGGGACGGCCATTGATCGGCTCCTTCTTGGCACCGATGCACTCCGGCGGGCTATAGCGTGCCTCAGGCGAACGGCCCGGCGTGCCGCCGTACATCTTGACCAGCATGGCGTAATCCACGTCCGCGCCGAAAGCGCCTTCGACGGCTTCCAGATATGACTTGTGGCCATCTGTGGTGAGCTGCACTCGGTTCGCCAGCCGGTAGGCAACGTCGTGCATGAAAAACTCAGCAGCCGACGCGCCACGGTCGCCAACCATGTAGCTGACGATCAGCTTGCTATCGGCGTCAATCGCGGTCCACGTCCACACGTCGCCAGCGGTATCCGGCGCGGCCTTGGCGGCCATGACGTTCTTTTCCTTGGCGTAGCAGAAGCTCCAAATCTCATCGCACTGGATACGCTTTGAAGCGACGTTCTGGACGGTCGCGGAATGGTATGCGGCACAGATGCGCCCGGCGTCCTCAAGCAGCTTGGTCACCGTGTTGATCGACACGCCTTTAAGGCGCGAGACCGAACGCATGGACATGCCCTCAACCAGCATGGCGAGGATTTCGGCGCGGGTCTTTGTGTCGAGCGTGTTCATACCCACTAGATATGAACTTTTATGCTTGGCGTCAAGCATTTTGCTTCACTTTGTCTGAGGGATTCGCTACGTCATCGGAATCGTGCTCCAGTCGAATCGGGGCGCGGACTTTACACCGATTATCGCAAAAAAGCTATGGCGATTTGGACATACAGATGCTACGAAGACGGGAAGGGGACGTCGAACCTTTGGCAACGGTGGTACGATGCCACGCCGGGCTTTCAAGGTAAGCATGACGCGGTTTTCGGGATCATCGAGCAGCAGCCAGTCTGGGATGATCCGGGCTACACAAAGGTGATTGGCGGGGTGGTTGTAGAAGTCCGGATGAGGGGCAGCCCCAAGTGGCGCGTGTGGGGCTACTACGGCGAGGCGCGAAGGGAGTTCGTCGTCACACAGGTGGCCTGGCACAAAGATAAGAAGTACGGCCCTGACAAGGACCCTATCGCCACTACGAAAGTGAGAAAGAAACAGGTCGAACAAGGAATGGCTAATGCGCCCGTTTGCAGACGTCCTAGCTAATCTCGCGAAGTTTGCGAAGAAGGCCTACCGCGATGGGTATCTTGAAACCACGGTCCGAGGAGGCGTTGCCTTTCAAATTCGAGCACTGCGAAACAAGTTCGGCGATAGCCAAGAAGATTTCGCCCGCCGGACTGGCAAAAAGCAGAGTGTCGTTTCACGTCTCGAAGACCCGGAGCTTGGGAAGGCATCGGTTCAAACTCTCATAGACATTGCTAAGGCCAGCGACGTCGCGCTCGTGGTGCGGTTTGTGTCCTACCCCGAGTTCTTGGCACAAATGGCTGACATGTCTCCAGATGGGCTTAAGCCCGACACAGTCTTCGAAAGTCTTTCAAGGGCTGCCGCACAAAATCCTGCGCTTAGGTCCATAATCAGGCCGAACCCTCAGGACCAACAGCCATCCAACTGGCTCGCCGGTAATCTGCATGAACGCCCGGACCTCGCAAGCTTGTTCAAACGCGATGAAGACCAAAAACCAAAGCCGATTGCGATGGTGCATTGAATGGAACTGTTACAGCCACTCGCATCTACAGCTGCCCGGTTCGTTACCGCCAAGGGAGCGCCGGTGTTCATCCCCGACTTTATTAAAACCGCTCAAGAACGGTATAGATTCTGGCGTGTACCGCAGGATCAGGAGGAATACTCGCACCCTGATGGCGCTGTGTTCACAACCGGCATTTTCAACGACGTTGTCATCGATAAAGTGAAAATCTACGCCAATGGTATTTCAGCGGAGGGCCGCTGCCGTACTGAAGTTTTAGATGGAGTCATCGATGATATGATGCAGTGGGCGGAAGGAGCTTTTGGCTTTCGTTACGAGCCGGTCCCACCCATTTTTCGGGGCTACACCAGTTCGGTGGAAATCAGATTGCCGGCGGGCGTTGCGGACTATGTTAGTGGGTTGCGGAGGATCAGTGAACGCCTGACCGGTATGGTAGCAAACTACGGGTTCCAGC